>JAZRUU010000047.1:0-3137 GCA_045652725.1 Clostridia bacterium | reverse complement strand
CAAAATGATTCTTTCACGCATTTTTCCTTAAAAGAAAACCCCCGCAGCAGAACGGATTCGTTATGCTGCGGGGGTTTTGGTTTTTATAAGCCAAAGGCCTTGTAAACTTCAATTCTTTCTTTAATATCAGGATATTTCTCTTTGGTTTCTTTTGAGAACATGCCCAAAGACAAATCTTCGGTCGCCTTGGTTTCGTGACCAATTAAGGCAAAGGTTGCATCAATCAGATGACGGAATTTGGGATCCTGCAGTTTTTCACAGTAGAAACTCTGACGGGGGCTGTTGATGTCTTCACCGCTGATCTGGAAAAGATTATACCGGTCGCAAAGCGCCATCACACGGTCAAGCTGCTCGGGTGTGTTACGCGAGGGCATATAGGTCACCGCATCAAAACCGAGTTCGCTGATAGTTTCAAACAAGAGGTCTAAATAATCATCTTCAAACTTCTGCGCCTTTTTGTCACCCGTTACGCTCTGGCCGACATCGCCTAAATAAGCATAGGCAGAAACGGCGCCGATTTCTTTAGAAAACGCAATCACATCGCGAATTTTCGGGCATTCATCGGTTGCATCAACATAAATTTTGCCAATCATGTCGCTCTTTAACACGCCAAGCAGGTCATAGGCATAGTGGGGGTTTGTTTCATCCAGCAGAAAATCTTCAATTTTCGGCGAGATAGAAATGCCCATTGTATTTTTCAAAAAGCCAATGCAGCCTGCGCCCTTGCCGAATACAGAAATAATCTTCAGAGCCAGCGCATATAAGAGATGGCGTTCTGTAACCGAGCCGCCCACCGCATTCATAGAAAGCGGCAGAACATCGGCATCAAAATCAAGCGTAATGCCAAAGCCCGAAAGCAGTTTGTTGCAGTTATCAATCATCTTTCTGTTGCGGCGGTTACGCGCCTCAACATAGGGTTTAAAGAACGCCTCAACCTTATCAATCTGGCTATGAGGAATGCCGTGAAGCGCCATATAAATAACGCCGTTCTGGTCGGGGTTGTTAATTCTTCTGCCGGCAAGGGCTGTGCCCTCCATATTGGCACGGCATTCAGAACCGATGGTTGTTTTCAAACCTAAAATTCTGCCGGCTTCTAAAAATTCTCTGGCACCGCTGATGGAATCATGGTCCATAATACCGGCGGTGGTAAGACCGGCAGTATAAGCCTTAACAACTGCCATTGTCGGCGAATAGGGCGAGAAAGAATAAGTGGTGTGAATGTGGTTATTCACCTCATCCTTATCGGCAATCGGCGTAATTTTACCCTGTTCTGCCAGTTCTTTTAAAGCAGAAAGACGAACGCTTTTATCCTTATCGTTCAGCAATTCAAATTGACTCATGTTTTACACCTCATTATTTATTTAAAATTTTTTAAAGACCGTTAATGTCTTTTTTCTTTTCAACAATACGAAGCCGTTTTTTGCGGCGGCGCTTACCCTCTTTATCTGCATATACCTCAACCGAGGCAAACACATTTTTTTTGCATTTTTTGCAGTGCATCAGCGCAAAACCGTGACTTGTGTCGCAAAACCAGCCGCTTTTGTTTTTCAATTTGCCGCCACAATCAGGGCAATAAAAAGAAAGATTCTTCTCCGCATCTTTCTTTCTCGGTTTCTGCGGCGGCACAGAAGCGTTGTAAATGTAGGATGCAAACTGCTTTTTATCAAAAATTTTAGCGAATACCTCGCCCGAAATTTCAGCATCAACATGGGCATCGTGCAGCGTTTCTTCCTCATACGATATGTCGCAAAGGTCAGCCGCCGTTGTCAGTCCTATCTGCTGTTTTTCTCCCGGCAGAAGTTTATCAGCCGCATATTTTTGCAAATCAACAAAATGATGCATAAAGTTCAGTTTGGCATTTTTATCATAATACTGCGCGTTAACGCGAAGAATCTGAACATCTTGCGCGCCCCACGACATCAGCACGCTGTCGTGCCCCATAAAGGCTTTAAACTCACGAAAAGCCTCGGGAAAAGGCACCCCAAACCGCATCAGATGTTCGCGGGTGATGCCGGTAATCTCGGCCACGCGGTGATCAATTTTATCATACACACCCGGCTTTATAAAGCGGTTAAAACTGCCCTTATACCGCATATTCTTATCATATTTCACGGCACCAATCTGAATGATTTCATCGGGGCATTTGGGAATTACCCGCCGGATGTTTCTGGACCACTCCAGATCAAAAATAATATAATCCATATGTAAAATACCTTTCTGGCTATCTTTACAATTCCCAGCGAATAGGCTCTTTGCCCAATCGCTCTAAAATTGTATTCGTTTTACTAAAATGTGCACAGCCAAAAAAACCGCGGCTGGCAGACAAGGGGCTGGGATGCGGCGCCGACAGCACAAAATGCCGGCTTTCGGTAATCAGCGGCAACTTTTCTTTTGCATTTGCACCCCAAAGCAAGAAAATAACAGGGTCTTCTCTTTGGTTAAGCGCAGAGATAACCGCATCGGTAAATAAAGTCCACCCCAGTTTTTTGTGAGAATTTGGCTCGCTCTCGCGCACCGTAAGCACGGTGTTTAACAACAACACGCCCTGCTCCGCCCAAGGGTTTAAACAGCCCGACTGCGGATACGAAACACCCAAATCATTACTCAGTTCCTTAAACATATTCTGAAGCGAGGGCGGAAACGGCACACCCGGCAAAACAGAAAAGGCAAGGCCGTGCGCCTGCCCTGCACCGTGATAGGGGTCCTGCCCCAACAAAAGAACCTTCACCGCACTGTAAGGCGTGTAATTTAAAGCATTAAAAATATTCTCTTTTGCGGGATAAATCGTCCCGTTTTCATAAGCCGCCTCAACCTGCTCCCACAGGGATGCAAAATAAGGCTTTTGAAATTCGGGCGCTAAAATCTCTTTCCATTCGCTGTGAATGCGCTCCATATCCTTACCTCTTAAGCAGTTTGTTAACTTCTTCAACAAATGTATTCAGGTCACGGAACTCACGGTAAACCGAGGCAAAGCGCACATAGGCAACCTCATCTAACAGTTTCAGTTTCTCCATCACCATTTCACCCAAGCGCTCACTTTTAATTTCGTGCTCCATCAGGTTTTGTGCTGCGGTTTCAATTTCTTCAACCACACGCTCCATTGCATCCACCGTAACAGGGCGTTTCTCGCAGGCGCG
>JAZRUU010000046.1:0-4239 GCA_045652725.1 Clostridia bacterium | reverse complement strand
GTTTTCTCCAGAATCTTACGGGAGCTTGAAAGGCCGATACCATAAACATAAGTCAAGCCGATTTCAACTCTTTTTTCTCTAGGTAAGTCAACACCTGAAATTCTTGCCATTTTTACACCTCCAATACAATTCCATCGTGTATATGCCTAACCATGCAGGTCACGCTCGAAGCGTGCAGCCGCCCCGCATGGGTTTTAACATGTAGGACCCCTCGAAAGGGGGCTAGCTGTTCTCAGCCCTGTTTCTGCTTATGCTTGGGATTTTCACAAATCACCATTACTTTACCTTTGCGCTTAATGATTTTGCATTTTTCGCAAATCGGTTTAACAGACGGTCTGACCTTCATGTGAATTCCTCCTTAAAGACTGCATTTGCGTCTTTTTTATTCTCTATGCGGCTCTTTCGCCCGGATTATTTCGCTCTCCAGGTGATTCGGCCTTTCGTCAGGTCGTAGGGCGACAGTTCAACTGTTACCTTATCGCCCGGTAAAATTCTGATAAAATTCATTCTGAGCTTACCGGAGATGTGAGCCAAAATCTGATGGCCGTTCTCCAGCTCTACCATAAACATCGCATTGGGCAGCGACTCTAAGACAGTACCTTCCAGCTCTAAAACGCCGTCTTTTGCCATAGTAAAACCTCCTATGCATCATGATTGTTTTTAAATTCTGCCAAAGCCTTTCTGACAGCCGGATTTGTAATAACTTCACCGTTTTTCAGTTTTTCTTGAATGGGTAATGCTGACGCACCGCTTTGCAGCAAATGCTTCAGTTTTTTCTTTTTCGGCTTTTCCACGCGCCGTCTGCGCCCATCTGCGAGCACAGCAAACTGTGAATCGGCTGACAAAACCACAAAGGGCTTGTCTTTGTCCCTGCCTGCCTTTGCATAAACAATATCACCGGCAAAAACGCTCAAAAACCATCACCTCAAAAAACTTTAACAGGTCGTCAGAATTTCAGTCTCGCCATCCCGAACAAGAATGGTATGCTCATAATGAGCCGAGAGCTTGCCATCTGCAGTTATCACTGTCCATCCATCTGAAAGGGTATTTACATGATACGTTCCTTGATTTACCATCGGCTCAATCGCCAGAGTCATACCGGGCATCAGCCTTGCGCCACGGCCCGGAGTGCCAAAGTTCGGAACCTCGGGGTCTTCGTGGAGCGCCGCGCCAACACCGTGGCCGACTAAACTTCTGACAACAGAGTAACCGTTCTTTTCAACATAGGTTTGCACAGCGGCACCAATGTCAAGCACGCGGTTACCTGCCTGAGCCATTTTCAGGCCTTCATAAAAGCTCTCCTTTGTCACACGAATCAGCTTTTCTGCCTCGGGGCTGATGTTGCCAACGGCAAAAGTTTTTGCACTGTCACCGTGGTAGCCCTTGTAGCAAACGCCAATATCAATGCTGACAATATCACCTTCGCGAAGGGTTACCTTCTTTGAAGGGATGCCGTGCACCACCTGCTCATTCACAGAAGAACAGATATGTGCAGGATAGCCATTATACTGCCAAAAGGAACATGTCGCATTGTTTTTCCGGATAAACCGGGCTGCAATGTCGTCAAGTTCTGCGGTGGTGATGCCGGGCACAATCGCTTCCTTCAAACATTCAAAGGTTTCGGCTGTGATGCGGCCCGCCGTCCGCATTGCTTCAATTTCGTGGGGAGATTTGATTTTAATCATCTTGACTCCCTCTTTTACAATACTGCCTTCTGAATCCGTGCAAAAACTTCCTCAACGGTGCCCTCGCCGGAAACTTCAAACAGTTTGTTTTGTTTTGCATAATATGCTTTCAAAGGCTCTGTCTGGTTGTGGTAAATGTTCAGTCGGTTTAAAACAACCTCCGGCACATCATCCTCACGGATGGAAAGCGCTTCACCACAAACATCACAAACATTTTCTGCCTTGGGGGGATTAAAGGCCACATGGAAAGCCGCACCGCACTTGCCGCAAACTCGGCGGCCTGCCATTCTTGTTACAATGGCTTCGTCCGGCACTTCAATGTCAATCACGCGGTCAACCAAAATCCCGATTTCGTCCATCATCTCTGCCTGCGGCACAGTTCTGGGGAAACCGTCTAAAATATAGCCCTTTTGACAGTCATCTGCTTTAATGCGCTCGGCAACAAGTGCAACCACCACATCATCGGGCACCAGCGCGCCGCGATTCATGTAGGCTTCAGCCTTTTTACCGACCTCGGTTCCCTCTGCCATTGCCTGACGGATGATGTGTCCTGTAGAAATGGTGGGAACGCCCAAAGCCTCTGAGAGTTTGACCGCCTGGGTGCCTTTGCCGGCACCCGGCGGACCGAACAATACTAATTTCATTAACTATTCACCCTATTCTAAGAAACCTTTATAATGACGCATCAGCATCTGAGATTCCATCTGCTTAACGGTTTCAAGTGCAACACCAACTACGATGAGCAATGATGTACCGCCGATAGAAATACCAGCAAGATTCGGCACAAAAGCCAGAAGAATCGGGAAAATAGCAATTACTGCTAAGAACAGTGAGCCAAACAGTGTAATCTTAGAAAGAATTCTTGCAACGAAGTCTGAGGTGGGTTTGCCGGGACGGATACCCGGAACAAAGCCGCCATTCTTCTTCATGTTGTTAGAAATTTCAATGGGATTAAACTGAATTGCTGTGTAGAAATAGGTGAAGAAGACAATCAGCAGGAAGTACGCAATGATGTAGAACGGATGCGTCTGACGGAACAGATTAAGAACTGTGCCCCAGAAACCTGTCGGCATTGCTTCACCATTGATGAACATATTGATGGTCTGCGGGAAAGACATGATGGATACCGCAAAGATAATCGGCATTACACCGGCCATCGCCAACTTAATGGGGATGTGGGTGCTCTGGCCGCCATACATCTTTCTGCCAACCACGCGTTTTGCATACTGCACAGGGATTCTGCGCTCTGCATCGTTCACCAGAACAACAAAAGCAACTGCAATAATTGCCACAGCAACAATTGCAATGAGAGTAATTACAGACTGAATGCTCATGCCTTCAGCTGTAATGAGAGATGCACGCAGTGACTGAATCATTGCAGGGCCGCGTGAAACGATACCGGTGAAGATTAACAGAGAGATACCGTTGCCGATACCGTTTTCTGTAATCTGTTCGCCGAGCCACATCAAAAATGCGGTACCCGCTGTTAAAGACAGGGTAACAATGACATAGTTCATAACTGCGTTACCTTCCATGCCGGCTTTTAAACCGAAGTATAAACCGGTTGCCTGCAGGAAGCCTAAAATTACTGTACAATAACGGGTGTAGGAAGAAATTTTCTTTCTGCCTTCTTCACCCTCTTTCGCCAATCTTTCAAGTGCAGGGATTGCAACAGTTAAAAGTTGCAGAATAATCGATGCATTGATGTAAGGCGAAATACTCATCGCGAAGATAGATCCGCGTTCCAGAGCGCCACCGGAGAAGTTATTTAACAACCCCTGCATACCGTCTGAAAAACCACCCATCATCTGGCTGATTGCATCACCGGTAAGACCCGGAACGGGGATGTAAGAACCCAAACGGAAAATGAGCAACATCAATAAGGTGTAGAGCATTTTCTTTCTCAGTTCGGGAATCTTCCATGCGTTTCTGAGTGTCTGCAGCATTTAGATCACCTCCGCCTTTCCTCCGGCGTTTGCGATCTTTTCCGCTGCAGTTGCTGAGAAACGTACTGCTTTTACTGTCAGATTCTTAGCGGTTAAATCACCACGACCTAAAACAACAACACCGTCATTTACTTTCTTGATGATTCCCTCTGCCTTTAATACCTCGGCGGTTACCTCAGTACCGTCAGCAAATTTGTTTAAATCTGAAACATTGATTTGTGTATAAGTTTTTGCAAAGATATTTGTAAAGCCCTTCTTCGGCAAACGTCTGTAGAGAGGCATCTGTCCGCCCTCAAAGCCCGGACGTACACCGCCGC
Organism: Clostridia bacterium; assembly: GCA_045652725.1. Lineage (GTDB taxonomy): Bacteria > Bacillota > Clostridia > UBA1381 > UBA9506 > UMGS755. Next base: position 291 of record JAZRUU010000046.1, on the reverse strand, counting down.
CGGAACGGGCATTCTGACCCTTGTGACCTCTGCCTGCGGTTTTACCGTTACCGGAACCGTGACCACGGCCAACTCTGAACGCTGCTTTCTTGGAGCCTTCTGCAGGCTTTAATTCGTTCAGTTTCAATGGGAGCACCTCCTTCTACTATATTTCTTCAACCTCGAGCATATAGTCCACCTTGGCAATCATACCGCGAATTGCAGCATTGTCCTGGTGTTCTTTTTCATCCCGAACCTTTTTCAGGCCGAGAGCGTGTACCGTAGCAATATGGTCTTTCTTTCTGCCGATGG
>JAZRUU010000045.1:0-8754 GCA_045652725.1 Clostridia bacterium | reverse complement strand
TTTATTGATACCGCCGGTATGCGCAAGCGCAGCAAGGTGGAAGAGGGCATTGAACACTACAGCGTTATCCGCTCGCTCGGCGCAGTTGACAGAGCCGATGTGTGTGTGATTATGATTGACGCGCAAGAGGGCGTTACCGAGCAGGATACCAAAATTGCAGGATATGCTCACGAGCAGGGCAAGGCCTGTGTGATTGCGGTTAACAAGTGGGATTTGATTGAAAAAGACGGCAAAACGATGGATGCTTTTCGCAAGCAGGTGGCAGAGGGTTTATCTTTTATGCTCTATGCGCCAGTTGTGTTCATTTCGGCTATGACGGGTCAGCGCCTTGACCGTTTGTTTGAACTTGTGAACTATGTTCGCGAACAGAACACTATGCGCATCAGAACAGGGGCATTAAACGATGTTTTAAATGAAGCAACAATGCGCGTTCAGCCGCCGTCAGATAAGGGTAAGCGGTTGAAAATTTATTACATCACACAGGCCTCTACGGCGCCGCCGACCTTTGTTTTGTTTGTGAACAACAGAGAATTGGCACATTTTTCATACATTCGCTATTTAGAAAACCAGATTCGCGGTGTTTTTGGGCTTGAGGGTACACCGGTGCGGTTCGTTCTTCGCGAGAGAGAAGATTCATAAATGAGGTGACATGATGAATATATTGTATTTAATTGCCTGCCTTTTTGGTGGCTACCTGTTTGGCAGTTTAAACGCTTCTATTATTTTCAGTTGGGTTTTTAAAGGTACCGATATTCGAAATGCCGGCAGTAAAAATGCCGGGATGACAAACACGCTCCGCGTTTTTGGCAAAAAAGCGGCTGTGTTTGTGTTCGTGTTTGACCTTTTTAAAGCCATTATCTCTGTTCTGCTTGCCCGCTGGATTGTATCGGCTGTGGTTAAGGATAATACAGCTGTTATTCAGATTGCAGAATATCTCGCCGGCTTTGGCGCGGTTTTGGGCCATAACTTTCCGCTTTATTTTAAATTTAAAGGCGGCAAGGGTATTTTGTCATCGTGGGGTGCGATTATGATGTTTGACTATCGCATTGCCATTGTTTTGATTGTTGTGTTTTTATTGGTTGTATCCATCACACGCTATGTGTCGCTGGCATCCATCTGCGCTTCGGTTTCTTTTCCGGTTTGCGTGGTGCTTTTAAACATTTGGAATCCTGTTTCCACAACCGGCGTTTATATTCTTTTGTCTGTGCTTATGGCGGCTTTGGCGGTTTACCGTCACAAAGCCAATATCAAACGGCTCTGCGCGGGAACAGAATCAAAACTGGGTGCTAAAAAAGAGAAAAAGGAGTAACAGCTATGAAACAAATTGCAGTTATCGGCTCCGGCGGTTGGGGAACTGCCATTGCCTCTCTGCTGGCGCGAAACGGTCACCGGGTTACCTTGTGGTCATATTTGCAGGCAGAATCTGAGGCGCTTACCCGTGATAGAGAAAATAAACAGTTTTTGCCGGGAATTATGCTTCCTGACAGTATTTCTTATACAACTTCGCTTGAAGAAGCGGCCAAAGATGCCGAAGTGATTGTGATGGTGACCCCCTCGCGCGCAGTTTTGGCAACGGCCAGAGCGCTGGCGCCGTTTGTGAAAGAGGACACCATTGTGGTTTCTGCCTCAAAGGGCCTTGAGCAAGAGAGCCAGAAACGCCTTTCAGAGGTGATTGCCGAGGCTATTCCGCAGGCAAAAGTGGCAGTTATGTCAGGCCCTTCACACGCGGAGGAGGTTGGCAGAGAATTGCCGACCACAAATGTAATTGCTTCGGATGACATTATGGTGTCACAATTTTTGCAGGATATTTTTATGTGCGAAACTTTCCGTGTTTATACCGGCAGCGATATGGTTGGTGTTGAACTCGGCGGCGCACTTAAAAATGTTATTGCGCTGTGTGCTGGCGTAACAGATGGTCTTGGTTTGGGTGATAACGCCAAAGCAGCGCTGATGACACGCGGCATGGCTGAAATTACCCGCCTTGGTGTGAGCATGGGTGCAGACCCTTTGACATTTTTAGGTCTTTCCGGTGTGGGTGATTTGATTGTTACCTGCACAAGTATGCACTCAAGAAACCGCCGTGCCGGCATTTTAATCGGGCAGGGTAAGAGCCCCGAGGCGGCAGTTGCAGAAGTTAAAATGGTTGTTGAGGGTTTTTATACCACCGAGGCTGCTTATTTGCTTGCAAAAAAAATGGGTGTAGAAATGCCCATCGTAGAGCAGGCCTATGCGGTGCTTTTTGAAGGAAAAGACCCGAAAACTGCCGTTATGAGCCTGATGGTTCGTGATAAAAAACATGAAACCGAGCAGGATATTATCGGTTAAGAAAAGAGTTGGATAGAAAAATGTTTGAAAACTTTTTTGGAAAAAAGAAGAAAAAATCAAATGGCGATGCTGTAAACAATGCCGAGAGTGAGGTTTTATCGCAGGGTGGCGACGATGAGGAAGAAGAATCATCTGCCGCACCCGAAACTGTGACCGAAGAACCTGAAAAGACTGAAGATGTGGCAACAGAAAGTGAAGAAAAAGAATCTTCACCGGCACCTGAGGAGGCAAAACAGGGGTTTTTCAGCCGCTTGAAAGCCGGGCTTGGCAAAACGCGGTCTGCCATTTCTGAAAAAATTGATTCGGTTCTCATTTCGCTGGGCAAGATTGATGATGATTTGTTTGATGAGCTGGAAGAAGCGCTGATTATGTCTGATATCGGTGCAGAAACTTCGGCTTATATCATAGATTGTTTGAAAGAACGCGCAAAAAGCCGAGGTTTAAGTGAGGCGGGTGCATTAAAAACCGTGCTCCGCGAAATTGTTGAAGAAATTTTATCAGCGCAGGATTCGTCGCTTGCACTCGATTCAAAACCTGCGGTGATTATGGTCATTGGTGTTAACGGCGTGGGTAAAACCACATCCATCGGCAAATTGGCACATTACTATAAAAGCCAGGGCAAACGCGTGATTCTGGCCGCGGCTGACACATTTCGCGCAGCGGCAATTGACCAGCTTGAAATCTGGGCAGAGCGCGCCGGCGTGGAGCTTGTAAAACACAAGGAGGGGGCAGACCCTTCGGCCGTTGTGTTTGACAGCATTCAGGCGGCAAAAGCGCGCGGCGCCGATATTGTAATTTGTGACACGGCCGGCCGTTTGCATAATAAAAAGAATTTGATGGAAGAATTAAAGAAAACGGCACGCGTGGTTGAGCGTGAAACAAATGGCGCTCCCGCTGAAACGCTTTTGGTGCTTGATGCTTCAACCGGCCAGAATGCGCTGGTGCAAAGCCGCGAGTTTGCGCAGGCAGCGGGCATCACCGGTGTTGTTTTAACAAAACTTGACGGCACAGCCAAAGGCGGTGTGATTCTGCCGCTCTCACGCGAGCAGGGTATTGGCGTTAAATTTATTGGCGTTGGCGAACAGATTGATGACCTGCGTCCCTTTGATGCACACGCTTTTGCTGAAGCGCTGTTTCCTGCAGAAGAATAAAGATTCTGACAAGCCGAAGGCCTTCGGCTTGTCATTTTTGCTATGAAAGGAGCGTTTTTTATGAATGGTTTTTCGGGTTTTGAAGAAAAAGATTATAAAAAAATTTTTCAAATGAACGGCAAAAAGAAAAAAGTTTTTGGTATTCTGATTATTGTTTTTGTTCTTGCTCTGCTTGTCTGCAAGGTGGGTTACAACATTTTAATGGAATATTGGCAGATTCAGGAGATTGGCAAAAACTATGTTTCAATTTTCTGGACGAATATTTTTGCCCGCATTCTAACACGCGCGGTTGGTTTTTTACTAACTTTTTTCGTTGTGGCGGTGAATTTGTTTTTACTCAAAAAAATTGCTGTTAAAAAGAACTTTTCTGTCGGAATTTTGTTAAAAAACTGGCCATATCTGCTTGCGAGCCTTGTGCTTTCTTTTTCCTATGCAAGCATCACGGGTGACAATCTTTATCAAAAACTTTTGTTGGCGGCTAATGCTGAAACTTTTAGCGTGCAGGACCCGCTGTTCTTGCGCGATATTGGTTACTATATTTTTCAAAGACCATTTTTAATGAGTCTGACAGGCGGCATAAAAGCCTTACTCATTACGCTGATTATCTTTTCAGCCGTGGTGTATCTTTTTGTTTTTGTTAAAAAGGGGCATCGGAATTTAAAAGATGTAATTAAAGAAGAAAAAGGTGCAGTGCTGCATCTTGTGATTCTTGCTATTTTATATTTTGCCCTGCTGGTTCTGACCAACCGCTTTTCTGCAGAAAACCTGATGTTCAGTTCTTTCGGTTCGGGGAATGATATTTTTGGTGCCGGATATATTGAAGCCAACATCTGGCGGTTTTATTACCGCGTTGCACCTTTTGTTGTTTTGCTCGCGGTGGCCTTGATTGTGTTCTTTTTTTACAGAAAAAAATATATTCTTGCTTTAATTTCGGTTGCAGTTGTGCCTGTGGTTTTTGTTTTGACAACCCTTGTTTCGCTCGGTGTTGATGCTTTGGTGGTTAACCCCAATGAGCGGAATTTGCAAACGCCATACATTGAGCATAATATTGAGGCAACAAGCCACGCCTTTGGCTTAGATACCATCAGCGAGAAGGAATTTTATCCCCGTTATGATGTCAGCCAAAGCGTTCTCGGTGAAGATGACACCTGGCTGGCCGGCACGCGCATTGCAGACTACGGTGCAACGCTTACAGCCTACAATCAGTTGCAGTTTTTGCGCAAATACTATACTTTTAACGATGTGGATGTTGTGCCCTATGAACTGGATGGCAAACTGAATGTTGTCTTTTTGGCGGCCCGCGAACTGAACAAAGAGAATTTAGATGAATCGGCAAAATCTTATGCCAATCAGATCTTTCGCTATACCCACGGTTTTGGTGCGGTGGCAAGCCCTGTTAACCGTGTGACGGCAGAGGGGCAACCCGAATTTTTGATTCGCGATATTCCGCCTGAATCAAGCGGCGGCATGCCCGAAATCACCCAACCGCGCATTTATTACGGCGAACTGACGAATGATTATGTTATTGTTGGCGGCGACAACCGTGAACTTGACTATTCGGAGGGGTTAGAAGATATTCAGTTCACCTTTGATGGTGACACAGGCATTAAAATGAGTCTGTTTAAACGCATAATGTTCTCGCTGTATTATAAAGATTACCGCATGCTGTTTTCGGGCAATGTTGGTGATGATAGCAAACTGCTGATTAACAGAAACATTTTAGAGCGTGTGAAAATGGTAGCGCCGTTTTTCACTTATGATGATGACCCCTATCTTGTAGTGGGGGATGACGGCAGACTCTACTGGATTGTGAACGGTTACACAAGTTCACGCCATTATCCCTATGCCCAGCCTTACGGCAATATCAATTACATTCGTAACTCTGTGACTGTGGTTGTGGATGCTTACACAGGCAACCTTGATTTTTATTTAATTGATGAAAATGACCCCATTGCCCGCAGTTACCGGCGCGTGTATCCCGGTCTGTTTCAAGAGGGTGACCTGCCTGAAGCGGTCAGAAATCACACGCGTGTGCCTGAAGAACTATTTAAGGTGCAAACTGAAATCTATCAGCGCTACCATGTGAAGAATTCAGGGCAGTTTTATGACCGTGCCGATGTGTGGGATATTGCGCGGGAAAAATATCAGGCCAATGAAATTGCCGTTGAGCCCTATTACAATATTATGGAAATTGACGGCAAGAGTGAAATGGTTTTAACGCGTCCGTTTGTGGTGCAGGGCAAACACAATATGGTCGGCCTTTTGGTGCAGCGCAACAGCCCCGAACATTACGGCGAAATGCTGCTGTATCGTTTTCCTAAAAACGAAACGGTTTATGGCCCGTTGCAGATTGAAAACCGCATTGATAACGACCCGGCCATTTCGCGAGAAATGACGCTGTGGGGGCAGGGTGGCTCCAGCGTTATACGCGGCAATTTGCTGGTTGTGCCATATCGCGACACTTTGCTTTATGTTGAGCCGATTTATCTGACCTCGCAGAACAATGCCTCGCTTCCTGAACTCAAGCGCATTGTGGTTGCCTATGGCGATGCCATTGCAATGGAGCCGACGCTTGAAGCGGCGCTGCGCGCGGTTTTTGCCGGTGGTGAAAGCGGAGCGGCTGCACCTGAACAGGCACCGCAGGAGCAAATAAGCGAGAATGAAATAAAAGACCTTGAAAGCGTTATCAACGAGGTGCTTGAGGCCTATGATGCCGTGAAAGAGTCTACAAGAAATCAGGATTGGCAAGGTATGGGCCGATCTATGGAACAACTTGAAAGTGAAATGGAGAAGTTGAGAGAACAGAAAAACAAACAGTAAATACATCTGTTTGATTGTAATTTAAAAAACAGGAAAAAAATACTTGTATTTTCGCAAAAAATATTGTATAATTAGTTGGCGAATGTGCAAAAGAGAGAGCGGTCCGCTGCCTGCTTGTTCAGGTAAGAACGCTTCGCATCGAGAGGAGGAAAACAAATGGACGTAATTAAAGCATTAACTCAAGACCAAATCAGAACCGACCTGCCGGAACTTGAAATCGGTAGCACCGTTAAAGTTCATGTTAAGGTAAAAGAAGGTAACAGAGAAAGAATTCAGATTTTTGAAGGTACCATCATCAAGGTTCAGAATGGCGGCATTCAGAAGACCTTCACCGTTAGACGCGTATCTTACGGCGTTGGCGTTGAAAGAACCTTCCCCGTTAACTCACCGAAGATTGCTAAAATCGAAGTTGTAAGACTGGGTAAAGTCAGAAGAGCCAGACTGTTCTACTTAAGAGACAGAGTTGGTAAGGCTGCCAAGGTTAAAGAAAGATTAAGAAAAGAAAACTAAGATAGGCTGTGGGTCTATCGTCAGGGGGTGTAATCAGAGAAATGTATGTCACCGGCATTGTTTCTTTGATGCGCCCTCTTTGTTTTTTATGAAAGGAAAATCATCATGGATGATATGAAAGATATAAATACTGCCACGCCCGAAGCGCCGGCTGTGTCGGAGAAAAAGTGCATTGATGCGGAGATTTTTGATATGTCGGTTCGTGAAAATGTTGAGAGCGAGCCGCCCAAAAAAAACAACTGGTTTAAAGAACTTTATGAATGGGCGCAGGCCATTGCCGTTGCTATGGTGCTGGCGCTGCTCATTAACCAGTTTTTGTTTGCACTTGTGCAGGTTGAAGGTTCTTCTATGCTGCCCACCTTGCAGTCAAAAGAGCGTTTGGTTGTTACCAAGCTATTTTATAAGCCAAAAGAAAAAGATATTGTTGTGGTTAAATCACGCGAACTTGGTAAATTCATCATTAAGCGTGTTATTGCCGTTCCCGGCGATGTGCTTGACATCCGCCCTGAAACCGGTAATGTGATTGTAAACGGTGAGGTTTTGGATGAACCTTATATTTTAGAAAAATTAAGAAGCGGCGGCAGCGCGAATGCCTATCCGTTAACCGTGCCCGAAGGCTATGTGTTTGTAATGGGTGATAACCGCAACAACTCGCAGGATAGCCGCAATTTAGGCCTTGTTGCATATGAAGATGTTGTCGGCCGCGCCAGTCTTCGTATTGCGCCTTTTTCGCGCTTCGGCGGCTTATATGAAAATTTAGAGTAACAGCAATATGCCGGAACCTGGGTTCCGGCATTGTTTCTATAGGAGGGGCAAATGAACATTCAATGGTTTCCCGGGCATATGGCCAAAACGCGTCGTTTAATCAGCGAAAACTTAAAACTTGTAGATTTGGTGGTTGAACTGCTTGATGCAAGAGCGCCGCTTTCGTCACGCAATCCTGAAATTGACGGCATCTGCGGCCAGAAGCCGAGACTTTTAATTTTAAATAAATCAGACCTTGCTGACCCAAATGAGAATGAGGCTTGGCTTTCTTATTTTAAAGAAAAAGGCCTGCCTGCGCTTTTGTTTGACAGCGTGCACAGCAAAAGCACCAAGCAGGTTGTGGATATGGCGCGCGCCCTTTTGACTGAAAAACGAAAGCAGCAAGAAGAGCGCGGCATGGTGAATCGCGCCTTGAAACTGATGATTGTCGGCATACCCAATGTGGGCAAATCATCTTTTATTAACCGTTTGGCCGGCAGAACGGCGGCAATTAGCGGTGACAGGCCGGGTGTGACGCGTGGCAAACAATGGATTCGTCTTTCCGGCGGGCTTGAACTGTTAGACACCCCCGGTGTTCTGTGGCCGAAGTTTGAAGACGAGGCGGTTGGCTTGCGCCTTGCTTTTTCGGGCGCAATTAAAGATGAGATTATGGATACTGAAACGCTGGGTGCCAAATTGATGGAGGCTTTGTGTGAACGCGCGCCTGAAATGCTGATGGCACGCTACAAACTCGAAACCTGCGAATTTGAAAACGGGTTTTATGCACTTGAGGCGGTTGCCAAAAAACGCGGCTTCATCGTTTCGAAGGGTGAATATGATTTGCTCCGCGCGGCGCAGATTGTTTTAGATGAATTCAGAAGTGCCAAAATCGGCAGAATTACGCTTGAATCACCGAAGGGAGAAGAAGCATGACGCGTGAAGAATTTGACAGACAGTTTTACAGCCCTGAAGTTACCTATCTTTGCGGCGTTGATGAAGCAGGGCGCGGCCCGCTTGCAGGCGCCGTGTTTGCCGCGGCGGTGATTTTGCCGCAAGGATTTTATATGGAAGAGATTAACGATTCAAAGGCGCTCACAGAGAAAAAGAGAGAAGCGCTTTTTCCGCTTATCTGCGAAAAGGCAATTGCTTACAGCATTGCCCGCGTGGATGAAACCGTGATTGACGAAATTAACATTTTAAACGC
>JAZRUU010000044.1:0-2333 GCA_045652725.1 Clostridia bacterium | reverse complement strand
TCTTCCTAAGACCGCTTGGCCTCCGACTTTCCCCAACGGTAAGCACTTTAAGGCTGCTCAGACCGGTGGTCCTTCCGGCGGATGCATTCCCGCATCTCTGATCGATGTTCCGATCGATTACGATAACCTGCTTGCTATCGGTTCTATGATGGGTTCCGGTGGTTTGATTGTTATGGACGAAGATAACTGCATGGTTGACATTGCAAAATTCTTCCTGGAATTCACCGTTGATGAATCCTGCGGTAAGTGTACTCCCTGCCGTATCGGTACCAAGCGCATGCTTGAAATTTTAGACAGAATCACCAAAGGTAACGGATGCTTAGAAGACCTTGACAAGTTAGAGCAACTCGCATACTCTATTAAAGAATCTGCTCTTTGCGGTCTCGGTCAAACAGCGCCCAACCCGATTCTTTCTACTCTGCGCTACTTCAGAGATGAGTATGTTGCTCATGTTATTGACAAAAAATGTCCCGCTGGCGTATGTAAAGCACTTGTAACCTATAAGATTGTTGCTGACAAATGTAAGCGCTGTAGCCTCTGCGCAAGACAGTGCCCCGTTGGTGCAATCACCGGCGAAATTAAGAATCCCTTCGTCATTGATGCTTCCAAGTGTGTTAAGTGCGGCGCTTGTGTTGAAAAATGTAAATTCGGCGCAATCATTGTTGAATAACGGAAGGAGGAAGATGTTAAAATGGAAATGGTTACTATTTCAATCAACGGCAAAAGTATTTCAGTACCGAAAGATTACACCATCCTGCAGGCTGCTCGCTCTGCCGGTATTGATATCCCCACACTTTGCTATTTAAAAGATATTAACGAAATCGGCGCATGTAGAATGTGTCTGGTTGAGGTAAAGGGTGCCAGAACTCTGGTTACCGCCTGCGTATACCCTGTTAACGAGGGCATGGAGGTATTCACCACAACCGAGCGTGTCAGAAAGGCAAGAAAGGCAGTTTTAGAACTGATGCTTTCAAACCACAACAAAAAATGTCTGACCTGTGCAAGAAACAGAAACTGCGAACTGCAGACTCTGGCTGAAGAATTAAATGTTACCGAACTCCCCTATGAAGGTGCACAGACACCGTCAACCATTGATGATGTTTCTCCCTCTATTGTTCGTGATAACAGCAAATGTATTCTTTGCCGTCGCTGTGTGGCAGTTTGTAAAAAAGTTCAGACTGTTGGCGCAATTGATGCAACACAGAGAGGCTTTAACACTGCTATCGGCAGTTCTTTTGAAAAGAGCCTGAACGAAACCGATTGTGCAATGTGCGGTCAGTGTGTTTCTGTCTGCCCCGTTGGCGCTCTGTATGAAAAAGACGGTTTAGCTCCTGTATGGAAGGCGCTCTCTGACGAAACCAAGCATGTTGTTGTGCAGGCTGCACCTGCTGTAAGAGCTGCATTGGGTGAAGAATTTGGTCTCCCCATCGGCACACCGGTTACCGGCAAAATGGCCGCTGCGTTAAAAGCACTTGGCTTTGACAAGGTTTTTGATACCGACTTTGCCGCTGACCTGACCATTATGGAAGAAGGCACCGAGTTACTTGGCCGCATCAAAAATGGCGGAAAACTCCCCTTAATCACTTCCTGCAGCCCCGGTTGGGTTAAGTTCTGCGAACATAACTTCCCCGACTTTTTAGACAATCTGTCATCCGCTAAATCTCCCCACGAGATGTATGGCGCTATCTTAAAATCATACTATGCTGAAAAAGCAGGCATCGACCCGAAAGATATTTATGTTGTATCTGTAATGCCCTGTACTGCCAAGAAGTTTGAAGCACAGCGCGAAGAACTCTCCGGCACAGGCTACCCCGATGTTGATGCTGTTATCACCACACGCGAACTCGCGAAGATGATTAAAGAAGCAGGCCTTAAGTTCAACGAACTTGAAGACGCTGTCTTTGATTCTCCCTTCGGTGATGAAGCCACCGGCGCCGGCGTTATCTTCGGTGCTACCGGCGGTGTTATGGAAGCGGCTCTGCGTACCGTTGCTGATGTTTTAACCGGCAAGTCTTTAGACAAGGTTGATTACACAGAAGTTCGCGGTACCGAAGGCATTAAAGAAGCCACCGTTACCATTGGCGATATGGATGTTAAGGTTGCTGTTGCTCACGGTCTGGGCAATGCAAGAAAACTGCTCACCAGCATTCGCGAAGGCAAAGCAAACTATCACTTCATCGAAATCATGGGTTGCCCCGGCGGTTGTGTAACCGGTGGCGGTCAGCCGATTCAGCCTGCAAAGGTTGCAGCAGAAATTGACTTAAAGGCAGAACGCGCTAAAGCACTCTATGCTGAAGATAAGGCTGCCGGCCTCAGAAAGTCTCACGAGAATC
>JAZRUU010000043.1:0-10571 GCA_045652725.1 Clostridia bacterium | reverse complement strand
ACTGGTGCACCAACTCACGAAAAATGCTACCACCTCAGAGATTGAAAACAGCCCTCTGGCACTTTATTATGTTGACCACGCTAAAGGCGTGTGGCCAACATCGGCCGCCGGTCAGGCATTTACTTCAATGAGTTTTCAGGTTAAGGGCGACCCCATTGCCGACCTAGTTGAAGACCTTGCGGCAGAACAAAAAGCACGCGTAACTTATGATAACATTTTAAGGCTTTCAAACGACCCGGATGTTAACCGCGTTATCAGTTTTTTAAGAGAGCGCGAAATTGTGCATTTTCAGCGTTTTGGCGAAGCGCTTGACCGCATTCAGGCCAAATGCGCCAAAAAGCCGACAGATTACAGATTTAACCACTAAACAGCAAACAAAAAAAGCGACTGCCGTGAGGCAGTCGCTCATTTTTTCTCTATTATTCTTTTTCAAGCATCAGAGTTTTGGTGGTAATGTCACAAACTTCGGCAGGGCCATAATACTGAATTGCACCGGGATACACATAAGCAGTTTCAACCGCCCATGCATCTCTGCGCGCCTCAAAATATTTAAAGGGCTTGCTGTCAAGTTCAACCAGAGCCTTTTTAATAACGGGCTTGTCTTCACCGTGGCGTCTTTCAATATTCATCATTTTGGTAATCGGCATACCGCCCGCTACCCATTCAGATGCAGGCTTTGAAAGATTTGAAATCTTTGAAAGATAGCCGTTATAACCATATTGAATCAGCATAAATGCATTGTAACCTAATGAATAGCAATAGTCAGCATCAAAGTTTGAGGGGAAAGCACATCTGCCTTCATAACCCAGAAAATGATGGATGGGAGAGAATTTGCCGTTGTAGGTTCCTGCTTTTTTTCTTGCGGCAAGTTTATCTGCAACGAGCGCTGAGAAAAGTTTTTCAGATTCAATTAAAGAAACCTGCACATTGCCATGGGGGTCTCTTTCTAAAAAGAGCTGCTGCTGAATGCTTACAGGCAGAATAGCAAACACTTCCATTGATGCCTTTGTCAGGCCTTTTTCAATAAAGGCATACTTCTCTTCCCAGGTAGGCAGCGCGTTGAACGCTTCAACCTTTTTGCCGGCTAAAAGGTCATTGATTTCGGCAATCAGAACCGAAAATTCAGGAACAAATTCCACAACGCCTTCAGGAATAATGGCAACACCAAAATTCATGCCGTTAGCAGCTCTTGTGGCAACAGAATCTGCAATGTAATCTGCAAGCTGTGAAAGTGACATTTTCTTTTCTGCCACTTCTTCAGAGATAAGGCAGATGTTCGGCTGGGTTTTCAGTGCACATTCAAGCGCAACATGAGAAGCAGAACGACCCATAACCTTAACAAAGTGCCAGTATTTTTTAGCAGAGTTTGCATCTCGGCAGATATTGCCGATGATTTCGCTGTAGGTCTTGGTTGCGGTGTCAAAACCAAACGAGCAGTCAATATCTTCGTTCTTTAAGTCACCATCAATTGTTTTGGGGCAACCAATCACCTGCACGCCTGTGTTATTGGCTGCAAAATATTCAGCCAAAACAGCAGCATTGGTGTTTGAATCGTCACCACCAATGATGACAACAGCCGTAATGCCGTGTTTTTTGCAAACCTCGGCAACAACAGCAAACTGCTCCTTGGTTTCAAGTTTGGTTCTGCCAGAACCGATAATATCAAAACCACCGGTGTTTCTGAATGCATCAATATAAGCATCATCAAAAACAATATAGTCATCTTCAATCAGACCGATGGGGCCGTTTTTAAAACCATAGAGTTCATTCTCGGGGTTCGTTGACTTAAGAGCGTCATATAAACCACAGATAACATTGTGGCCGCCGGGAGCCTGTCCGCCCGATAAGATAACACCCACAACCTGCTTTTTAGCCGGGGAGGTGTTTGCACCTTTCTGAAAAACAATTTCCTTCTTACCATAGGTATTGGGGAAAAGTGCCTGAATTTTTTCGCAATCTGCCACGCTTTTTGTTTCAGCACCTTCTAAAACGCTGATTTCAGCAATACCGCCTCGCAACATTTGGGGCAGTTTCGGTGCATAGGCATATCTTGCCTTTTGTAATGATGAAATTTCCATATTTCTACTCCTTGTACTTTATATTATACTCATTATAACTCATTCTATTGAAAAGGTAAAGAGAGAAAAAACAAAATTTGTTATTTTTTTGCCGATTATTGCAAATCCTGCGGGAACGGCATAGCGCAAATAGCGCCTCGTCTACCCACGCAGAAGCCGGAAACTTTGTTAGAAAAATCAGCAAACGCCTGCACATCAGACAAAGTGAGCATTTCAGGTTTTTTGCCGCTTTGAGCAAGTTGCCATAAAAATCCTCCCATAAAGGCATCGCCGGCGCCGGTGGTATCTACCGCCTGCACAGTCTGAGCAGCAGATTGCACAACGCCGTCTTTGGTGCGAACAATGGCACCGTCTTTACCCATTGTGACAATCACAACCGAAACACCTTGTAAAAGAAGTGCATCAGCTGCCTCATAAACATCTTTTTTATCTGTTAAAAGTTCGGTTTCTTCATCCGAAATTTTAATTACATCTACATAAGGGATAATTGAGCGCATACCCGCAACGGCCTCTTCTTTACTGTTCCAAAGCGACGCACGATAGTTCGGGTCATAAGAAATAATGCATCCCTCTTGCTTTGCGGCATCAAGCGCATAAAAACTTGCACTTTTTGCCGGCTCATCAGTCAGCGACAGCGAGCCAATGTGAAAAATTTTGGTGTTTTTTATTAAATCAAGTTTAATTTCTTCTTTACAAAGGCAGGTATCGGCACCCGGTTTTCTTGCAAACGAAAAACTTCTGTCTCCGTTTGCATCAAGATTCACAAAAGCAAGAGTGGTAAACACGCTGTCATCAACCAAAAGGCCCTCGGTTACAATGTTTTCTCTCTCTAATGTTGCTTTTAAAAACTCACCGTGCATATCGTTACCCACTTTGCCGATGAGCGCTGTACGGCCGTCTAAGCGTTGCACTGCCGTGAGCACATTTGCCGGCGCACCGCCGGGGTTTTGCTCAAACAGTGTCTGCCCTGCCTCACTTTTGCCGGCATAGGTCATATCAATCAGAATTTCGCCGAGTGCAACAACATCAAATTGTTTCATCAGTCTCTCTCCTTTAGAATCAGTCTACATTTCTCTTGCCGGCAGCATCAATGCGCGGGTCGGTGTAAATGTCATATTCATCACGGCTCTTGGTAGAAAATTCAGAAACAACCGCACCCTCAGGGCCAGCCTGGAACCAATGGAAGGTATTGGGCATGATGGTATACTGTTCACCGGGTTTTAAAATAATCTCTTTTTTGCAGGTGAAATATTCTTCCATGCCTGCCGGCGGGCAAGCGGCAATCGGCTGATCGTTCTCGCCTTCAACATAAAGGTACACAGTACCGTAGCGGCAACGGAAGGTTTCTTCTTTGCCCTCTTCACCGTTGATTTCGGGGTGACGGTGCTCAGGGCAGGTCTGACCGGGCAGAAGAACCAGTTCTTTTGCACAGCATCTGTCGGTGTTGACATACACAACGAGTTCAAGACCAACCTTATCAATACAGCCAAGTTCATACTCAGCTACTTCAATGCGGCTTCTCTCTTCTTCAGTAATTACAATACCGGCCTTTTCCAGATATTTTTCTGCTTCACCGCTAAAAAATTCGTAATCTTGTTTTGTTAACATAAAATACCCCTTTCAAAGTAAAAAGTTTATTTAATTTAAATATTTTTTAAAGTGATGTCACTTGACTTTTGCGTTTTTCGCGCTTAAACAACACAATAAATATCAAGGTATGTAACATTGTTGTGCCAAGCCACGACAAGGGATAGCAAAGATACAGCGATGAAAAAGTGCCAATGGCTTTAAAGGCGGTGAGAATCCACAAAATACGGATGCCGCAAACACCCACAATTGACATAAGCATATTAAAAATAGATGCACCAATGCCGCGAAGAGCACCACTCATAACATTCATAATACCCAAAATGACATAAGAATAGCCGACAACATTCAGTTTGATAACACCCATTTTAATCACCTCGGGGTCGTTTGGCGCATAAATACCAACTAAAAATTCTCCCCCGAAAAAGGTGACGGCGCTCTGAATCGCACTAAGGCCCAAAACATAAACAACACAAACACAAATGATGGTTTTAATACGGTCAAACTGTTTTGCGCCATAGTTCTGACTGGTAAACACAATAGAAGATTGATATAAACTATTTAACATAACAGCATAAAAATCTGTTATGCTGGCAGTTGCCGCAGCGCCCGCAATGGCAGCAGAACCAAAACTGTTCACGCTTGACTGCACCAAAATATTTGACGCAGAATAGACCGAACTCTGAATGCCCGAAGGCAGACCGAAACGAAGAATTTTCAAAAACGGTTCTTTATAAATTCTGATTCTGCGAAGAGAAATTCTTGTTTCATCAACCTCGTGGCAAAGAACATACATAATGCAAACGGCTGTAAAAATTTGCGAAATAACGGTTGCAGTTGCAACACCACTTGCCTTCATTTTAAAGACACAAACAAAGAAAAGGTTTAATACCACATTGATAATGCCGGAGACGGTTACAATATAAAGTGCAATTTTTGTGTCACCCTTGGCGCGCAAAACAGCTGCACCAAAGTTATAAATCAGCGAGGGCACAAAGCCAATGGCAATGATGCGCAAATAGGTTGTTGCCTCGCCCATAACATTATCAGGCACTTCAATCATTTGCAGCAGCGGTTTGGTGAACAGCAGGCAAATAGCAGAAACCAAAAGACCGCCATAAATCGCAACTGCCATAGCCGTGTGACAGGCTTTGTTAATTCCTTCGGTATTTTTAGCGCCAATCACCTGACCAAGCACAATGGTAACACCGGCGGCAAGCCCTAAAATAAAGTTTAAAAACAAATTAACAATAACCGTGCAAGTGCCAACACCGGCAAGTGCCTCTTGCCCTGCAAAACGGCCAACAATGACAATATCTGCTGCCCCGTATAACTGTTGCAGAAAGGCTGTTAGCATATAAAGGAGAGAAAACCGCAAAATTTTTCCCCAAAGTGGGCCGTTTACCATATCAATACTGCTTGATTTAATCATGTCTTCACCGCTTTCTTAAAATAAACATCCTTAACAATATTTTTAAAGAGCAGCAAGAAAATTGCCAAGCCGTGCTGCAATCAATTCATGACCGGCATCACCGGGGTGCAGACCATCGGGAATAAACTTATTTTGAATCACGGGAACAAGCGGCTGCATACCTGAATTTTTAAATAAATCACAAACCGGCAAAGAGTAAAACTCTGCCACCTCGCGGATGATTGAAACATATTCTTTTAAAGTTACGGTTGCATCGCTTTTTTCGCGCGTTTCAAGGTCAGCCAGGCGATGCAGCGGGGTTATAACCACAATCGGCTTACCGGGATATTTTTCAATCAGTTTTGTAAATAAATCGTGGCAGGCGCCGTAAAAGGTATCGGGCGTTCTGTCAGAAAAACTGCCGCGCGGTGCGTCACCGTGGTCAAAATCGTTCGTTCCGCCAAACACAACCACACAATCAACATCATCTTTCATTGCATCAACTCGCGAAGCGAAATACTGATCAAAACTCGGATCAAGGCTGGGGGTGCTTTGCTTTGCAAAACGCGTGCCCGAAATGCCATAACCGTTTGCCTCTTTTAATTTATATTGTTTTTTAATGAGTTCAAAATAACGCTTATCAGGATGCGAAACGCCAACGCCTTCGGTGATGCTGTCACCCAAAAAATTGATTCTCATACCTTTTAATTTCATTTTCTTCTCTCCTCTGTCAATCAGTCCCCATCCATGCCGTTAATGGCATCAAGTCCAAAAGTTCGCAAAATTTCTACGGCTTTTTGCACATCGTCACGCGTAACTTTAACATCAGGCAGAGTATTTTCAATACCAAGCGCCTGATATTTTGAAGCAGCAAAACCGTGGTAGCCAAGCACCTTAATTTTTCTCACATTGGTAAGACCGGCTAAAAATTCACCGATTTTTGCACACTCACCATCGTTATAACCCGGAACATAAGGGTAACGGATTTCAACTTTGCAACCAAGTGCATCCAGTTTTTTCAGGTTTTCTAAAATCAAGGCGTTATCCTTACCCGTGCAACGCTTGTGAACTTCTGCATCAATTGCCTTTAAATCATATAAAAATTCGTCCACATAAGGAATGATTCTTTCAAACACTTCAAACTTTACATAGCCACAGGTGTCAATATCCACGCTGATGCCTTCACCTGTGAAAATTTTGGCCAGTTCTTCTGCAAAATCTATCTGCCAAAGGCATTCACCGCCGGAGAATGTAACACCGCCGCCGCTGTTTTTAAAAAAGTCACGGTCCTGCAAAACCTTATCGGCCAAAGCACGGCACTCCCACTCTTCGCCATAGAGCACGCGCGCGGTAGAGGGGCAAGCCTCAATGCAGTCATAACAGCGCACACATTTATCCGGCTCAAAGGCAGCATTTTTATGTATGGCGCCGCCGGTACAAACTTCGGTGCAAATACCACAACTGGCACATTTATGAGCAAAAATCCCCACTTCTTTTTCAAAAGAAAGCGTATCAGGATTATGGCACCACACGCAACGGAGCGGGCAGCCTTTAAAGAAAATCGTTGTGCGAAGCCCCGCACCATCGTGCACGGCCATTCTTTTTAAATTGGTAATAAGCCCTTTCATAGTTTATTCACCTTCTGCGCGCATAATATACTCATCCTGCTCTTTTCTGCCTAAACGGCTAAAAAGAGTATTCCAGCCGCAGATGCGAACCTGCAGGTTGGGATAGTCTTCAGGGCGTTTCTGCGCTTTGCGAAGTGTTTCGACATTTAAAACATTATAATGCACGGCAAAACCGCCATTATCTAAAAATGTTTTCAAGGTGGCATACATTACATTCAGACCGTTTTCACCTTTTACGGCAGAAGAGTGCAGGTCAAGGTCTAACACAACGCCGTTGGGAGAATTTGTGGCATCTACCGAGGTCATTGAAAGAATGTGCGCCGTTACACCTTCACGGTCAGAGCCGAACGATGCACCGGAGTTTAACGAAGTTGTTTCGCCAAACAATCTTCCGTCAGGTGTGGCGGCAAGTTTTGAACCCATCCACCAACGCCAGATGATAGACATCATGCCCAAACGATATTTCCCGCCTTTGGCGTTAGGCTGTTTGTTAATGAAAAGGCCCAGTTTATCCACAATGTCTTTTGCATAGGCGTCAACCGCCTCGTCACCCATACCATATTTCGGGAATTTGTTTTTAGCGGTTATGCGCAGGGCCTCCTCGCCTTCCCAGTTGTTTTTCATCAGGGAGGCAAGTTCTGAAAGCGTCATCTTTTTATCATCATAAACAAGTTTTTTAACTGCCATCAGCGAGTCAACCGCTGTGCCAAGGCCCACGCCGTTAATGGATGTGTCATTATATTTCGCGCCAAAACCGACAAAAATATCCTTACCCTCATCCATGCATTCAGGATAGGAAGAGGTGAACAAAAGTCCCGCGTGGAGTTTCGGATACAGGCTTTCCATTTTATCAATATAATCTTTCGCCAAATCACAAATTTTTTCTAATTGGCGGAGATATTCGTTGTAAAATTCTTCAAAAGTTTCGGGTTCTTTTTCCGTCGGCAAGCCTACCTGATAACCGGTGGCCATATCTTTACCGCTGTTTAAGGCAAATTCAATTGCCTTTGCAAGGCTAACACGGCCGGTGGCAGGGCTTGTAAGTTCACCGTAACCGCCACATTCATAGCACCCGTCAACATGGTAGTCAAGAATATCTTCTTCGGCAATCCCCAACCGGCGAAGCGAGTTTTTCAGGATGGTGTCACCCATAAACAAAATGCTGTTTGCGCCGTTTCTGATGGAATCAAGCGCCAATTTCAAAAAGGCTTCATCCATCTCATCGGCACATAAAATGTGAATTTTAACCCAAGGGGGCTTAATTTCTTTATATTCTTCTATAAACATATAAGAAAGTTCATTTATAAGGCTATTGCCGTCTTTATCCGTTCCACCTAAAGCAAAAGGCTGGTTTGCACTTTCGTTCTGGCACTGCAGTTCAGCAATAAAATCATGCACCATTTTTCTGGCCGCATCTTTATCTTCTTTCTCGTAGAAAGGATATAAAAGTTGGTCAACTCGGCCATAGGTACGAATCCAGGTAGCCTCGGCGCGGTGCTGCAGGGTGTAATATAAAATCAGCATCTGAATCGCCTGATAGAGCGTTTCAGGCGGGGCAACCAAAAGATGTTTAAGGCCTTGTGCAATCTCATCTCTGCCCTCTTTTTCAGCAGCTTCAATCACGCGGTTAACAAAGCGTTCTGCCGCGTTATAAACAGAAAGAAGCGCTGTATAAAACCGTGTTTTTTCAGCATCGTCATAAGTTTTGGAGGCATAGGCCTCTGCTCGTTTTTTCAGGCCGACAAAACCGATTTTTATAACTTCGGGCCAATTGGGGCTTGTGTGACCAAAATCAAAACCCATCTCAATGGTTTCGGTAGCGGTGGCCTGCTGATAGGTTTCATCATTAAAGGGTGCAAACTCTTTATCAAAACGGTCCTGCATTACATAGTATGAAACGCAGTTGGCCTCGCACACATCTAAAAGGCAGAAAAAGCGATTGTCCGGCTTAAAAATAATGTCACAATTATCTAAAATGTATTCCGTCATTTTTGCATCTGTCACAATGGCGTTGTGACCTTCAATATGCATAAATTTTTCTTTCACTTGTTCGCGTAATACACTCATAGAAATACCTCCTTGGCTATGCCTTTACAGAGCAAAAATAAAACGATAAAATTTCAACTACATTATACCATTTTACAATTCAAGATTGCAACCAGTTTTTTTCATTTTTATATATACAATTTCGAACATTTTAAAGAAAAAGAAAATAAAAAAAAGCGCCGCTCGCGGCGCTTTTTTGTTTTAAACAGTTTTTTATTTTAGCCTTTGATTGAGCCCACCATAACGCCCTTAACAAAATACTTCTGAATGAAGGGATACAGTACAAGCATCGGGATTGACGAAACAACGATGGTTGCGTAGATAAAGGTTTCTTCTGAAAGCTTTGTTTCCACATCTACGCCCTTTGTGAGGTCAACATTTAAGTCAACAATCATCTTCTTAAGCACAACCTGCAGGGGCAAGAGTGCGTCTTTCTGTACTAAAATCATCGGCCACAGATATTCATTCCAACGAGCAACCGCATAGAACAATGCGATGGTTGCAATGGAAGGAAGTGACAGCGGAATGTAGACTTTAAAGAGAATCTGCAAATCGTTCGCTCCGTCAATGTGAGCGGCTTCTTCCAAGCTTGCGGGAATCGACTGGAAGAAGTTTTTCATAAGCACAAAGTTATAGGTTGATATGGTACCGTGAAGCAAAATAGACAAACGGCTATTTAACAAACCTAAATCTCTGAAGTTTAAGTACGCAGGAATCATACCTGCAGAGAACCACAGGGTGAACGCAATGCAGAATGTAAGCCAGTTTCTGCCCCGAAGTCTGGGTTTAGACAACGGATACGCACCGCAAACGGTTAAAACCAAACTCATAACAGTACCAACTACTGTGTAGAAAATACTGTTTAAATAAGCCACCCAGATTGTTTTATCTGAGAAAATGTGCTTATAAGCTGATAAATCGAAGTCTACCGGCCAGAGGAATACCTTGCCCGTTACAACGGCATCCTTAGAGCTAAAGGATGCTGACAGGGTGTAAACAACAGGGTAAATGATAACAATGGACAGAAGGACTAAGAAAACTACATTTATAACCTGGAAAATCTTTTCGCCTTTTGAAATCTTCATAGTTTACCAAATTCCCTCCTCTGTCGTTTTTTTGCTGACATAGTTTGCTCCCAATACCAAAATAAGGCCGACAATGGAGTTAAACAAACCAACAGCGGTTGAAAGTGAATAATCGGCTTCGGTCAGACCAACACGGTAAACATAAGTACCGATAACATCAGATACCTCGTAGGTTGCCGGCTGATACAGAAGCAGAATTGCATCTGTAGATACGGCAAGCATACTGCCGATTCTTAAGATAAGCATAACCATAATGGTGGGCAGAATACCGGGCAGCGTGATGTGCCAAATCTGGCGCATTTTGCCTGCACCGTCAATAACGGCGGCTTCATACAGTTCCTGGTCAACGCCGGAAAGGGCCGCAATGTAGATAACTGAGTTATAACCAATACCCTGCCAGATGGTCATTGTAATAAAAATGGTTCTGAAATATTCAGGTCTGGTTAAGAAATAT
The DNA here is from genome assembly GCA_045652725.1 of Clostridia bacterium. GTDB lineage: Bacteria > Bacillota > Clostridia > UBA1381 > UBA9506 > UMGS755. The sequence goes on along the minus strand of JAZRUU010000043.1, from coordinate 282 downwards.
ATCCGCTCGCCGGTAAAAATTTCCGAAATGGCGGTGATTAAGCCGTGACCCGGTGACAAGAGGTTGGTAACAATACCAACAACGACAACCGTTGAAATAAAGTACGGCAGATATGTCATAGTCTGAATTGTTTTTTTGAGTTTCTGCTGTCTTACTTCGTTCAGCAAAATGGCGAGAATAATCGGCGCCGGGAACGAATAAATAAGGCTGTAAATGTTAATGAGCAAGGTGTTCTTTAAGGTTCTGAAAAAATAAGGACCCACAAAGAACTTTCTAAAGTTT
>JAZRUU010000042.1:0-3617 GCA_045652725.1 Clostridia bacterium | reverse complement strand
AATGCCCCGCCCCAGCAAATATTCATAAAAACTTTTGAGAGAGGCGCGGGCTCTTGAGATAGTAGAGTTTGCTCTGCCACTCTTTTTTAAACTGTTTAAAAAAGCCTGAATGGTGTTTGGTGTTGCGCCCTCTATTGTTGTGCCTTGCTTTTCTGAGAACAGTGTGAACAGTTGCAAGTCGTGTTCATAAGAGGCCAGCGTGTTTTTTGAAAGTTTTTTTTCTTTATCTGAATATTTAATAAAATCCAAAACGAGTTCTGACATAGGTATGTATATTCCTTTCTCGGTAAACGGCCCGCAATCAAGCGAGAAACAGCCCCGAAATTAAGCGGATAAGCGGAGGTTCGATATATGCCTGCAATAAGGTGGTCATAATGGCCGCCAAAAAGAATGCGGCAAGGATTAAAAGCAGGCGCGGAATGGTTTTTTTAAAATCATTTTTTTCAGAGAAAACAGAGACTGAAAATTTAAGACAGGTGGCGCAAATCCCCAGATAACAAGGGATTAAGAGCAGATAGTGCGGGAACATTCCGAGTAAAAGAAACAGGGCCGCGCGCCAACTGTAGAGCCTGAAGAATAACACAAGCGTGAAACAATGCATAAACCCTTTGACGGCTGAAAAAGCGATTAGAAAGGGTGCACCTATCACCGTAACGGAGAAGAAAAATAAAAAAACAAAGTTTTTGAGGTGAGAGATAATACCCGAATGAAACAGCGCCGAAGCATCGGCGCCGTTTTGATTCATATTGTTAAAAAAATCTTCGAGATATAAGCCCAGTTCCTTGCACGAAAGGTCCGGCAGGGTAAAGGCAAAGACGGCGGCAATAATGCCGCCGACGATGAACGAAGCCAAAATGAAAGCATAAAAAGAAGCATCTCTTTTTACATATAACCAACAGAATTTTGGCAACTTTGCTTTTTTTCTCATGTATCATTCCTTCTTTCTTATCTGTGGGTGGACAATCTGTAATATAGTCTATGATAAGAAAGAGGGAAAAAGAACTTTATTTTTGTTTTTAGCGCAAAATGTTTTGTTCGCGGTTGGGGCCAACACCCACCATAATCACTTTTGCACCGCAAAGTTCTTCGATGCGTTTTACATAATTCTTAACAGTTTCGGGCAGTTCATCATAACTGCGAACACCGGTAATGTCTTCATCCCAACCGGGGAGGGTTTCATAAATGGGTTCACATTTTGCCAGATCAGTAAGACTTGCAGGGAAGTCGGTAATCACTTCGTTGCCCTTTTTGTAGCCTGTGCAGATTTTAAGGTCGCCCAAACCGGTTAATGTGTCTAACTTGTTGAGTGCAATGCCGGTTAAGCCGCTGGTGCGAACACCAAAGCGACCGATAACAGCGTCAAACCAACCACAACGACGGGGACGGCCGGTGGTTGCACCGAACTCGTTACCAATTTGTCTGATTTTTTCGCCGGTTTCATCCTCAAGTTCTGTGGGGAAAGGACCTTTGCCCACACGGGTGGTGTAGGCCTTCATAACGCCGATGCATTCGTCAATCAGCGTGGGGCCGATGCCTGTGCCCACGCAAACACCGCCGGAGATGGGGTGTGAGGAGGTAACATAGGGGTAAGTGCCCAGGTCAAGGTCTAAAAGTGTGCCCTGTGCGCCTTCAAACAGCACCTTTTTGCCGGCTTTTACAGCCTCATAGAGCAGGGGGGTGGTGTCAGCCGCGTAGGGGCGCAGACGGTCAGCATAGCCTAAATAGGTCTGAATAAAACTGTCAGCCGAGAGAGCCTCGCCGCCGAAAACCTTGGTAATCAGTTTGTTTTTATATTCGGTATTTTCGCGCGCCTTTTCTTCAAAAATAGCAGGGTCTAACAGGTCGCACAGACGAATGCCGATGCGCTCTGCCTTATCCATATAACAGGGGCCGATGCCTTTTTTGGTGGTACCGATGTCGCCCTTGCCTCTTGCCTGCTCCATTAAACCGTCAAGCAAAATGTGATACGGCATAATGATGTGAGCACGCAGGTCAATTTTGAGTTGGTTTGTAGAAACGCCCTGCGCCTTTAACATATCAAGTTCTTCGAGCAACACGCCGGGGTCAACCACAACGCCGTTACCGATGATGTTTAAGGTTTCGGGATTTAAAATGCCCGAGGGAACCAGATGCAATTTATATTGCTTGCCGTCAGCCTCAACGGTGTGACCGGCATTGTTTCCGCCCTGAGAGCGAACAACAACCTCAGACTGTTGTGCTAAAATATCAATAATTTTACCTTTGCCTTCGTCGCCCCACTGAGCGCCGATAACAACTTTTGTTGCCATTGCAACCATCCTTCCTATATAACTGCCGGTCTGTGACCGCAGATGTGTAATCTAAAAAAACACTACCTTTCTATTATAACGAAATTTTATGTAAATTGCAAGGGTATAATATAAAATTCTTATAAATGGATTGACATAGCCGGCCAAAATCCTGTAAAATAAAATTATTAAGAAAAAAGGGATGAACAGTATGTATTATATTTTTGATATGGATGGGGTGCTCGTGCGCTCGGCGCCGGTCACCATTCACGCCGCGCAACTTGTGCTGGCAGAATATGGCGTGCAGGCTGAACCGAAAGAGTTTGCGCCTTTTATCGGTGCGGGAGAGGCGCGGTTTGTCGGCGGTGTGGCAGAAAGCCACGGCGTGGCCTATGAGCCTGTGATGAAAGAAAAACTGAACCGGAAATATGTTGAGATTGTAAAAGCCGAGTTGCCGCCGTATCCTGCCGGCAAGGCGGTTCTTGTCGCGCTTAAAGAGCGCGGTGAAAAGATTGCCCTTGCCTCAAGTGCCGATATGATTAAAATTAAGGCGAATTTAGGTGCGGCAGAGATTCCGCTTGATTGGTTTGACGCCATTGCCTCGGGCGAGGATGCAGAGCGGAAAAAACCGGCACCGGATATTTTTCTCGCGGCGGCAAAACAACTTGGGGCCGAGCCAAGAGAGTGCCTTGTGATTGAAGATGCCTTAAACGGCATTGAAGCTGCCCGCGCGGCAGGGATGCAGGTGGTGGCGATTACCTCTTATTTTGACAGAGAAACGCTCGCAAAACACAATCCCGATGCGGTGATTGATGATTTGATGGAACTTGTGGATTTAACATTATAAAGAAGAAAAAGCAGAAGCGAGGCATTGCTTCTGCTTTTTTGTTGTAGGGGTCGGTGTTTCCGGCAATCCCGTCCGGGAGGGTTTGCCATAACCTGTGTCAAATCATTTTTGAGGTTGTAATTTTGAATGTTTTGTGTTATAATGATGTTACCACACTTATACTACAATTTTATAATGAATCATTTATTTCAGGGGTACACTATGTTAAAAAGTGTACACTTTGCTTTGCTTTACCCTGGTATGAGTGATTCGTATTTTGTGGTATAAAGTGTGGTAGCTTTGGCGAAGCGGAGTCCCTGCACTTTTTGGTGCGTGGCTTTGCTTTTGGGTGAGGCTGCGCACTTTTTTATTTTGGAAGGAGATTGGGAGAAATGCCACACTATGTTGTATTACAAATGATTGAAAGAGAAAAGTTCTACGATAATGTTATCGGTTATGCAGAACAAATGCAAAACATTTTGAATGAACAGGCCGAAGCCGGCTATCGGTTGCATACGGTTTTG
>JAZRUU010000041.1:0-5148 GCA_045652725.1 Clostridia bacterium | reverse complement strand
ACCGTGAAACGGGCTGAGGTTGGTTAAAAAACGGGGCAGAAGACCGCAATAGTCAAGTGCCTTTAAAAGCCAGACGATAAACTTGAGAAAAATGCCGGGCAGTTTAAAGAGAATCCGCACCAATGCATCCATATTGTTCTGATCGCCTTCTGCTTTGTTTTTTTCAATTTCATCACAGAGCTGCCTGTAAATCATATCAAGCGTGTCGGTTCTCTCAGGCAGAATTTTAATAACAGTTTCGGTTGCGTTGAGCGACAACTCTTTTTTTATAACCATACAGATTTCAATGTTATTTCTGGCATAAACGCGTTGACCGCGAATGAAACGGTTAATGCCGGGGAGTTGCGAAACAACTCTGACATAGGCCGCCATAAAAATGTGAATCATACCCAAACCTTTCATGCCCTCGGCACGCTTTTGACGAATGAATTCTTCACACTTGCCAATATCAACCGAGGTTGAAAATGAATTTGCCGCGCCGGTTCTGTTGGGCATAATAAATGGAGCGACAGCGTTCATCGGACTGTCGGTTTTAATTCTTCTTCCTTCTCTTTTTGCCATAAAAAATCCCCCCATTTGAATTTCATAATAGCCACAACAGTATATCACAAATTTCGACAAAAAACAAGATGCAAAATAAATTATCCTCAAGTTTCTCAAATAGCCCAAAAGGAATTTGTGTAAGAAATGGCTTGCGAACAAATGCATTGACAACCTTCGGCTTTTTGTATTACAATATAAGTTGTAGGATGTTTTTATCTGCATCGCTTGTGCTTGGTTCGGTTTGTTTGATCATGTTATAGAAAGGGATTGTGAAATGGAGCAGATATGGAAAAAGGAATATACCCTGCGTGCAGGGGACTTTGACACCTATAACCGCATTCTTCCCTCGGCTGTGCTTGACCTGTTTCAGGATGCGGCCGGTCAGCACGGGGAGGCGCTCGGCGTTGGCTTTGAGGCGATGCTTAAGCGTTCGCTTTTGTGGGTGCTGGTACGGGTGAAGTTTGAAATTTTAGAGCCGCTTGAAAGACACCGGAGCGTTGTGGTTAAAACCTGGCCGCTGATGCCGAAACGCTTGCGCTATAGTCGTGAATATGTCATTGAAGATGCAAACGGCAAACGGCTGGTTGTTGGTACTTCGGAGTGGACGGTGATTCACAGCGAGGAACGGCGCCTTGTTTCTGCGCAGGATATCTATCCTTATACAGACGGTTTTTGCACAGAAACGGTTTTTGAAGAAAAAACAGGCAAAGTGCCCGGCTTTTTGGCCGAGGGTGAGCCTTATGTTGTGCAGGCCGGTTTTTGTGACCTTGACAGAAATGACCATGTGAACAACACGAAATATGCAAACTATGTTTTAAATGCCATTGGCCCGACGGAGGAAGATGTTTTGCAGACCTTTCAGATAGATTACCGCAAAGAGGCTTTGGGCGGTGTGCGCCTTAACATCTTCAGCAAACGGGAAGACGGTGTGATTTTTGCCAAAGGTGAAAATGCAGATGGCGAAACGGTTTTTGCCTGCCAATTGGGTCTGAAAGGCTGATAGCGGGCCGAGAAAGGGTTACAAGATAAATTCTTAAACAGAAATAATATGAATAACAAGAGAACGACATCGCAGTAAAGGCTATCGTTCTCTTTTTCTTTTCATATTTAAGATTGTGTTACAAAATGGTTTCATCCGTTGAAAAATGGGACAATATACTATATAATAAAACCATATAACAAAAATTTTTTCGACAATTTTCATAAAATTTTTCAGAATCATTTGCGATGAAATGAATTTTTGGCCGATTGTTTGTTTGTAAAATCCGAATGCAGTTTTTGTTTTCGCACTGTTGCAAATGATTCCCTTTCAAAACCGAAAGAGGTGCAGTGATGGCAGATATAAGAAAAAAGAAGATTTTAATGACTTTGATGCGTTTGGAAATCGGCGGTGCTGAAACCCATGTTTTAGAACTGAGCCTTGAACTTAAGCGCAAGGGTTTTGATGTGGTTGTTGCATCCGGCGGCGGCGTGTATGAAGCCTATCTTAAAAAGGCGGGCATTACACATTACACTGTGCCGATGTATACCAAATCGCCCGGTAAGGTGTTAGCATCTTTAGCAGCGCTTCGCAACATTATTGCCCGTGAGAAAATTGACATTGTGCACGCTCACGGCAGAATCCCTGCGTTTTTGTGTGGCTTATTGCATCCTTTTATGCGCTTTACCTTTGTTACAACGGCGCATTGGGTTTTTCGCACTGACCGCGGCCTTAAATATCTTTCCAACTGGGGCGAAAAGGTGATGGCCGTCAGCGAGGATATTAAAACCTACCTGATTGATAATTACGGCACCGACCCGAAGGATATTTTTGTCACCATTAACGGTATTGATACCGGCCGTTTTTCGCCCTCTGCCGATTTTTCGCCGCTTTTGGGCGAGTTTTCACTCTCTGAAAACAGCAAAAAAATTGTTTACATCAGCCGTATGGATGAAGACCGCGCGCTTGTGGCGTTTCATCTGGCTGAAGTTGCCCTGCAAATTGAAGCGTTCTGCCCTGGTGTTGAAATTGTTATTGTTGGCGGCGGCAATGTTTTTGATAAACTCAAGGCGCTTTCTGATGAGGTGAACCAAAAGGCCGGGAGAAAACTGATCACCCTTGCAGGTGCGAGAACCGATATTGACCTGTTTGCTGCTATGGCTGATGTGTTTATTGGTGTTTCGCGCTCGGCGCTTGAGGCAATGTCTTGTGCTAAACCTGTGATTGTGGCAGGTAATGAGGGTTATTTGGGCATTTTTGATGAGTCAAAACTGCAGGTTGGGGTAGACACTAACTTCTGCTGTCGTGGTCTTGTTTCCTCTTCGCCCGAACTCTTGCTTGAAGATGTTCGTCGCGTTATGACGGCGACAGAAGAAGAGCAGGCTGCCTGGGGAACTTATGGCAGAGAGGTCATTTGCGAGCGCTATTCGGTTTCTAAAATGGCAGATGACAATGCGGCAATGTATTGCGCTTCTGTGAACAAAAACCGCTATGATGCCGTGATTTCGGGTTATTACGGTTACGATAACTCGGGCGATGAGGCTCTGCTTTCTGCTATGATTGACCATCTTCGTGAGAAAAAGGAAGATATTTCGCTTTGTGTGTTATCTAAAAACCCTGAAAAAACAGCCAAAACACATGGTGTTTATGCTATAAATCGCTATCGTTTTTTTGCTATTTCAAAGGCTATGAAAAACGCCTCGCTCTTTATCAGCGGCGGCGGCAGTCTGTTGCAGGATGTGACATCGAGCCGTTCTCTCCGCTATTATCTGATGCTGATTCAAATGGCTAAAAAAGTGGGCACCCCCGTGATGCTTTATGCAAACGGCATTGGTCCTTTAGTGAGAGAAAAGAGCAAAAAACTGGCCGCAAAGGTGTTGGCCGGCGTTTCGGCAATCACCCTTCGCGAAGAGTCATCCCGCAAGGAACTGACAGACCTCGGCCTTGGTTCTGATTCGCTTCTGGTGACGGCTGACCCGGCGCTCACGCTTGAGGCGGCAGATGATGAAACGGTTGATAAAATGATGAATGCTCTGGGGCTTTCAGGTGAGAATCTTTTGGGCATTTCAGTCAGACCGTGGAAGCACTGCAAGGCAGATTTTTATGATGCCCTTGCCGCTTTGATTGATGATCTTGCCCAAACTTATGGACTTGTTCCTGTGTTTGTGCCAATGAAATATCCTGAAGATTTTGAAATTTCAACCTTAATTTCCTCAAAACTTAATGCAAAAAGTTTTGTGTTGCCGCAAATAGAATCGGCAGAACTGACCATTGGTGTTATCAGCCGCATGAAACTGATTATGGCAGAGCGCCTGCACTCGTTAATTTATGCTGCCGATGCCTATGTTCCCGTTGTTGGCCTTTCATATGATGCTAAGGTTGACGCGTTTATGGAATATATCGGCACTTCGACCGCGGTCAGCGTTGAAGATTTTGAGCCGGAAAAAGTAAAGGCGGCGGTGGCTGAAATTTTTGAGAAGTATGACGAAATTAAAGCGGCTCTGAAAACGAAAAAAATGTTCTTGTGCACCAAAGCAAAAGAGAGCGCACAGGTGGCAATTGATTTAATAAAACAGTCGGAGGATTGTTATGAAACTGATGGGAATTGATTACGGCGATGCCCGGATTGGCGTTGCTATGTCTGACCCTTTGTGCATCACGGCGCAGGGGTGGGGCACGGTGCAGACGAGTGAAACTGCCTGCGCTGAAATTGCAAAACTTGCAAAAGAGAGTGGTGTGGAGCGCATTGTTGTTGGTCTCCCGAAAAATATGGATAATACAGAAGGTGCCAGCGCTGAAAAGGCAAGAGCCTTTGCGGCAGAACTTTCAGCACTTTCAGGTATTGAAATTGCCTTTTGGGATGAACGCTTAACAACGGTTGCTGCACACGGCTTTTTAAGCGAACTTGATGTTCGCGGTAAAAAAAGAAAGGCAATTGTAGACACGGTGTCTGCAACCTTAATATTAGAAGGATATATGCAATTTATAACAAGATAGGAGGGACAAGAGTGAAGCATATCAGGTGGATTCCTGTTTTTCTGGTACTGATTCTTTTGCTGTCGGCCTCTGTTTATGCCGCAAGCGGTCGCCGCTTTTATTATGACGGCGCCTACCACGACTATGAAGGCAACATTTTCAGGCTGAAGGTTGACGGCGTGTTTTTGAGTCCTGAAGTGCCGCCTCTTGTATTTTCAGATTATTCTGTGGTTCCCGCCCGTTCGGTTTTTCAGGATGGATTGGGAGCGAAAGTGGGCTGGAATGCGCCTAAACGGCAGGTTAGTGTTGCCTTGGGCGAAACGCGCATTGTGCTGACGATTGATAAAACAACGGCTCTTGTTAACGGCAAGGCGGTTGAAATGCCAATTCCGGCCAAAATTATTAACGATTATACGGTGATACCGGTTCGTTTTGTGGGCGAGGCTCTTAACATGGAGGTTGATTTTGACACAAAAACCGATACGGTCATCATCAACAGCCCAAAGGTTGAAGTTGTGCCCGAAATTGTTAAAACAACCGCAGTTACCGATGCAATCTATTCTCACGGTAAAGAACTTGGTGTCATCACCCTGAAAACTGATGCGGACAAGCCTGAGTATGATGCGTTTCTGCTTGAAAAGTCGGAGGCC
>JAZRUU010000040.1:0-4373 GCA_045652725.1 Clostridia bacterium | reverse complement strand
ATTCCTCTTTTTTGTACAATAAATACCCCCCCCGTATAACTGGGGAGTTCATTTTCGGGCATAGCCCTAATACTACTAGCGACGCTACATAAGCGTGTTTTATTGGCCTGCCAGCCATGCAATTACTACTTACTAACCATAAATGGGTTGTTACAGTAATTTTCTTGGTGAATTTTATTGCATAAAAATAGGCTCCCTTGTGTAAAGGGAGCTGTCGAACGCAGTGAGACTGAGGGATTGTCTTTTTCTGCTTTTACTTTTGAGGATATGTTTTTACTTTCACAATTACAATCCCTCCGTGTTTGCTACGCAAACCCACCTCCCTTTACACAAGGGAGGCTTTTCTCATTAAAACTTTCTGCTAAATTTCTCATTTGTACTATATAAATACTTTTACTCATGTTTATACTGTTTTATTTTTGTTCATCGGTTAACCTTTATTGAACCACACAGGCTTAGCGTGGTTTTCGTTATACAAAAATCGCCCCGGATGCGCGCCGGGGCGATGGAATGATGATTTATTTTTTGTTTTCAAACAACAATTTCTTTAACTCTTTTAGCATAAGCGCTTTTCGCTTTGCTAAAAATTCATCAAAATTGAGCAACGAATAATCAATACCTTCAGGGAGGAATTTGATATTCTTTTTATTCTCGTCATCTTTCAGCCATTCGGCAAGAGGTTTTTTATTTTTGCTTTCATTTTCTCCGCCTTCCAGCAGTTGCAAATTAGCAAGTGTGTTTCGCTGATGACGCCACAAATTGACTTTATCGTCTGTCATAGGTATGTTTCCCGGCAATATCAGTTTAAGCAGCACTTCTCTTTTTTCAAATGCAGAATGCGGATGTACATGGTCTTGATGAAATTTATTTTGCCCGTATTTCAGGTTCGGATACAAAAGAGAAAGAATCATAAATGTATATTCATTTTTCTCAAAACAATCAAACCAGTCTTCTATATCATCTTCTGTGTATTTTAAGTTTCTGTCCCCCACAAAACTCAACGCCTGCAAATCCGATAGTTTGAATTTTCCGGTGTGGTTTTTCATCTCATTTCTTATGGTTTTCAGTGTTTCATTTGTAGACTGACCAAAAATATGCTTAATTTGAGCAATAATAAGGAATTTTTTGATTTCAAATTTTACATTGTGGATAATTTCATCACCTTTGACTGTGTTTTCAAATGCATCAAAACCGTATTGATAACGATAAAAAATAATGGGAATAATCGCATTGTCAGCAACAATATTTTCTGAACTGAAACCCAATTGATTTAAGAGATTAACAGTGTCTTCTATTGCCGTGTAAATTGATTTCCAGTTATCTTTTATTTTATTTACATTCTCTTTTCCGAATGTTTCCACCTTTAAGGATACCGGCATATCTAAAACATACAGGCAGGTGCGCATAATAAAGTCATTAGAAAATTTATAGTGGTCACCAATTTTGTTGATTCTTGTTAAAAATGAATCTATTTCTTCGCGACCTTCATCCCAATAAGAAACCATTGTAGAGAACAATAAATCAGTTTTTGAAAGAACCGTTCCGCCGGAGTTTAATCGCACAAAAATATCTAACACATCGTCAATGCATTCTGTTTCAACTTCAAAATAACTGATTAATTTATTGCTTTTTATTTGTTGGAACAACAAGGCTATATTATCTGTAATTGTTTCATTGGCAGCCCAGCCGTTTGTCAGAATCAGGCGGTTGATATCTTTTAGTTCAGGGTATTGAAGAATCTCTTTTACTTTATACCATAACACTTCGTTTGAACTTACGGCAGCTTCTTCTTGCGTCAAAAACTTGAAGATATAAGATATTTCTTCATCGTCATTTTTCTTTTTGCTCAAAAGATTAAAATATAATTCTTTTTTGGGAAACGCATCGTTGTTGTCCCAATGTTTTTTAGGTAATTTATAGGCCAGTGTTCCTTTTAAGGCTATGTATAACGATGTTAATCGCTGCTGACCATCTAAAGCGGTTAATATGGTTTCTTCAGAATTGTTGATGTTTAACTGCCCCGCTTTAGGATTTTGATAGTTATCGCGCTCGTGGAAATCTTTTATAAATTCATACATAGAATACGCTTTTTGGACAACAACTGATTTTTTCACTTTCCAGAACAAAAAAGTACCAAAGGGATAATCTTTCATAATAGAATCCATCAGTTTTGTAATTTGATTTTCTGTCCATACATATTTTCGCTGAATTGCAGGCAGAAGTATTTGTTTTTGGTCAATTGCTTCTACGATAGAAGATATAGTATTCTCCTTGTATCCCATTTCAAATCACTCCCATACAAATTGTTATTTTAATTATATCACATTTTTTCTATAATGCAACCTACGAAAAAGAGCCCTGTGCACGGGTGTACACAAGGCTCATTTTATGTTTGAGTTGATTATTTATTGTTGATTGCGGCCTGTGCTGCTGCAAGTCTTGCAATGGGCACGCGGAAGGGTGAGCAGGAAACATAGTCGAGGCCAATTTTGTGGCAGAACTCTACGCTTGTGGGGTCACCACCGTGCTCGCCGCAGATACCGAAGTGCAGTTTGCTGTTTACGGGCTTGCCCAGTTTGATAGACATTTCCATCAGTTTACCAACACCGGTCTGGTCAAGTTTTGCAAAGGGATCGTTTTCGAAAATCTTTGCATCGTAGTAAGCAGAGAGGAACTTGCCTGCATCATCACGGGAGAAACCGTAAGCCATCTGAGTCAGGTCGTTTGTACCGAAGCAGAAGAAGTCTGCCTCAGTAGCAATTTCGTCAGCAGTCAGAGCGGCTCTGGGGATTTCAATCATTGTACCAACTTCGTAAGAAAGATTAGCACCTGCTGCTGCAATTTCAGCATCAGCGGTTTCAACAACAACCTTCTTAACGAACTTAAGTTCTTTTACATCGCCAACCAACGGAATCATAATTTCGGGGCAAACCTTCCAGTCTGCGTGTGCTTTCTGAACATTGATAGCAGCACGGATAACAGCCTTGGTCTGCATTTTGGCGATTTCAGGATAAGTTACAGCCAGACGGCAACCACGGTGACCCATCATGGGGTTGAACTCGTGGAGAGATTCAATGATAGCCTTGATGTGTTCAACGGTTTTGCCCTGAGCGTCAGCCAGTTTCTTAATATCTTCTTCTGTGGTGGGAACGAATTCATGCAGCGGCGGATCTAAGAAACGGATGGTTACAGGGTTGCCTTCTAACGCTTCGTAAAGTTTTTCAAAGTCACCCTGCTGAACCGGCAGAATCTTTTCAAGTGCTGCTTCTCTTTCAGCAACGGTGTCAGCACAAATCATTTCGCGGAAAGCGTCAATTCTGTCACCTTCAAAGAACATATGCTCGGTACGGCAAAGACCGATACCTTCAGCACCCAGTTCGCGAGCTTTTTTAGCATCTGCGGGGGTGTCGGCATTGGTTCTAACCTTCAGAGTTCTGTATTTATCGGCCCAAGCCATAATTCTGCCAAATTCACCGGAGATAGAAGCATCAACAGTGGGGATAATGCCATCATAGATGCAACCGGTAGAACCATCGATAGAAATGCTGTCACCTTCAACGAAGGTTTTGCCGGCAAGTTCAAACTTCTTAGCTTCTTCATCCATATTGATTTCAGAGCAACCGGATACACAGCAAGTACCCATACCACGGGCAACAACAGCAGCGTGAGAGGTCATACCGCCACGAACAGTCAGGATACCCTGAGCAGCCTTCATACCCTCAATATCTTCAGGAGAGGTTTCAAGACGAACCAGAACAACCTTTTCACCACGGGCAGCCCATTCTTTAGCATCTTCAGCGGTGAAGACGATTTTACCGCAAGCAGCACCCGGAGATGCAGCCAACGCACGAGCCAGCGGCTGTGCAGCCTTCAGTGCAGCGGTATCAAATTGGGGATGCAGCAGTGTATCTAAGTTTCTGGGGTCAATCATTGCTACTGCCTTTTCTTCTGAAATCATGCCCTCATCAACTAAGTCGCAAGCAATTTTCAGAGCAGCCTTAGCGGTTCTCTTACCGTTACGGGTCTGCAGCATGTAGAGTTTCTTATCTTCAATGGTGAACTCCATATCCTGCATATCACGGTAATGATCTTCCAAAATATTGCAGATAGTGATGAACTGTTCATACACTTCAGGCATTACTTCTTTTAACTGCTCAATCTTCTGGGGGGTACGAACGCCGGCAACAACATCTTCGCCCTGTGCGTTCATTAAGAATTCACCCATCAGATGTTTTTCACCGGTTGCCGGGTCACGGGTAAAGGCAACACCGGTACCGGAGGTATCACCCATGTTACCGAATACCATCATCTGCACATTAACGGCAGTACCCCAGGAATAGGGAATGTCATTATCACGACGGTAAACATTGGCA
>JAZRUU010000039.1:0-2430 GCA_045652725.1 Clostridia bacterium | reverse complement strand
CTTGAGGTGTTGTTGCTTCGCGCTTTGCGGGGCGTTGTTCGCCGCAGAAATGCAAAATTCAGAAAAGAAATTGAAGTTACACAGTCAGGTGTTTCTGAAATGATTGAGCTCATCCCTGTTACCCGTGCTCACGGCTTGCAGCAACGCGAGGTTAACAAAATGAACAGCCGTTTGGGCAGCGTGATGACGGCAGGCTATCAACTTGATAAAACCATTAGCTTTTTTGGTGCCAGCACATGGGTTCTTTCTGAAATTTCGCGCCTTTCCTGCCTGTTTTTCACCGGCTATTTAGCCTATAAGGGAAAAATTTCTGTGGGCGAAGTTGTTTTGTATCAAACCTATTTCTCGCAGATTGTAAACAGTGTCAGTGGTTTGCTCAATATGTATCCTCGTATGACGAAGGGTCTTGAATCCATTCAGTCTATCAGCGAGGTTTTATATGAAGAACGCGTGGAGACCGATAACTCCATCGTCCCCCTGCCTGATATTAAAGGCAAGGTTGAGTTCTGCGACATTTGCTATCGTTATCCTGATAGTGATAAGTGGGTGCTTGAAAACTTCTCTCTGACGGTTCAGCCGGGCGAGAGTATAGCATTTGTTGGTGCATCAGGCGCCGGCAAAACCACAATTTTAGACCTTTTGATTGGCTTTGACAGACCGAGCGACGGGCAGATTCTCATTGACCGGGTAAATATGTTAAACCTTGATATGACAGAATATCGCAGTCAGATTGCGGTTGTGCCGCAGAACACCATTTTGTTTGCCGGCACCATTCGCGATAACATTACCTACGGTCTTGACAATGTGACCGATGAAGAGGTGATCGCTGTTATTAAAAGTGTTGGTCTTGATGACTTGCTTGAAACACTTTCAAATGGTATTTACACCCATTTGGGTGAACACGGCGGTAAACTCTCGGGCGGTCAGCGGCAGAGAATTGCCATTGCCCGCGCGTTGCTCCGCAAGCCGAAAATTATTATTTTTGATGAGGCAACCTCGGCGCTTGACTCAGCCTCTGAGAAAAAAGTGCAGGCCGCAGTTGATGCAATGATGAAGCAATGCACCACCTTTATGGTTGCACACCGCCTTTCAACCATCCGCAATGTTGACCGCATTGTTGTGCTGTCTCACGGCGCGGTGATAGAAGAAGGTTCCTATGATGAACTGATGGCCAAAGAGGGAGCATTTTACCATTTGAAAAGAATGCAGGAGTAGTGTTAGGCATAGTATGCTTTAAAAAAGTAAGGAACCCGCAAAATGGTGTCATTTTGCGGGTTCCTTTTTTATAATGTTGCCTTCAGTTTTTGAAGTATCTGTTTCTCTAGCCGTGAAACCTGCACCTGAGAGATGCCCAGCAATTGTGCAATGTGACTTTGTGTTTGCTCTTTCACATATCGCAGCAGAATGATTTTTTGTTCTCTTTCTGAAAGCCTGCTGATTCCGTTTGAAAGTGCCAAACGGGTGAGAATGGCATCTTCGCGGTCATCGCCGGGGATTAAATCTTTTAATGTGCCGCCATCATCTCCGCGGGGTTCTTCTAAAGATGCCGGTGCTTCGGTTGCTGTCAGCGCGGCAGAAAGTTCTGCCACATCAACCGAGAGAAGAACAGCAATTTCTGAAACAGTTGGCTCTCTGCCGTTTTCGTTTATAAAAGTTTCGCGCGCGCGGGCGGCCTTATATGCCAGCGCTTTATAACTGCGGCTTACTTTAACAGGGCCATTATCACGAAGATGGCGGCGAATTTCGCCCATCATCATCGGCACGGCATATGTAGAAAACATAAGCCCCAGATCGCAGTTAAAATTCTCGGCCGCCTTTAAAAGGCCAATGGCGGCCAGTTGAAACAAATCTTCTGCCTCAATACCGCGATTGTTAAAACGGCCGACAACGGAGTAAATCAGGCCTGTGTTTTCTTCAATCAATCGGGTTTTGGCGGTTAAATCTCCGCAGGCACATTGTTGTATGAGGTCATAGGTAACCATGAAAGCCTCCTGTCTTTAGGCACGGGGGCTGATGTTTTTTGTCAGCGTTACAACCGTTCCTTTACCGGGCGTTGACTCAACAGCCATTGTATCCATAAAGGTTTCCATCACGGTAAAGCCCATACCGGAACGCTCTGCATCATCTGAAAGGGTATAAAGCGGTTGCGTTGCAAGTGAGACATCCTGAATGCCGCGGCCTGTGTCTGAAACTGTGATGATAACGGCAAGATCATTTAGCTCGCAGGTCACGCTCACGGTTCCCTCGGGGTGACCGTAGCCGTGCACAATAGCGTTTGTGACGGCTTCTGAAACTGCGGTTTTAATATCTGCAAGTTCTTCGAGCGTGGGGTCTAATTGGCTGACAAAGGCTGCCACAGCCGCCCGGGCAAAGCCCTCGTTTGCAGAACGGCTTACAAATTCAAGTTTCATTTTGTTTTTCATAGTTATG
>JAZRUU010000038.1:0-5028 GCA_045652725.1 Clostridia bacterium | reverse complement strand
ATACCCATAATGGATTTTGCATCAACAACATAACGACCGGATGTCAGATCAACATCAAAGTCATATTTGCTGACAATGTTGACGAATTTCTTAACATCGTCAATGGATTTTAATAAGATATTAAAAGTTTTCATTTTACATAACCTCCTTTATTTTTCACTATTATCATACACCTAATTTCGCGTTTCGTCAAGTGAAAATGCAAAAATTAACAAAAATGTAAAAACAATGTGTGCTCTAGATTACAAAGCCACCATTCGGGCTTACGACCTGACCGGTTATAAAACGGTTGTTTTCGTTTGCGAGAAAGAACACGGCTTCTGCCACATCATCGGGTGTGCCGAGCCTTTCAAGCGGAGTTTCTTCGGTTAGGGCGGCGCGGCCTTCTTCGTCAAGGCAGGCAATCATAGGCGTTTCAATCACACCCGGTGCAACACAGTTAACGCAAATGCCCGAGGGGCCAAGTTCTTTTGCAAGCCCTTTTGTCAGCCCGATGATGGCGGCCTTTGAAGCAGAATAAGCCACCTCACAAGAGGCTCCCACCATACCCCAAACAGAAGAAATATTCACAATATGCCCGGCTTTTTTGTGCACCATTTGAGGAAGTGCGGCGCGGGTGGTGTAAACCGTTCCCAACAGATTCACAGAGAGAATGTTGCTCCAATCTTCATCCGTTGTGTCGCAGAACATTTTGTAAAGCGCAATTCCCGCGTTGTTCACAAGAACAGAAAGTTCTGAGAACTGCCGGAGCGTTTCCTGCACAAGTGATTTTGCCTGCACAGGGTCAGAAACATCGGCACAATAGAGTGCAGCCCTGCCGCCTGAAAGTAAAATTTCATTTAAAACGGCCTCGGCTTCTGTTCTGTGAGTGTGGTATTGCAACATAACGGCATAGCCTTCTTTTGCAAAACGGCGGGCACAGGCGGCACCAATGCCACCCGAGGCCCCGGTAATCAATGCAACCTTCATAACAAGATTCCTTTCGGTTTTTTGCTACGGCTGAAAATTAACTGATTTTTTTGAGAAAAAGGCTTACCAAACAGCGGGGATGCCTTTTTCAAGAATCAGTTTGCCGAAATATTCGCTGCGGTGAAAATCTTCTTCCTCGCAGAGGATGGGGCTCCAGCAGGCATAATGCTCAACGGCGGAGCAATCACCACATTTATAGAAGTTGCCATACATCTCATCGGTGATAGATTCGGCGTGCTCCAACAAAAAGGCAAAAGGCACCTTGTAGGTGAGTTGCCATTTATCAGCCGTGATGGTGCTTTTAATGTCAAAACGGGTGAAGTCAATCTCTGGGCTTTCAAATTCATTGCGGTTGATGCAGTATTGCATCTGAGCAATGCCCAAAGGATTGATTTCAATGTTAAAATAGTGAAGGTCGGGGTCATCAGCGTTGGGTGCAATGAAAAATTCCATACAACTGTCTTCGTTTACCGGGTCTCCGGCCATGTTATAACGCGCGGTCAGGGGGCGTTCGTTCGTTTCAAGACAAACATGAATGGCCTCGTTGGTATATAAAAGACGCGCGGTCATTTCATAAGGGTAGGGGTGCGCGCCGTTCCAGGGCACATAGTCAACTTTTGCAATTTCGGCCTTTTGCCAATCTTGTTTGGTAACAGGCCCTTCAATTTTTTTGATGAGATAGGTATACATATTCATTCTCCTTTATTTAAAAAGCGTAAGTATATTATAATTATAAAGAATTTTTTTCTTTTTGTAAAGAAATTTGAAAAAAGAATTATTTTTCTTCTTTTTCCTTCCAAAAAAGTCAAAGATTTTCGGGTAAAAACAAGAAAAAAGTCTTGAATTTATTTGTCCGGTAGTGTATAATGTAATGTGCTATGTGCTTTTACTAGGTAAGAGAATTAATCTGTTGTTTATTTTAACAGAAAGAATAGGAGAGCGGTTTTTTTGAGTGAACGAATTAGTGTTGTTGAAATTTGTAAATTGTTTTTATTCCATTGGTGGCGCATTGCCATTGCTGCCGTAGCTGGCGCTTTGATTGCCTATGGTATTTCGAGTTATTACATTATCCCTACATATTCATCCCGCGGGTCTTTGTATGTAAATAACAATACCATTCAGAGAACGCAGAATGTAAATATTACGGATATTGCAACATCTCAGCAGTTGGCACTTACCTGTATTGAACTTTTAACTTCTGACACTTTTATGGAGGCAGTTAAGGAAGACAGCAAACTGCCTTATACCCCTAATCAGATTAAGAGTATGCTTTCGCTGCAACCCATGAATGAAACCGAAATTATTGAAATCAGGGTTAACAGCCATGACCCCAAACATTCACAGATTCTGGTCAATGCCGTTCTGCGCGGTGCGCAAGAAGAAATTATTCGTATCATTCAGGCCGGTAATGTTAAGGTGGTTGATGAAGCAACCCTGCCGCAGGCACCTTCTTCTCCGAATGTTGTAAAAAATGTTGCCATTGGTTTTCTGGTTGGTGTTGCTCTCTGTATGCTTTTAGTCTTTTTGATTGATGTTTTTGATAGCCGAATTAAGATTGAAGGCGACTTGATGGAAGTAAGGGAATTGCCGCTTTTAGGTATTATTCCGGACATTGACTATACCCGTTTAGAGGAGAAGAAGAATGAAAAAAAATAAAAGCTTAAAAGAAAAGTTTTTTAACTGGAATAAAAAGAGTAAACAAGAGGTGGCTGATAAAAAAGACATCAGACGCAACATCATTAACGAGACCACACATTTCAGCGTAACTGAGGCTTATAAGGCCGCCAGAACTAACCTGATGTTTACAACTGCATCTGAAAAGGGCTGTAAAAAAATCATCATCACCAGTTCTGTTGCCAAAGAGGGTAAGTCAACAACCTCTTCAAACCTTGCCATTACCTTTGCGCAGACGGGTGCTCGCACTCTGATTATTGAAGCAGACTTAAGAAGACCGAAACTGCATCAATATCTTGACCTGCCGAATGAAAACGGTATGGCTGAATATCTGGGTGGCTTTATTGAAGACCCCCACGAGGTAATTCAGCATAAGAAAGAATATAATTTAGACTGCATTACCGGCGGTCATATTCCGCCGAACCCTTCAGAGTTGTTAATTTCTCCCGCAATGGAAAAAATGCTGGAGGTTTTAGCAGAAGAATATGATTACATTTTCATTGACTCTCCGCCGATTAACATTGTAACCGACCCCGTTTCTATTGCTAAACTGATGACCGGTGCGGTTATTGTTGTTCGTCAGAACTACACAACCAGCGATTCTTTAAGCCAGGCAATTGCGGCGCTGGAGTTTGGTGAAATTAAAATTCTGGGGTATATTTTAAACAGTTCTGCCGATTTGAAAGATTACACCTACAATCGTTATAAATATAAATATGGTTATCGTTACGGCGGCAGACAGTATAGTTATCGCTATGGTTATAAGTATGGCTACGGTTCGCATCCTTACCGTTACGGCAGTTACAGAACCCGCCATTCACATTCTTATACATCATCTTCTCATTCTTCACATCACGAAAACAAATAGTAAATCATAGTATTAGGGAGTCATTATGGCATTGATTGATTTTCACGCACATATTCTCCCCGGTGTTGATGACGGTGCTGCAGATATTGAAGAGACGCGAAAACTTCTGCTCTCACAAAAACAGCAGGGAATAGAGACGGTGGTGGCGACACCCCATTATCTAAAGCATACTTCAATAACCGAATTTATAAAAAAACGCGATGCAGCGCTTGATTTGGTTAAGAATGAAATTACAGAAAATATTCCAAACATCATCCCGGGTGCCGAGGTAGAATTGTTCTACGGTCTTTCAACACACAAACGCAATTTAGAACGGCTTTGCATTGGCGATACAAATTATATTTTAATTGAACTGCCTTTTGAGTTCTGGAACGAGTGGATTTATGAAGAATTATATCAACTTTCGGTAAAACATAAACTCCGCCCGATTATTGCGCATTTAGACCGTTATATTACCACCGTCCGCAACATAAAATTTGTTGAAAAACTGCTGAAAAAAGATGTTTTGATTCAAGTTAATGCCGGCGCGCTTTTAAACTTTTCTTCCAGAAGTATTGTGAAAGCCTTTTTAAAGCGCGATGCCTTTACGGTGCTGGGGTCTGATTGTCATAACAGCACAGACCGGAAGTGTGAGATTGAAAAGGCCTGTCGTATGATTGAGAAAAAATTTGGAGCAGATGTTTTAAACAGAATCCTGAAAAACGGAGAACGCATCGTAAACAATCAGCCGATTTACCGCGATTCTCAAGAATGAGGTAAGAAATGCTGAAACGCATAATTTTATGGATTGTGACGCTTCTGTGGCTTTTGTTGATTTTTTCTTTTTCTGCACAGAATGCAACGCGCTCTGCTGAACTGAGCCTGAAAATTACTGAAAAAATCGTGCAGGGCGCAGCAGACTCGCCACAAACAACAGAAACGGAAATGGAAAGCGCTGCACGGAAAGCGCATGCAAGCGTCAGAAAATTTGCTCATTTCTTTTTATATCTGGTGCTCGGTGTTCTTTCGGTTAATTTGTGTTTGTGCTATACAGGTTCATTCCGGTGGGCGACCGTCATTAGTTTTTGTGCTTCTGCGCTATATGCCGTAAGTGATGAGATGCATCAGTTTTTTGTGCCCGGGCGCAGTTTTTTAGTAACCGATATTTTGCTTGACAGTTTTAGCGTTTTGCTCGGCATAGGCCTTGTCCGGCTTTGGTGTTTTGCTATTAAAAAAATAAAGAAAAATTAGAATCCTCTTTTTGTGCTGTTTGGTATGAGAAGGGGATTTTTTAAGAGGTGAAACAAGTGAACTATAAAGAGAGTGTAGAATATCTGATTAAGTGTGCCGCTTTAGGCAGTCGTCCCGGTTTAGGCACTGTAACGACCTTATTAAATCGTTTGCAGAATCCCCAGAACCGCCTGCGGATTATTCACCTTGCCGGTACAAACGGCAAGGGTTCTGTCGGCTGTTTTTTGTAGTCGGAGGCCAAGCGGTCTTAGGAAGAC
The DNA here is from genome assembly GCA_045652725.1 of Clostridia bacterium. GTDB lineage: Bacteria > Bacillota > Clostridia > UBA1381 > UBA9506 > UMGS755. The sequence goes on along the minus strand of JAZRUU010000038.1, from coordinate 30 downwards.
AAATTAAATCCTCAACTCCCTGGCCCACAG
>JAZRUU010000037.1:0-2734 GCA_045652725.1 Clostridia bacterium | reverse complement strand
GCTCGTTGATTCGCTTAATGGAAGCTACGATTTCCTTCCGTAAGCGGTTGCTGAGAAATGCCGGCTTCACCGGTGCCGTACTTGAACTTTTAACAAAGATACAGGAGGAAATCCATGCTCAAAGTAATCGGAATCCGATTTAAATCAGTAGGTAAAATTTATTATTTCGACCCGGACGGTCACAACTTCGCCGTTGGTGACGGCGTTATTGTTGAAACGGCCCGGGGCACCGAGTTCGGCCATGTTGCAATGGCCGAAAAAGAAATTGATGAAGCGCGTTTTTCAATGCCGATTAAAAAAATTCTTCGTCGGGCAACTGAAAGCGACATCAAAAATCTGAAAGAAAATGAGAAAAAAGAAAAAGAAGCATATGACATTTGTCTGGCAAAAATCAAGGCCAACAAACTTGAAATGAACCTGATTGATGTTGAATATACCTTTGACGGAAGCAAAATTCTTTTCTACTTCACCGCCGACGGCCGTGTTGACTTTCGGCAACTTGTAAAAGATCTGGCTTCTGTGTTCCGCACCCGCATTGAGCTCCGCCAGATTGGCGTGCGTGATGAAGCAAAAATGCGCGGCGGTCTGGGCATTTGCGGTCGCCCGCTTTGTTGCTCGCTGTTTTTAGGTGACTTTGAACCGGTATCTATTAAAATGGCCAAAGAACAGTCTTTGTCGCTGAATCCCACAAAAATATCGGGCACCTGCGGCAGACTGATGTGTTGTCTCAAATATGAGCAAGAGGCTTATGAGGCACTTTTAAAAGAAACACCCAATGTCGGCGCTATTGTGCAAACACCGGCAGGGCGCGGAACGGTTGTTTCTACCAACCTGCTCAAAGGTCTTGCTCAGGTGAAACTGGAAGAAGGCCCTGAAAACACAGTCAGCGAATTTAAGGTTTCAGATCTTTCGGTGATTAAAGACAGCGTCAGACGCAATCAGGAGCCGGAGATTGACCTCTCTACCCTAAAAGAACTGGAAGAATAAAATTTCGATATGAATACAGGCTGCCTGTGGCAGCAGAAGGGAGCCAAACATGGCAAAAAAGACAAAGGAATTTTTAGAATATGAGGGCAAGCCGCTTCTTCGTGACGGCAATGTGTTATATTACGGTGACTTTTCACAGAACTTCATCACCCGTTTCACCATTGTTGAAACCAAAACCGTGCAGGATGTTGTGATTCCCGCTAAGGTTGTGATTGAACTTTTAGAAAAACACGGCAAAGACATCAGCACCGCCCGTCTCGTTAAAAAAGCAGAGCGCGACAGTTTATATGCCGCTTTAGACATCGGCGTTTACTGGTTGGAAGACATTCTGGAAATGGAAAGAGAATTTTTGCAGAAACAAAACGCATAAAACAACTTTGCAAAAACACCCTGCCAACCTTCGGTTGACAGGGTGTTTTTTGGTTTTTCGACAAAATCCGACAAGAACCTGAACTCTAAATTCAATATATTTGAACTTTTATACGGTATTCGATTGGATTTTTGTAACTTTTTTGAATTTTCTCCTTGACTTTTTGTAATTTATCTTGTATAATTGAGTTATCATCCTACAAAAACTGATTGGAGGAGCCTTGAATGAATACTGATTTTCAGAATTCTTTCGCAAAAAAGTTAAAGAAACTGCGTTTAGAAAACGGAATCTCACAAAAAGATTTAGCAGATGAACTCGGCATTTCACGAAGTTGCCTTGCCAATTATGAAACCGGCAAGCGCCAACCCGATAATGAAATGCTCGTTAAAATTGCTGACCGTTTTCAGGTGCTGGTTGATTACTTGGTTGACCGAACCAATTACAGAACGCTCACACTGAGCATGCACGAAATTGATGAATGTAACCGCATTAAACATAAATTTCAAAAACAGGGCAGCCTTCTTGATTTATCAGCGCTTGACCTTGAGGGCAAAATCGCCGTCGTGCAATATTATGACTACATTGAAACAACCAACCGGCAGAAACAGTAAAAGGCAGTAGCAAAATGACAACATTTTGCTACTGCCTTATTTTAGAGATGAATGGTTTTAGAACCCGTTCGGATTTTCTGTCATAAAGTGCCATGCATCACGGCACATTTTTTCTAAATCATACTTTGCTTCCCAACCGAGTAATTCTTTCGCCTTTTGCGGATTTGCATAACACTCGGCAATATCACCCGGGCGACGCGGCGCAATTTTATATTTCACCTCAACCCCGTTCACGCGTGAAAAGGTCTTAACAATATCAAGCACACTGTAGCCGTGGCCTGTTCCTAAATTATAGGCATCCACACCGTTGTGTGCCATCACCCGCTCAACTGCTTTCAGGTGGCCGCGCGCCAAGTCAACCACATGGATGTAGTCACGCACACCTGTGCCGTCGCAAGTGGGATAATCATCACCGAAAACGCTTAAAATTTCAAGTTTACCCGCTGCCACCTGTGCAACATAAGGCATCAGGTTATTGGGAATGTCATTGGGGTCTTCGCCAATGAGGCCCGACTCGTGTGCACCAATGGGATTAAAATATCTGAGCAGGGCAATGCTCCACTCGCCGTCTGCCACAGCCAGGTCTCTTAAAATGTTTTCAATCATCAACTTGGTGCTGCCATAAGGATTCGTGGTTGACAGGGGAAAATCTTCGCTGATGGGCACCGATGCAGGGTTACCGTAAACCGTTGCGGAAGAACTGAACACCAGTTTTTTCACCCCGTGCTTTGCCATAACCTCACAAAGAATCAAAGTGCCCGTGATG
>JAZRUU010000036.1:0-1511 GCA_045652725.1 Clostridia bacterium | reverse complement strand
AAAAAAAAAAAAAAACCAGGAGGGGGGTGTCTCTCGTGTGTTTTTGTATAGAGAAATTATTTCTTTAATTTCATAACTTCTTTTACATTTTCGGCAATGTTCTTTGCGGTCAGACCGTATTCTTCTAACAAAATAGCGGGTTTGCCGGATTTACCGAACTTGTCCTGTGTGCCAACGCGGCGCATAGGAACGGGATAATTTTCACAAAGAACTTCAGAAACAGCAGAACCTAAACCGCCGATTACATTATGCTCTTCAGCAGTAACAATGGCGCCGGTTTCTTTTGCCGCTTGAATCAGAATGTCTTTGTCAATCGGCTTAATGGTGTGGATGTTGATAACGCGAGCGTTAATGCCCTCTTCAGCCAGAATCTTTTTAGCTTCCAGCGCTTCAGGAACCATCAGACCGGTTGCAACGATGGTTGCATCGGTACCTTCTTCAAGCAGAACACCTTTGCCGAGCTCAAATTTATATGTAGCACGGTCAAACAGTTCAGGAACAGCCAGACGGCCGAAACGAAGGTAAACCGGACCCTGATGTTTGATAGCAGCTTCAACGGCGAGAATTGCCTCGGTTGCATCAGCAGGGTTGATGATGGTCATGTTGGGGATGGTACGCATAATACCAATATCCTCCAGACACTGGTGAGAAGCACCGTCTTCACCAACAGAAATGCCGGCGTGCGTAGCACCAATTTTAACATTTAAGTTGGGGTAGCCAATGGAGTTTCTAACCTGCTCAAAGGCTCTGCCTGCAGCAAACATAGCAAAAGAACTTGCAAAAACGGTTTTACCGCAAGCGGCAAGACCTGCAGCAGTGGTCATCATGCTTGCTTCTGCGATACCGGCGTTGAAGAAACGCTCGGGGAATTTCTTTTTGAATGTATCGGTCTTGGTGGATTTAGAAAGGTCGGCATCTAACACAATCAGGTCATATTTTTCGCCGAATTCAGCCAGCGCCAAACCATACGCTTCTCTGGTTGCAATCTTACCCATTATGCTTCTACCTCCAATTCTTTGATTTGTGCATCAAGTTCAGCAATTGCCTGGTTATACTGCTCTTCGTTGGGAGCGCTACCATGCCAGCCTGCCTGATTTTCCATAAAGGAAACGCCCTTGCCCTTAACGCTCTTCATAATGATAACGCTGGGCTTGCCCTTAACGGTTTTAGCTTCGCAAATAGCATTGTAGAGTGCTTCGGGGTCGTGAGCATCGGTTACAATAACATTCCAGTTGAATGCCTTGAACTTTTCGTCAATCGGCAGGGGATTCATAACCTTGGAAATGTCACCGTCAATCTGCAGACCGTTAAAGTCAACAATGGCGGTTAAGTTATCAAGATTATAGTGTGCTGCAAACATTGCAGCTTCCCAAACCTGACCTTCTTCAAGTTCACCGTCACCTAAAATGGAATATACACGGTAATCCTTGTTATCAATTTTAGCAGCCAGTGCCATGCCGTTGGCGGCACAAATGCCCTGACCTAAAGAACCGGTAGACATATCTACACCG
>JAZRUU010000035.1:0-7852 GCA_045652725.1 Clostridia bacterium | reverse complement strand
TTCATTTCTACAACAATGAAAGAATACAACTCAAAACAAAACTGACACCACAAGAAATGCGATGTCAGTATGCTGCTTAAAATTTAATATTATCTACCACAGGGGTATTTTTGTATTGTCTGCACAAACTGGTGCTGTTCACGCTTTTTGCACGGGGTTTTCGTTTTTTTAGTTCATACACTGTGGCGGTGAGAGAATTTGTTCGGCGTTGTGCCTGTTATTTTTTTAAAAGCATCATAAAAACCGCTGATGCTGTCAAAACCGCATTCATAGGCAACATCAACCACTTTCATATCGGTTGTTTCAAGCAGAGACATTGCACGGTCGATTTTTTTGGCCATTACATATTTTTTAAAAGAAACACCGTTAATGCGCGCAAACCAGCGTGAAAAAGAACTTTCGGTAAAACCGGTGAGATGGGCAGCCTCTGAAAGTGAAACCCGCTCGCTGATTTTTGAGTCAATATAGTCTAAAATGTCAATCATTTTTTTGTCATAGCGCCTTGATTGTGCAGCGCTGTAACCTAAAAGACGCTCGGCTTTAATGAAAAACTCCGTCAGTTTGCAGGAGGCGAGTTGATAACGGTTTTCTTCGCCGCCTTGCAATTCGTTATAGAGTTCTTTTAAAATGGGTATAAGTGACGGGGCACAAAGAACGCTGTTTGCTTTTTGCACGCAGTTTAAGAAAAAAGAGAAGTGATAACTGTCGGTAAACACACGGCGGTCAAGAGAAATGACCGAAAGCGAAAAGCCGTTTTCACCATACTCTAAAAACCGGCGCTTTTGGCTGTCACTTAAAAAAACAATGCTGTCAACCGAAACAGGGCAGAGCGTTCCGCTGATTTCCCATAGTGCATCGCCACGCGTGACAAAACAAATATGCAGGTCAGGATAGGAAACCGCCTCGGCATAAATTTCGGAATTTTTATGCTTTTCTAATGTGAAAAAAGAAAAACTGTTTTCGCTGAGTTTAATCATATTTCTCACCCTGAAACAGTGTAGCATAAAAAATTGAAGAATGCAATAGATTTGCAAGAAAACGGAAAAAACAGATAAAAAATTAGTGGAAGAAACGATAAAGCCGTGTTATAGTAAAATAAGAAAAAATTGCTTATGGTAATAGATATAGCAGAGAGGGAAAACCAAATGATGTATGATGTAATTGTTCTGGGTGCAACCTTTGCCTCGGCGGGCATTGCAACGGTGTTGGGTGAAAAAGCCCTGATACTTGAGCGCCGCCCTCAGGCAGGGTATGAATTTTTAAATGCGCTTAATTTTGGAACGAACTACGATGTGCCGCTTATGACAGAAGAGGCAAAGTTACTCTGCGAAAAGTTTACTCAAAAAGGGGCTTTTTTAAATGACAGAGTTTGCCTGTTTGACTGTGCCGGTCTTTTATACCAATGTCTTGAAAATAAAAATGTGTATCTGAATATGGAACCAATTTCGGTCGAAACCGAAGAAAACGGCTTTAAAGTGACGGTTCACGGTGTTTCGGGCTATCGCACTTTTTATGCTAAAAAAGTGATAGACACTCGATGCAATGCAGAAATTTCAGAATCAAAAACGCTGAACCTGCTTGTTAAAAATCTTGAAAATCCTGAGGCAGTTCTGCCCGGAGCGGCGCAGGAAAAATGGGGATATGCCGGTGATGTTACGGTGAAAATCCCCGTAGAACAGGGTGAAGGCTACATAGAAGCGAGAAAAAAAGTGAAAGCGTTTTTAGAACAGATGCCGGCAGGGTTTAAGGCTGTTTGTGTGGCAGACTGTTTTGCAGAACAAGTGGCGGGTAGCTTTCCGGTTGAAAAAAACGGCATTATACTTTTGCCGTCTGTGGCTTATGATAACCCCTTTAAGGCCTTTGATGCAGGCGTTTTATTTGCAAGGGGAGGTGACCGGGTATGATTCTTTCAGAAGTTTTTGCCGGCGAGCGCAGACAGACGAAAATCGGTGCGCTGACCTTTGATGCACACTATGATGTCATCATCTGCGGTTTGGGAACAGCCGGTGCAATGGCGGCAATTTTTGCTGCTGAAAACGGTTTGAGCGTTCTGGGGATTGAATCTTTTAATTGTGTGGGCGGCACCACAACCATAGGCGGTGTTGACGGTCATTATTTTTCGATTTCAGGCGGTCGTTACACAGCGGTTGATGATGCGGTGTTTGCTTTTGAAAAGAAACACACACACAACCCGATGGAGGCACGCAAACTGGTTGAAGAAGAAAAAATACTTGCCGCCGGCGGAGAGATTCTCTATGAATCTTCTGTAATTGGTGTGTATCTTGATGGAAAAACCGTTGTGGGCGTTAAGGCCGTTACGCCAAACGGCATTGTGTCTTTTGGTTCGGGTGCGGTGTTTGATTGCACCGGCGACCTTTATGTTGCTCATATGGCGGGGTGTGAAACAGAATATGGCAGAGAATCAGACGGGCTTTGCCAACCTTATACAATGGTTTCATCTGTCTTTAACGGTGAGCGTTACTTTGCCACAAACTGTGACTTTGGCCGCCTTGACCCTGCAGATGATAAGAGCCTTACAGATGCCATTCTTTTCTCGCGTGGGTATGAAATGGAGGAAGAAAAAAATAACCTTCGTCGTATTTTTCATATGCCTTTAATCGGCATTCGTGAGGGCAGACGGCTTGTATCTGAACAAAATGCTCGTCTTGATGAATTTTTTGATGGTAAAAGAACCGATACCCCCGTTCTTTATGCCTACGCTGATCTGGATAAGCACGGCTGGGATATAGCCTTTGACAGCGAAACTCTTTGTGATTGGTCAATTGGTGCGAATCTGGGGGCTTATAATGTAAAAATTCCCATCTCTTATAAAACCATTATTCCCAAGGAAATTGATGGTCTTTTGGCGCCTTGCCGCGGTTTGGGTGTTGACCGTGATGTGGCGAGCTGCGTTCGTATGGTGGTGAATATGCAAAAACTGGGCGAGGTTGCCGCCGATATGGCACTGTTGGCGAAGAAAAAAGGCTGTGCACTTCGTAATATCCCCTATGAAGAATTAAAAGAGAGACTTACAATCAGCAGATGCCTGCAAAACCAATATGCCGCTGATTATCGGATAGACGGCGTGGCAAACCCTGAAGATGTGTATTTTGCAAGTGACCCATCGGCACTTGCACCCATTCTTGCCACAAAAACGCCGGGGCAGGCCATCTGGGCGGCGAGAAAAATGGGCGCACGCGCCAAAGAAACACTTTTTGATTTACTTTCTTCCCCTTGTGAAAACACAAGAAAGCACGCGGCTTTTGCACTTGCTATGATCGGTGACGATTCCGGCCTTGCCTTGCTGCGTGAAATGGCAGAACAGCGCGATGCTCTGATGCTTTCTGATTGCCGCAAACACAATCAGCAAAGAGGGGCAATGGCAATTTATTTCCTTGGGCGGCTTAAAGATAAGTGCAGCATTAAACTGCTCATTTCTGTTCTGACGAATCCCGATGAGGCGAAACATCCCTCTTACACGGGTGCCGGCCAGGGCACACGCTATGCCGTCGGCGATTTTAATAACGCCTATTTTCAGTTTATGTCAAATGCGCTTGCGGCGCTCATTCGCATTGGTGATGCGCATCCTGAAACACGGGATGAAATCAGGCAGGCATTCAGCCTTGCTTTTGATGATGACGCTTATTATGACCGCCTGACAAAACGACCGAAAAAAAGCAGCGAGGGCGGTATGGTTTTAAATCTTAAGAATGTGGCCCAAAAAGCGGTTATGCGCTGGTAAAAAAACGGCTGCGGCAAATCTCATTTGCCGCAGCCGTTTTCTGTTTATAACACAAAAGTTTTTCTATATTCTCTTGGGGGAATGCCAAACTTTTCTTTAAACCGCCTTGAAAAATAGAACTGGTCACAAAAACCGAATTTTTCGCTGATTTCTAAAATAGACATATCACTTTTAATTAAAAGCTGTTGCGCTTCAAACAAAACCATATCGTGAATGTAATCGTGAAGTGAAATGGCAAGTTCTTTTCGAAAGTGTTTTGAAAGCGTGCTGACCGAAACAAAAGCGTGCTCGGCTATGGTCTCTGAGGTGAGTTGCACCGTTGGATTATATTTAATATATTGAATCGCACGCGTTACACAGGGTGAAAGATTTTTGCTGGTTAAATCAAGGTTGTTTTTTTCAACAATAGAAAGCAGAATGTTATAAAGTTCATTTCGCACCTTGAGTGATTTTGTGAGCGAACTGAAGGTAAGCCCCTCGGTGAAAAAATCAACCTTGTTATCAGGCAGTGTGGCAGAGCAGGGCTTGCTGCATTTGCGGAACAGGTCAATGCCGTCAACACCGCAGAGTTTAACCTGAAAATAAATGTGGTCAAAATGGTCACGGCAGGCATATTCAAACGAGTAACCGGCTGGGAAAAGATACCACTTTCCCTCTTCGAGTATCAATGTCTGATTATCCATCAGTTTAATTTCGGCCTGACCGCTAACCACATAAAAAAGCCTTGAGGCAATGGGGTTATAAACTTTTCCGTTCCAATGGCTGTCAACATCGGCACGGCCGTAATAAAACAAAAGCAAATGAACAGGATTTAATGCCTGACAAATGGTTGAATTTATATGAATCATACTCAAAACTCCATATTTTTAATATATTTTATATTGTTTTTTACATATATTCTAAGATATTCTTATAATATCATAAAGAACTCTGTTTTTCAAGATTTTTTGAAAGGATGAAAGTTATGCAAGAGAAAAAATTGCGCGAATATTTTTGGGTGTGGGGTCATCACACCAACTGTCTGTATGGTGCATACGGCCTCACAAGAGTGAATGATGTATCACCCGTTGAAGGCGTTGGCTATCTGGGAGCAACCAACCTGGTGCTTGATATTATGGATGCACCGGTTGACAGAAAAGAAGAAATTGCCAAGGCTAAAGACATTCCCATGCTTGCCTGGTCGGTTATGGATGTGGCGGCTCACCCCGAACACATTACAGACTTAATTGAGTATAAAAAAGAGTTTCCGAACCTGACAAGAGGCATTTTTGACGATTTTCTTTGTCCGGCCAACACAGAAACCAACTACACTAATTATCCCTTAGAGATGCTGGCTCGTTACCGCGAGATGCTCCACGAGGCAGGCCTTGAAATGTGGATGGTTTTATACACCGAAAACTTCCGTGTGATTGATGCTGAAACCATTCAGGCTTATGTTAATGAGTTTGATGGCGTATCTCTCTGGTTCTGGAACGAAAAAGAAGTAACCGATGGTTATGATGAATATGTTGAAACTTTCTTTAAAATGACCGAGGGCAAAAAGCGTATGATTGGTTGCTATCTCTATGACTTTGGTACTGAGGTTGAAGCAACCGGCGAGGCTGTTGTATATCAGCTTGAAAAAGAGCGCGAAATGATTAAACAAGGCCTGATTGAAGGCGTTGTGCTGCACACCAATGCTGTTATTATGCAAGACCCCTTTGAAGCGGTTGAAGCCGGCAAAAAGTGGATGGATGAAAACGGCGACGAAATCATTACAAGATAAGGAGAGAGAAAAATGAAAAAATTTAACGACAATGTCTGGGTTTGGGGGCATCCCACCAATAGTATGTATACCTGGTTTAAAAGAGGCGTTTCAACGGTTTCTCCCGTTGAGGGCGTTGATTATATGAACGCTTCGTGCCTGGTGTATAACAATCTGGGCGAGAACAAATTTGATATGATTTTAGAGAGCGAACTTGCAAAAGATGTTAAAAAGGTTGGCTGGTGTATTGATGATGGTGCAACCAATCCCTTTAACATCACCGCAATCTGCGATATGGCCAAGAAATATCCCAACATTAAGATGGGTATGTTCGATGACTTTTTCTCTCTTACAAACAGAGAGAACAATTTCAGCAACTACACACCTCAGTTGATGGCAGAAATCCGCGAAGAACTGCACGCGGCAGGGCTTGAAATGTGGGTGGTTCTCTATACCCGAGACCTGCGTCGCCTTTCTATTGATTTGATTCGTTCTTTCTTAAAAGAGTTTGATGGTGTTTCGCTCTGGTTCTGGGACGAAATAGAAATTTTAGAGCATTATGATGAATATGTAGAACTGTTCAAGAAAGAAACCGAAGGTAAAAAACGCATGATGGGTTGCTATGTATATAACTTTGGTGAAGGGAAACCTGCAACGGTTAACGCCGTTATTCATCAGCTTGAAAAAGCAAAAGAAATGATGATTAAGGGCGATGTTGAGGGCCTGTTCATTCACACCAACCCTTGCTTCGGTTTAAAGGATGAGCCCTTTGAAGCAGTTGACGCCTGCCAGAAATGGATGCAGGAGCACGGTGATGACATCATCTCTGAATAAGGAAGTGTTAAAATGAAAATTGAAACGGTTTTAGGGCCGATAGATTCTGAAAATCTCGGCGTGATTGCCCCGCACGAACATTTTTTTATTGATACAACCTTTGAAGCGCAAACACCATCGGGTGAAGAAGAAATTGAACTGTTCAATTCGCCGGTTAGCATCCACAACATTGATGTTTTGCGCCGTAACCCCTTTTTGGTGCGCGACAATATGGTGCTTGACGATTTAGATACCATTGTTTATGAAGTAAAGCGCTTTAAAAAGGCAGGGGGCGACACCATTGTTGAACTGACCAACATCGGCATTAAGCGTGACCTTAACAAAATCCGCGAGGTGAGCCGGCAAACAGGTGTGAATGTGATTGCCGGATGCGGCCTTTACACAGGGCTGACCATTCCCGAGCCTTACAGCAAAATGGATGAAGACGCGCTTGCACGCTGGATGATTGATGAAATTAAAAACGGTGATGCCGAAACGGGCATCAAGCCCGGCGTGATTGGTGAAATCGGCACAAGCGAAACCGTTGAGCCGCTTGAGGCAACCTCGCTTCGTGCAGCGGCTTACGCTAACCTTGAAACAGGCCTGCCGATTTATATTCACACCTATCCGTGGAGCCGCGCTTCACTTGAGGCGATTGATATTTTAGTGGGTGAGGGCGTGAAACCGGAACAGATTTGCATCTGCCATTTAGATGTTGCCTTTGACCACGAATATCTTTCACTTGTGTTTGACACAGGCGCTTATGCTATGTTTGATAATTTCGGTAAGGAATATTACTTCCCCAAGCAGGATGCTGTGTTCTCAGGCGGCCCCTTTGAAACGGATTTAGACCGTGTGCGGATGATTATCCGCATGATTAAAGAGGGGCACACAGACCGCCTGATGCTGGCAACCGATGTTTGCCTGAAGTCACTTCTGCACAGTTATGGTGGCTGGAGTTATGACCACATTTTCACCAACATTGCTATGATGATGGAGAACGAGGGCATCAGCAAAAAAGATATTGAAACCATTTTAATGAAAAACCCCACTGAATTTATCTGTTCTCGCAGATGAGTGAAAAAGGAGAAGAACAATGAGTAACGATTTTATTAAATCTTTTGAAATTGCGGGTGACGAAGGCTTTGGCGATATTGTCTCTCGTGACAGAAAAACAAGCCGCAACAAACTGAAGGTTGGCCTTTTGCCCCTTTCGTGGTTTGAGTGGTGGCCGATGTTCCCCGAAAGCGGCATGCGCGAAAACATTCTTTCAGACTGTGACCGTTTTATTGAAATTATGGAGCAAAAATTCGGTGATACCTATGAACTTGTCTATCCCGATTATTATGTCGATACGCTTGATAAGGCCTTTGATGCCGGTGAATTTTTCAAAAAAGCCGGTGTTGATATGCTGATTATCGACGAGGCGACTTATGTAACCGACTATTTTCCGATTCAGGTGATTGATGCCCTGCCTGACATTCCGCTGGTTTTGTTTGTAACGCAGGCAACCGACAATCTGTGGGACACCATGGTAAACACCGATGTTATCC
>JAZRUU010000034.1:0-7116 GCA_045652725.1 Clostridia bacterium | reverse complement strand
ACTGGCGAAAAACTGTTTTGAGGGGTGATGTGATGAAAAATACATTTGGAACAAGTGTGGCCGTTACCATTTTTGGCGAAAGTCACGGAGAATATATCGGCGCGGTGATTGATGGTTTAGCCCCCGGAATAGAGGTAGATGAGGCATACATCAGCCATATGCTTCTTCTGCGGAGACCTGACGGAAAGATTTCAACACCAAGAAAAGAGAAAGATGAATTCAGCATTATAAGCGGTGTTATAAACGGCAAAACAACAGGAACCCCCGTCACCATTTTAATACCGAATGAGAATGTAAAAAGCGATGATTATTCCGGAATGAGAACAGTTGCAAGACCCTCTCATGCAGACTATACCGCCTTGTGTAAATATCACGGGTTTCAGGATGCTCGCGGCGGCGGGCATTTCAGCGGCAGAGTAACCGCGGCGCTTGTTGCAGCAGGCGCAATATGCAAATATGCCTTAGAACAAAAGGGCATTTATATCGGTACCCATGTGAAGAAATGTGCAGGAATTTCAGACAGAGATTTTGGTGACCTGTTACGCGATATTAAAACCCTCAATCAAAAAACATTTGCCGTTTTAGACGAGTCTTGCACAGAAGAAATGACAAATGCAATTATAGATGCCTCGTCAGATGGTGACAGCGTTGGAGGCATTTTAGAAACTGCGATTTGCGGAATGCCGGAAGGCGTTGGCGAACCTTGGTTTGATTCTGTAGAGGGCCTGCTTTCACACATGATGTTTTCAATTCCTGCTGTTAAGGGAATTGAATTTGGGGCCGGCTTTAAGATGGCAGATATGAAAGGCTCTGAAGCTAACGACCCGATAAGACTTGAAAACGACAGAATTGTAACTTCTACAAATAACAACGGCGGCATAAACGGCGGTATAACAAACGGCATGCCGATTATTTTCAGAACGGCCATTAAACCGACACCGACGATATTTAAGCCGCAAAATACGGTTGATTTTCAAAATATGACCGAAACAGTTTTAGAACCGAAAGGCAGACACGATCCTGCTATTGTTCATAGAGCAAGAGTGGTTCAGGATGCGGCATCTGCAATTGTTCTTTGTGACACACTTGCCTTAAGATTCGGTACAGATTGGCTGAGGTGAGTAGATTATGAAAAAATATGGTTGCATAGGAAAGAAACTGACACACAGTTTTTCAAAAGAGATTCATGCCAAACTTGCTGATTATGACTATGAATTGATAGAACTTTCAGAAGAGGCAATAAAACCTTTTTTTGAAAAAAAAGAGTTTGCAGCAATCAATGTTACCATACCCTATAAAGAGGCGGTGATTCCGTATCTTGATTTTGTGAGCGATGTTGCCGGGCGAATCGGTGCGGTGAATACCGTTGTAAATAAAAACGGAAAACTATACGGCTACAACACCGATTATTATGGAATGAAGGCACTTACCCAAAAAATCGGCATTGATTTACAAGGTAAAAAGGTTCTGATTCTCGGAACGGGCGGAACAAGTAAAACGGCTCAGGTTCTCGCAAAAGATATGGGCGCAGCTGCTGTTTATGTTGTAAGCAGAAGCCGAAAAGAAAACTGCATAACTTATGAAGAAGCAATAAAAGAGCAGAGGGATGCAGATGTAATCATCAACACAACCCCTGCGGGTATGTATCCCGATTGCGATTCCAGGCCGATTGATATTTCGGCGTTTGCCTCTTTAAAAGGTGTGGTTGATGCAGTGTATAACCCTCTGACTACAAATCTTGTATCAGACGCAAAGAAAAAAGGAATTAAAGCAGAAAGTGGCCTTTATATGCTTGTGATGCAGGCGGCCTTCGCGGTAGAAAAATTCCTTGACACACAAATTCCGAAAGAAACTGCCGATGAGATATTCCGCACGGTTTTGGCATCAAAAGAAAATATTGTTTTAACGGGTATGCCCGGAAGCGGCAAAAGCACCATTGGAAAGTTGCTTACAATAGATGGTTTTGAGTTTGTGGATACCGATGCAGAAATTGAAAAACGGTGCGGATGTTCGATTAAAGAACTCATAAGCGCAAAAGGTGAAAAATATTTCAGAGAGTTAGAGTCAGAAGTTATCTGCGATGTTTCATCAAAAGGCTCTCGGATTATTTCGACGGGCGGCGGTGCAGTTTTAAGAGAAGAAAATGTAAATCGCCTTAAAAGAAATGGTAAGGTATTCTTTATAAATGCCGATATAAAAAGGCTTCGGATAACAGATGACAGACCGCTTTCTGATACATATGAAAAACTCGAAAAACTTTATGATGAAAGGCTTGGAATTTATCGTTCTGCGGCAGATGTCATTGTGCCCGATTTGGATACGCCCGAAGCAGAAGCTGAATATATTCTGACAAAACGACTGGAGTTGATACAATGAAAATTCTTGTTATAAACGGACCGAACCTGAATATGCTTGGCATACGCGAGCCTGACCATTACGGCCGAGAAACATATCAAGACCTTTGCGAAAAGATACAGAAGCATTGTGATGAAAAAAATGTAGATGTGCAGATATATCAGTCCAATCACGAGGGAGCCCTTGTGGATGAAATTCAAAAAGCATATGGCAATTTTGACGGAATTGTGATAAATCCCGGCGCATATACCCATACTAGCATTGCAATTTTAGATGCGGTAAAGTCGGTGAACATTCCAACTGTTGAAGTGCACATTTCAAAACTAAACGAACGCGAAGACTTCAGACAGGTAAGTTATGTGCGCCTTGCCTGCATAAAAACAATTACAGGTCATGGTACAGACGGGTATCTTGAGGCCATTGACTTTCTTCTTGAGAGATAGAAATGATAGCCATATTTAAACCTTCCAAATTAAAAGGGTTGATAAGCGCACCACCATCGAAAAGTATGGCGCACAGATATTTGATTGGTTCTGCGTTATCGAAAGAAACATGCACATTGACAGGTGTTGATTACAGCGAAGACATTTTGGCGAGTATGGGATGCCTGCAAGCGCTGGGCGCAGAAATCACCACCGAAAACGATAGGGTGAGCGTTAATTCTGCAAACTTTATGAAAGCCGAAGCGCCCGTTTTAGAATGCCGTGAAAGCGGAAGCACATTAAGGTTTTTTGTTCCGCTTGGTCTGTGCCTGGGAAGAAAAGTGATTTTAAAAGGCAGCACGCGCCTTTTTGAAAGACCGCTCGATGTTTATGAAGAACTGTGTCGTGAAAACAATTTCACATTCCAAAAGAACGCAAACTCCGTAACACTTTGCGGAACGCTAAAAAGCGGAAGTTATAAAATAAGGGGAGATATCAGCAGCCAGTTCATAACCGGTCTTGTTTTTGCGCTTTTATATCTTGGCGGCGAGTCATCGGTTGAGATAATCCCACCGTTTGAAAGCAAATCATATATAAACCTGACCATCTCCGCGCTAAAGTCGCTTGGGGCAAATGTAGAGTTTATAGATGAATATAACATTGTAATCAGAAAATCGAAAATGCACTCATATTCGGGCAGAATTGAAGGCGATTATTCAAATGCGGCCTTTTTGGATGCATTTAATTATATCGGTTCTGAAGTAGAGATTCAAAATCTCAGCACCGAAAGTCTTCAGGGAGACAAGGTATATAAAGAGTATTTTGATAAAATTTCAAATGCAACACCAACCCTTGATATTTCTGATTGCCCAGACCTTGGGCCGATACTTTTTGCACTTGCAGCCTTGAAAAACGGTGCTGTTTTCACAGGAACAGACAGGCTGAAAGCAAAAGAAAGCGACAGAGGCAAGGCGATGCACGAAGAACTTAAAAAACTTGGCGGCGGCCTTATTTTTGGTGACAATATGATAACCGTGCCAAAGCAGGAATTAAAGTATAGCGGCCAAATTCTTGACGGTCATAATGACCACAGAATTGTTATGGCAATGTCGGTTGTGCTTTCAAAAACGGGCGGCAAGATTGCGGGTGTTGAGGCAGTTAGAAAGAGTTATCCCGGGTTTTTTGAAGAGATACAAAAACTCGGCGCAGAGGTGAAAATAAGTTACACCGGAGGGATTTAAAAATGAATATGGAATTCAAACGCAAATTACCGATTCCGAAAGAAATAAAAGAACAGTATCCGGTTACGGCGGCAGTTGAAGAAATAAAAGCCAAAAGAGATGCAGAAATAAAAGCAATCTTTGAAGGAAAAGATGACAGGTTTATTCTCGTTATAGGCCCCTGCTCTGCAGACCACGATGACAGCGTGATAGATTACATTTCCCGATTAAGAGGCGTTCAGGAAAAAGTGTCTGATAAAATTCTTATTATTCCGAGAATTTATACCAACAAGCCGAGAACAACCGGAGACGGATACAAGGGCATGCTTCATCAGCCCGATCCCAACAAAGGTTCTGATATGTTAAAGGGCCTTATAGCCATCAGAACCCTTCATCTTCGCACCATTAAAGAAACAGGCTTTACTTGCGCCGATGAAATGCTTTACCCGGAAAATTACAGATATCTGTCTGATTTATTGTCTTATGTTGCAATTGGTGCAAGGTCTGTAGAAAACCAGAAGCACCGCCTTACGGCGAGCGGGCTTGATATTCCCGTCGGTATGAAGAACCCCACCGCCGGAGATATTTCGATAATGATGAATTCAATCACAGCGGGGCAACATTCCCACACATTCATTTACAGAGGGTGGGAAGTTGAAAGCCACGGCAATCCGCTGACTCACGCAATTTTAAGAGGGTATATAAATAAGCACGGTCAGTCAATGCCGAACTATCATTATGAAGATTTGATTCACCTTGCAGAAATATATGAAAAATCAGGTCTTAGCAACCCGGCGGTTATCGTTGATACGAACCACGCCAATTCAGGCAAAAATTGGATGGAGCAGCCGAGAATTGCAAAAGAAGTGCTTCATAGTTGCCGTCACAGCAATGATGTTAAGAAAATTGTCAAAGGTCTTATGATTGAAAGTTACATTGAAGATGGTGCTCAAAAACCTGAAGAATGTGTTTACGGCAAATCCATCACTGACCCTTGCCTCGGATGGAAAAAGACAGAAAAACTCATTTATGACCTGGCAGAGGTTCTTTAGTAAGAACCTATGCCGCCATCAGGAACTACAAAACAAAAAACGACCGCCTGATCGGGCGGTCTTTTTTTTGTATTACATATTGAGTTCGGAGAGTGGCTTAAAAAACGGAGGCGTTATACTATGCTTACAATGCGCGGGAGGTTGGTAAAAAAATCAATCCACAGAAAATCGAGTTTTAGCAAGGGAAAGTACATCATTTGCCACCCTGCTTTTCTTTACAATATTTAAGTGGTGATGCGCCGAAATGCATCTTAAAGCAACGGGAGAAATAGTTCGCATCTGAAAAGCCGCAACTTGCCGCAATGGTGCCGATGTCTGCCGTGCGGTTTTTCATTTTGTCATAGGCAAGTTCCAAACGGTAAATTTTTAAATATGTCATTGGCGGCAGACCCGTGGCCTGCTTGAACTTTCGGCACAGGTGCGCGGGGGTGTAGCCGAATGTTTCACATAAAGACTGAATGTTGATGTCTTCGGCGGCGTGGTTTTCAAAAAAAGCAATAACCTCCTGTACAAAGAGATTTTTTGGCTCATCTTGCAGTTTTAACAGTTCGTTTTCATAAAAAAGGCCGAGCAGCCGATAGATATTTGCCATTGTTTCAAGGCTTGCCTCGTTGCTGCTGTTATGAATGGAATCAAAGCAGGCAACAAGTTCTGCGTTGGCGGTCACCTGCCTGAAGACAGCCCGCCCTTCAAACAGCGCCGGCAACAGAGTGCGGCAGAGTTCGGTTTCGTTATAAAACGAGCGCACATCAAACATAATCACATCATATTCCACCGCAGAATCGGTGGTGTAGCCCTTGTGCAGTGCCTTGGGCGGAATCAGCATCAGTTCCCCTGCTGAAAGCGCAACGGTGCGGTTATCACTTTCAACTAAAAGAGTGCCGCTTTTTATGCGCAACAGTTCTACGCGGTCGTGCCAATGCAGGCGAAAACAGCGCGAGTGCGGCGCAATTTGAAAACAAAGCGGTTTAACGGCCGCCGCGTTATATTGCACGGGGCTATGCTCAAAAAAATGATTGTGTTTCATTGTTTTTTTGCTCCAAATATCAATAATGTGCTAAAAAAGGGCATTTTTATCCTATTAAATGAACAATTTTTATGCTATCATAAAAACAATTGAAAGTCAAGAAAAGGAGCAGAAAAGATGAAACCATATTCTGTCATTATCATTGGTGCCGGTTCGCGCGGGCGCTCTTATGCCACCTTAATGAAAGACCAACCGGATAAATTCACTGTTGTGGGCGTGGCTGACCCTGACCCGGCCCGCCGAAAAGTTGTTCAGACAATGCACAACCTTTCAGATGCGGCCTGCTTTGATTCGTGGGAGGCGGTTTTATCCCGCCCGAAAATGGCCGATGTTGCGGTGATTGCCACGCTGGATGATCAGCACTATGACCCCGCGATGAAAGCGATTGCGCTGGGCTACAACATTCTGCTCGAAAAGCCGGTAGCGCAAACGGCCAAAGAATGTGCAGACATTGCTCTTGCCGCCGAAAAAAACGGCGTTAAAGTTTTGGTTTGCCATGTGTTGCGCTACACAATGTTTTATAAAAAAATCAAGCAACTTGTGATGGAGGGTGTGATTGGCGATGTGATGTCTGCCATTTTGGTTGAGGCGGTTGGCGACCTGCACCAAAGCCACAGTTATGTTCGGGGGAACTGGCACGCCGAGGCAGAAAGCACCCCGATGTTACTTGCTAAAAGTTGCCACGATATTGATATTGCCCAATGGCTGCTCGATAAGCCGTGTAAAAGGGTGCAGTCGTTCGGGCGGCTTACATATTTCACGCCGGAGAATGCGCCCGATGGTGCGCCCGCGCGCTGTATTGACGGCGGATGCCCCGCGGCGGAAACCTGCGCCTATAACTGCAAAAAACTCTATTATGATGATAAAGACAACGCCTGGTTCAGAAGGGCCTGCACCCGCGGGATTGCAAAAACAGAAAATCCTACCGATGATGAGGTGATGACGGCGCTCAAAACAACCGATTACGGTTTGTGCGTTTATCAGGCAAATAACGATGTTGTAAGTCGGAGGCCAAGCGGTCTTAGGAAGACAAATTAAAT
>JAZRUU010000033.1:0-4156 GCA_045652725.1 Clostridia bacterium | reverse complement strand
CATCTAAAATTGTGTCAAGCGGCACATCTAAAAAGCGAGAAAGTTTCTCACCGGCAAGGCTCTTCTTCTTTTTCATTTTTTAATCACCTCTTATGGTAATGTTTATGCCCCGCAAAGCATAAACATTACCATATTTCTTTTAAAAGAGGTATTCTGATGAAGGCAAACTTTTTTGTTATAAAATTGAAAACTGCAGCATTCTACGCCTTTTTGCTCCTTGTGGTGATTCTGCTTGTAGCAAACTCTCCGTCGGCAATGTCTGCCGTTCAAAAAGCCCTGCTGCTCTGTTATAAAACCATCATCCCTTCGCTTTTTCCTTTTTTTGTTCTCTCGGGGATGCTGACCGGCGGCGCTCTCGTCCATCGGCTTTCAAAACTTTTATCCCCTGTGATGTTTCCTCTGTTTCGTGTGGGCGGCGCCGGCGCACTTCCCTTTATTTTAGGCACTGTCAGCGGCTACCCCACGGGTGCAAAAATCACAGCCGAACTCTATGCCGCAGGCGCACTAAAAAAAGATGAAGCAGAGCGCCTGCTGCCGTTTACCAACAATGCCGGCCCGTTATTTGTCATCGGTGCCGTCGGCACGGGGATGCTCGGTCGGCCGGATGCAGGTCAGTTTCTCTACGGTGTTCATCTTTTCTCGGCGTTTTTGGTGGGCCTTTGCTTTCGCTTTTGGTGTAATCCTTGCGCCCCCAAAACTGCACACCCCTACGCAAAAGCCTATCACAACCCCACCTTTGCAGAGGTTGTTACAAACAGCATACAAACCCTGCTTTTGGTGTGTGGCTACATTCTTTTTTTCGCGGCAGGAACCGCCTGTCTTTCGCCCGTGCTTAACTTTTTTCTGCCCCAAACCGTCGTTTTTTTCTGCAATGTTGTGGCCGAGGTGGCAGGCGGTGCCGTTTTACTTACTGAAAGCGCTCTTGCCCCCCGCCTGATGTTCAGCGCTCTTTCAGCGCTCATTGGCTTTGGCGGTTTGTGTGTTGCTTTGCAGGTCAGCGGCATTGTCACCCCTGCTGGCCTATCCGTCACGCCCTATATTCTCGGCAAACTTCTGCAAAGCGTCTTTTCTGCCCTTTTTACCTATCTTCTTTATCCCCGATTTTTTGCTTTGTCACCTGCTTTTGCCGTTTTCTCATCAACAAATGTTTCAATAAGCCCTCTCGTCTCTCTGCTCCCCTCAACGGTTGTGCTGTTGTTTCTCTGTGTTTCTACACGAAAAAGAAAAGCGCACAGACACAAAGAAAAAAACTAGCATAAATTTCTATCTTTTTGCATACATATATATTTGTACAATTTTTTTCGCATAAAAAAGGACGGTGATACGGTGACAACTACAAGACAAAACAAAACCCCCAACACACTTGATTTTGAACGCTTTCACAAAGGCGAGTGCTACAACGCCTATCTGTTTATGGGGTCACACCGCATTTCCGATTCGCAACATGTTTTTCGCGTGTGGGCTCCCAATGCTAAAAGCGTTTCGGTGGTTGGTGATTTTAACCTCTGGGACAGGTCTGCCCACCCAATGAGCCGCATAACCGAAGGCGGCATCTGGGAGGTAACAATTTGCGGCCTTTCTGCCTTCTCGCTCTACAAATATTCGGTTGAAACGCCGGGCGGCGAGTTCATTCTTAAGGCAGACCCTTACGGTCTGCACTTTGAAACACGCCCCGGCACGGCCACAAAACTCTATGATTTGCCTGATTTTCTGTGGAAAGATGCGTCCTACCGCCAAAAACAGAAAAAACAGAATCCGCTATGCAGGCCTATGAACATTTATGAAGTGCATCCCGGTTCGTGGCGTCAATTTGCCGACGGTTCTTTTTTCAGTTACCGCAAACTGGCCGATGAACTCATCCCCTATGTTTGTGATATGGGTTACACACACATTGAATTGCTCCCCATCAGCGAGCACCCGTTTGACGGTTCCTGGGGCTATCAGGTAACAGGGTATTATGCCCCCACAGCACGCTACGGTACACCTGAAGATTTTATGTATTTTGTCAATGAATGTCACATTGCAGGCATCGGCGTGATTATAGATTGGGTGGCGGCACACTTCCCCAAAGATGCGATGGGACTGTACGAATTTGACGGCACCTGCTGTTATGAATATGCCGACCCGTTAAAAAATGAGCATCCCCATTGGGGAACAAGAATTTTTGACTATGAACGCGGTGAGGTGCAGTCTTTTTTAATCTCAAATGTTCTGTTTTATTTAGACCGCTACCACATTGACGGCATTCGCGTAGATGCCGTTGCCTCAATGCTCTATTTAGATTACGGCAAACAAGATGGCGCATGGCGCCCCAATGCATATGGTGGCAAAGAAAACACCGGCGCGATCGCTTTTTTGCAAAAACTAAATACTGCCGCATTTTGCTTTAATCCCGCCGTTTTAATGTTTGCAGAAGAATCCACCGCCTGGCCAATGGTAACAATGCCTGCCTCTGTCGGGGGGCTTGGTTTTTTGTTTAAATGGAATATGGGCTGGATGAATGACACGCTTTCCTACATGGCCTGCGACCCTTTTTACAGAAGCGGTATGCACCACCGGCTCACCTTTTCAATGACCTATGCCTTTTCAGAAAACTTTGTGCTCCCCCTATCGCACGATGAGGTGGTGCACGGCAAATGCTCACTCATCAACAAAATTCCCGGCGTGTATGAACAAAAATTTGCCGGACTCAGAGCCTTTTTTGCCTATCAGATGGCACACCCGGGCAAAAAACTGATGTTTATGGGCGGTGAACTTGCACAATTTATTGAATGGGACTACCGAAAGGAACTCGACTGGTTGCTTCTTTC
This sequence comes from Clostridia bacterium, assembly GCA_045652725.1. Taxonomy (GTDB): domain Bacteria; phylum Bacillota; class Clostridia; order UBA1381; family UBA9506; genus UMGS755. Next base: position 1,346 of record JAZRUU010000033.1, on the reverse strand, counting down.
TTATGACTACCACAAAAAATTCCATACCTTCGTTCGCGACTTAAACAAACTCTATTTAAAAAAATCACCCCTGTGGGAGATTGATAACAACTGGGAGGGGTTTTTGTGGCTCGTGCCAGATGACAACACCCAGAACATTTTAGTCTTCATTCGCCGCAATAAAAAGGGGCAGGAACTGTTATGCATCTTTAATTTTTCGCCCTTACAGCGCGATGATTACCGCATCGGTCTGCCGCGCCGTGCCCGTGTTCGTTGCATATTTTCAACTGATGATGTTGCCTACGGCGGCGAGGGCACAAAACTTTCGGGCAAAAGCACAACACCCATTCCTTTTCACGGCTTTTCACAGAGCGTGAACCTTACCGTTGCTCCTCTTTCAGCGGCTTTTTATGAAATCAGGCCTTTACAGGCAAAAGGAGATGCACCATGATTAACAGAAAAAAATACATTGCCATGCTTCTTGCCGGCGGTCAGGGTAGCCGTCTTGGCAGCCTGACGCGAAGCATTGCCAAGCCTGCCGTTCCCTTTGGCGGCAAATACCGAATCATTGACTTCACCCTCTCAAACTGTGTAAATTCAGGCATTGATACCGTTGGGGTTTTAACCCAATATAAACCCCTTGAACTGAATGAATATATCGGCGGCGGCCAACCCTGGGGGCTAGACCGCAACCGCGGCGGCGTTCACATTCTGCAACCGTTTACAAAAATCAACTCCAAGTCGTGGTATGAGGGCACGGCCAACGCCATTTTTCAGAATCTGCGCTTTATTGAGCGCTATGAGCCTGAAGGGGTTGTGGTGCTCTCCGGCGACCATATTTATAAAATGGATTACCGCAAATTGCTTGCCTGCCATGAAGAAACCGGGGCCGATTGCACAATTGCCGTCATTGATGTGCCCATAGAAGAAGCCACGCGCTTCGGTATTATGAACACAAGCGCCGATGGGCAGATTTTAGAATTTGAAGAAAAACCCAAAAAACCAAAAAGCACCAAAGCCTCAATGGGTGTGTATGTGTTTCGCCGCGATGTGCTCACACACTATCTCACCGCAGATGATAAAGACGAAAAATCAGCACACGATTTTGGCAAAAATATCATTCCCGCAATGCTTGCTGACCAAAAACGCCTCTTTTCGTGGGAGTTTTCGGGTTATTGGAAAGATGTCGGCACTACCGAAAGCCTGTGGGAAGCCAATATGGATTTACTAAACTCTGATTGTGTCTTAAACCTTGATGACGACGGTTTGCGGATTTATGCGCGCAATTTTGATTGGTCCTCAACCTTCATTGCAGACTCTGCCTCAGTATGAGACAGTATGATTACCAAGGGTTGCTCCATTTCGGG
>JAZRUU010000032.1:0-3709 GCA_045652725.1 Clostridia bacterium | reverse complement strand
GGTTATGAATTCACCGAAGAAAAAGAAGAAGCAGACCTGATTTTATATAACACCTGCGCGGTTCGCGAAGGTGCCGAACAGCGCGTTTTAGGCAATGTTGGTGCGCTCGTGCACGAAAAGCGCCGCCGCCCGCATTTGCAGATCGGCATCTGCGGCTGTATGATGCAGCAGGAGCATATGGCAAAAACCATTAAACAGAAATATAAACATGTTTCTTTTGTGTTCGGCACGCACACCCTGCACAAATTCCCCCAGATTCTTTATGAGGCGCTTGAAGGTGAAAAAACCGTTATCTCGGTTGAAGATTCTGAGGGGGTTATCTGTGAAGATATTCCCGTTTACCGTGAAGGCAACGCCAAAGCCTGGGTTTCGGTTATGTATGGCTGTAACAATTTCTGCACATACTGTATTGTGCCCTATGTCCGCGGCCGCGAGCGCAGCCGCCTGCCCGAGAATGTTCTTTCTGAAATAAAAGAACTCGTGGCAAACGGCGTGACAGAAATTACGCTTTTGGGTCAGAATGTGAACGCCTACGGCAAAGATTTGCCGCAGGAGATTGATTTTGCCGACCTTTTGGTGCAAATCAACAAAGTTGAGGGGCTTCGGCGCATTCGCTTTATGACCTCACACCCCAAAGATATGAGCCCCAAACTCATTGATGCAATGGCGGCCTGCGACAAGGTTATGCCGCAACTGCACCTGCCCTTTCAGGCCGGCAGTGACAGGATTCTTGCCGCTATGAACCGCCGCTACACACAGGCGCAATATCTTGACCTTGTGCGCCGTGTGAAAGAAAAAATGCCGGGCATTTCTCTCACGACCGATATTATTGTCGGCTTCCCCAATGAAACGAAAGAAGATTTTGAAGAAACCGTAAAAGTTTTAAAAACCGTTCGGTTTGACAGCGTTTTCTCTTTCATATATTCCAAACGGCAAGGCACCCCTGCCGCCGTGATGGAAGATGCGATCTCTGACGAAGAAAAGCACGAGAACTTTAACCGTCTTTTAGAGGTGCAAAACCGCATTTCAAGAGAGATTAACGATGCCTGCCTGGGCCAGACCTTTGAACTTTTGGTTGAAGGCGAAAGCAAGACCGATGTGCAAATGCTCACGGGGCGCACCCCGGGTGGAAAAATTGTGAACTTTCCCAAAGAAGACGGCATTAAAGAGGGTGACTATGTCACCGTTACCATAACAAAAACAAATACCTGGTCGCTGCTTGGCGAGCGTAATGGCGACCGCTAGAAAGGAAAATAAAGATGGAAGAAATTTTAAAAAAAGCACACGAATTGGGCGCACTGATTGCCGAGTCAGAAGAACTCAAGCGCTATCAGGAGCAGGAACTTTCGTTTTTAAGTGATGAATCAGCACAGGCTGCCGTTGTAACCTATGATGAACAGAGCAAGGCACTGGCTGAAGAAATGCGTCAGGGCGGCGGTATGACACCCGAAAAACTTGAGGGTTACCGCGCCAGAATGAGCGAAAACATGGCAGAACTTTCAAAAAATGCCACCGCCAGAGAATATTTAGAAGCCAAAAGCGAATTTAACCGCTTAATTTCACAGGTTAATGAAATTATTGCTTACCATGTTCGCGGCGAAGAACAAGGCGGCGGATGCTCCGGCAACTGCTCAGGTTGCAGCGGTTGCCACTAAAAAACACAAAACAAAAAGGAGGAATTTCAGATGACGCCGGCAATGGAGCGCTATTATGAACTAAAAAAAGAATATCCGGATGCGATTCTGTTTTTCCGTATGGGCGACTTTTATGAAATGTTCGGTGAAGACTCTCGCGTTGCTTCAAGGCTGCTCGATTTGGCTTTAACCAGCCGCACAAAAAACAGCGAGGGCAAGCCGGATGTTGAAAATAACCCCATGTGCGGTGTTCCCTTTCACGCGGCCGATACATACATTGGCCGTTTAACCGACCGCGGCTACAAGGTTGCCATTTGCGAGCAAATGGCAGAGCCGGGCGAAGTGAAAGGCATTCTCCCGCGTGATGTAATTCGCGTGGTGACCCCGGGCACCGTGACCGATGCCGCCCACCTTGATGAAAAAAGCAACAACTTTCTCTGCGCTGCTTATAGTGATGCAAGCGGCTACGGCGCCGCTTTTGCCGATGTTACCACCGGCGAACTCTTTCTGGTTACCCTGCCAAGCTGGCAAAAACTGATTGATGAACTGGCGCGCTATGCCCCTGCTGAAATGATTTTTTCGGCCTCGCTTTACACCCACGAGAACTTTATGCGTGAGGCACGCCTTTTGTTTACCGTTCGTATGGATAAAGTGCCCGAAGAACCTAACTATGAACACTCGTGCAGTTTGATTCTGCGCCAGTTTCAGGCAGAATCACTCCACAGCCTCTCCCTTTCAGAAGACAGCGTTGTGATTAACACCCTGGGTATGTTGCTTGAATATCTTACCCAAACTCAAAAAACATTTTTAACTCACATTCGCAAGGTGAATTTTTATGCCTCCAGTGACTATATGGAGATTGATGCCGGCAGCCGCCGGAATTTAGAACTGACCAAAACAATGCGGCGCGATGAAAAGCGCGGTTCACTCCTTTGGGTTTTAGATAAAACCAAAACCTCTATGGGCGCGCGTATGCTCCGCAGTTTTTTAGAAAAACCCTTAACAAGTTGCACCAAAATTCAAAAGCGCCTGCAAGCGGTTGACATTTTAGTGAAAAATGCAGAACTGCGGCAAGATATGATGGATATTTTATCCGGCATTCAGGATTTAGAGCGTTTAATCGGCCGCGTGGTGTGTAAATCTGCCGGCCCGCAGGATTTGCTCGCCATCAAGCGTTCGCTTTTGGCTCTGCCCGAAATTGAACTTTTGCTCGCGCGTCTTTCTGCCCCGCTTTTTGATGAACTTTCAATGCAACTTGACACAATGGGTGACCTGCTTGATGTGTTAGAAGCCGCCATTTCAGATGATGCTCCCGCAACGGCCCGTGACGGTGGCATTATTAAAGAAGGCTACTGCGAAGAAATTGATGCCGACCGTAACCTGCAGGTAAACGGTCAGGATGCTGTTCGCGAGATGGAGGCCGCCGAGCGCGAGGCCACCGGCATTAAAACGCTTAAAATCAGTTATAACCGGGTATTCGGCTACTATATTGATGTGCCAAAATCCTTCAAAGGCGCCGTGCCCGAAACCTATATCAGAAAACAAACACTTGTCAACAATGAGCGATACATCACCGCCGATTTAAAGGTGCTTGAAGATCGTTTGCTGGGTGCTGAAGAACGCCTGCGCCAGCGTGAATTTAAAATCTTTTGCGAAATCCGTGATATGCTCGCAAAAGATGTGGCGCGTTTTCAGGCTACAGCGAGCGCCCTTGCCGTTTCAGATGTTATCTGTTCTTTTGCCGAAACGGCGGCCAAAAATAATTATGTGATGCCCACGGTAGATATGTCTGACACCGTTTCCATCACACAGGGGCGGCATCCTGTTGTTGAAAAGGTTTTAAAGAACGAACTTTTCGTGCCTAACGATTCACATTTAAACTGCAAAGATGACCGATTTTTAATCATCACCGGCCCGAATATGGCAGGTAAATCGACCTATATGCGTCAGGTGGCGCTGATTGTGATTATGGCGCGAATCGGTTCTTTTGTGCCGGCCGAGGCCTGCACCGTTGGCATTTGTGAGAAAATTTTCACCCGTATTGGCGCGCCTGGCGATTTAGGCGCCGGGCAAAG
>JAZRUU010000031.1:0-11938 GCA_045652725.1 Clostridia bacterium | reverse complement strand
GAAGTTGGGGACACAGCAAAACTTGCTAAGATGGCTGATAAGGCAGTAGATGCTGCGAAGGTTGCAGAGAAGGCGGATAATGTAAGCGATTCGGCAAAAATATTCAAAAAATCCATTAAATATCCTGGAAGCAACCCAAGTAAATCTCCTGGTAAGGGATTTGAATGGAGAGGAAAATCTACTCCTGATAAAGGAAAAGGAAACTGGTATAATTCCAAAACAGGAGAAAAATGGAATGCAGATTTAAAGCATGGGGATCCAATTGGTCCTCATTGGGATTATAGTGATGCCAAAGGAAATAATTATAGAGTATTTCCGGATGGAAGAATAGAAAAAAAGTGATAGGAGAACACCATATGAATAATAATGATTGGAGATTAACAAATCAAATGAACTATTTATACAAAAAGAGTTTGATAAAAGGTTCGTTCAAACCGTATCGCGAAGGCTGGGAACATGAACATTGTGCATTTTGTTCTGAAAGAATAGATAGCTCAACCAAGGTAGCATACTCTACAGAGGATAGATATCATTGGATTTGCGAAGACTGTTTTAAGGATTTCAAAGATATGTTTGAATGGATATTGATATGAACAGTAATCATATTTGAGTCACCTGCTTTCAAAGCGAAGAAAAGAACACAAGGGGACGGCTCTGTCATGTTCTAAAATGTTAACAACACAGCAGAACCGTTCCCTTGTGTCGGGTGCAATAAACTCTGAAGAACCCCTTTCTCTTCAGCATTGGCTGGATTCACTTGGCGTTGCCACTACAGTTTTTGGGGCATATCAGATGGGGAAAAGTGCGATGACAAATGTACCCCACGGTGTGACTGGAAATGCAGACGATGCAGCAGGCGTAGTTACGCAAGAAACTAAAGATGTAATTGATGATATTGCAATAAGAAAAGATAATATTAGGTTAAGCTTAAATGCTAATAAATCTTTAAAACCGCAAGAATTATTAGATGAACTTGCTAAAAGTAATGTTAAATATAATATAATCCCCAGAAAGTGATAGCAGTTGTCAAAACTGTTGATGACAAACTACTTTGGTTAGAACAAGGAAATCATACTTCTGGATTAGTGCATATTTTGGAAAGACACGCAAATGATTTTGCAGTACAAAACATTACAGATATCCCACAATTACTATCTGACATACTGAAAACATCACCTGTGAAAACTGGAAGTAATGCGAAAGGGTTATTTGCCGATTATGTATTTAATGAAAATACATATAGAGTAGCATATGGAACAAACGGATATATTGTTACATTTTATCCAATTGATTAAGGAGGAAAAGTGAATGTATGAATTAATAGAAATTGCAGCAACTGATGCAACTCGGTTTTTAAAATTAAAAAATATAGAATCAGGAATTATTGAAGAATGTTTTGATGATTCTGCAGTAGTCAGTGATAAAAATTTCAACTTTATGAAAATCAATCAGCGATATCAATGCAAAATTAAATTATTTGGGAAAGCGGTTAGCGAAAAAACAGAGAACAGTGCTATTTGCAAGGTGATAAACAGAGAAATTATGATTGGGAAAAAGCCGATGGTCGAGGTTAAGATCGATAATGATCATTACTATATAGCAAAGAAAACTATTAAAGAATTTTTGAATGATGAAAGTTTTTATTTTTGTTGTACTAGGAAAGATTTAATACAAGTTAATGATGTGGTACATGCTGATTTATTCTGATGAACGCATAAACGGCACGGATTTTTCCGTGCCGTTATTTCTTTATGATGCTGATTTTATGCTTTCTGCCTCAGTTTTATAAGTGCAGAAATCGTGATTTTCTCATTGACTTTGGTCTTTCTATATGATAAAATAAATTAAAATTTAATACATTCACACAGAGTGTCGATTATGCTGTAAAGGCCTATCTGCAAGGCATAGTCGGTGGAAAGGGAATGGGGTGAGAATCCCCAACGAGAACTGTCGGTGTGTGCATCGAAGTTTTTGCATCCGTTATCGAAAGATAGTCATTGGGAAACTGAGAAGGCAGGATGCAAAAATGCAGACAAATTTGTCTATATGATGTAAGTCACATGACCTGCTTTGGTGTTATCTCGTAAGTGCTGCTTTGCATAGAGATAATATTTTCAGTTGCGATTCAACTGAATTGTGATTCATCACAGAAAAACTCAGCTGTGGTAATTTTTCAAAGAAAAATTGCCGCAGTTTTTTTGTTTTCTGCGGTAGGGAGGTGAAGAAGCATTCAAAAACAAAGCAGAAAATGTAAATGGAGGATTCAATAATGAAAAAAATAGTATCTTTAATTTTAGTTACAGTAATGGTTCTGAGTTTGCTTTGCATACCGGTTTTTGCAGGTGAAGGTGAACACAATACAATAACGGCGTATGTAACTGTCAGTCAATATGGAGAAATCTTGAGAGATAAAGAGGATTACCCTGTTGCAATGGCTTCTGTTGAACTTTCCGGCAAAGAAACCTATACGCTGGATGATGTTTTTAAAGCTGTGCACGAAGAATTCTGTGAAACAGGTCTATCCGGCTATGAGACGGCAATAGGAGATTACGGATTATATATTCTAAAATTTTGGGAAGATACCAGCGGAAACTTTACATATCAGGTGAACTTTGGCGAAGAAGATGTATGGGGCCCGACCCATGAAATCGAGCATGGGGACTATGTTGAATTTTGTATTAATAAAACTCTGTATCCCGATACAGAGGTTTATACAAAATTTGATAAGAGAAGAGAAACCGTTCAATTGGGAGAAAGTATAGATTTAGTGTTATCACAAGGTGAATATACGGCAGAGGGGCTCTGTTTTTCTGCTTGTGCAGACGCAGCAATAACAATCAACGGCGTTGAGACAGAAAACATAACAGATGCAGAGGGAGAAGTATCAATTTCATTTGATGCGTGTGGAGAGTATGTTATTTCTGCTGTTAAAACCAAGGTGGTAGGCGAAGATACCGTTACAGCCATTGAAGCACCCGTGTGCGTAATTACGGTACAGGATGTTGTTATTCCGCCTGAAGATATTCCCTCAGATACCCCTGTAGATGAGCCTGAAGAAGATATTACTGTTGTTACAACAGAAGAACAAATTGATAACATTGTAAAGAAATATCTTACCGAAAGCATTATAAATGACGGAAATTTTTGTTGGTTTGTTGCAGATTTTGCCGATTATTTTGCAGTACAGCCGGAAGGTCAATCTTTCTTTACAGATGCACAAAAGCAATGTTTTGCAGATGCAATCATTGCCCTGGCTGATTCTTCATCCTCTCAGGGAGACCTTGCAAAAGCAGTGATTGCTCTTCGGGCGTTAGGCTATGATGCAAAACATACATACAGAAAAAATGGAACAGCCATTGATATTGTAGAAAAACTTACAGAGCAGATTACAGAAGAATCGGTTGCCGTGCCCTATTATGAATATACACTTCCTTATGTGTTGATAGCGTTGCAACAAGGTGCTGAATATGCCACTCAGGAAACGATTGATTTTCTGATTTCGACGGCGCTTGAAAGAAAAGCAGCCTGGCAGGATACGAGCTGGGGAGTTGATGGAGCAGCACCTATGCTTCGTGCCCTTGCGCCTTACTACGATATAAATACAGATATTAAAACTGTTGTTGATGAAACTGCAGCTTTAATTATCGCATATCAGGGCAACGATGGTTCTATGGGCAATGCAGCGTCAACCGGCTTGGCCGTGGCCGGCCTTGCTGCGGTTGGCATAAACCCTGAAACCGTTATGAAGAATGATAAGAGCCTACTAGATGGACTTATGAAACAATCCAATGAGAACTTTGACGGATTTTTGCCTGTTGAAAATTCTTTTTCAACGGAGCAAGGTTTAAGGGGCCTTCTTGCCTGGAAATTATATAATGAAAATAAAATGATTTATGATTTTAAAGACTATCCTCTAAATGAGGCAAGGGCAACCACGGAAAAAAGACCGACTCACTCTTGGAGTGGCGGAGGAACATCAGCAGTAACAAATGATAAGCAGGAAAAAGAAGAAACAAGTGAAACACCGGCGGATATAGATACGCCTCAAGGGCTGAGTGAAAAGCATGAAGATGTGCAAATTGTTCCGGTTGTTTTTTCTGAAAAAACTTTTCACGATGTGCAAAATCATGAAAATCAAAAAGCCATTGAAGAGCTTGCTGTAAGAGGTATTATCAATGGTAAAACGGATGAAATTTATTGTCCGGATGAGACAATGACAAGAGCAGAATTTGCAACTATTGTTGTAAGAGCTTTAGGCCTGCCGGAAAAGAAAGACAAGATATTTGACGATGTTTCGGAGACGGATTGGTATCGTGTATATGTTAATACTGCTTATAGTTATGGTATAGTCAATGGCGTATCAGAAAAGGAGTTTCTTCCGGATGGAAAGATTACACGGGAGGAAGCGGCGACAATGATTTTGCGCGCTGCCATGCTTTGTGGCATGAATGCTGATGACAACGAGGTAAGCATAAGAAACACCCTTGCCGAATTTTCTGATTATGTAAAAGCCTCTGACTGGGCTAAAACTGCGCTTGCCTTTTGTTTTAACGAAGCCATTCTGGATAAAAGCGTGATTGAGATAAACCCCAAAGAAGCAGTAACGAGGGCCGAAGTAGCACAGAGCGTTTATAATATGCTTATCGGGGCGAGCTTGTTATGAAAAAAACAGTATTGACTGCAAGTGTTTTTTTGCTGGCCGCAGTTATCATTGTCTTTTGCAATAAGGTAAATTTCATCAAAGTAAATGAAACAAAACCTGTCTCAAATCCCGTGGCAGAAGTGGCAAATGAGCGTTTGCCACTCTCTGCTGCAAAAAAAGATAATGATGGTATTTTGGAAGAAAAAGAGAAAATCCCGGCAGAAAAAACAGAAGAAAACCAGGAAAAACTTGGTGAAACGAACACTCAACATAACGAAAATGCAAACGATACAGCTACAACAGAAACCATAAATGAAGAGGCGCTATATTGCACATTATCAGTGAGCTGTCATTCTGTTTTTGAAAATAGCGATAAGCTCAATCAGGAAAAAGTAATGATATTACCACAAGACGGAATCATATTTCCTGAAACAAAGGTTGTTTATTATGATGGAGAAAGTGCATTTAATATTTTAACAAGGGAACTTAAGAAAAATAAGATACATATTGATTTTGTTAACTCACCGATATATAATACGGTATATATTAAAGGAATTTCAAATCTGTATGAAAAAGATTGCGGAGAACTTTCCGGCTGGTTATATATGGTGAATGGAACTGTTCCCGGTTATGGGTGCTCGCAGTATATACTAAAACCCGGGGATAAAATTGAGTTTATATATACCTGTAATTCCGGCAGGGATGTTGCAAGGTAATTGTGTAGAAAAGAGGAACAATCAATGAGCGAATTTAAAACATATCATCCGATTGTCAATTTCATATATTTTGTGTTTGTCATCGGGTTTGCCTGCTTTTTTATGCATCCTGCGTGTCTTATTATTTCGCTTGTGAGTGGTTTTACATATTCTGTGATGCTCAAAGGCAAAAAAGCAATTAAAACAAACTTGCTGTATATGCTCCCGATGCTTCTTTTAATGGCGCTGATTAACCCTGCCTTTAACCACGAGGGTGTTACCATTATAAAATATCTGCCGGGCGGAAACCCATTAACGCTTGAATCTATCATTTACGGGCTTTGCGCGGCGGTTATGATTGCGAGTGTTATTTGCCATTTCTCCTGCTATAATGAGGTGATGACGAGCGACAAATTTATGTATTTGTTCGGCAAAATCATTCCGGCAATGTCACTTGTTATTTCTATGACGCTTCGGTTCGTTCCAAAATTTTCGGCACAACTTAAGGTCGTGACAAATGCACAAAAATGCATGGGGCGGGATGTGTCAAACGGCAGCATCATAAAACGGGCAAAAAACAGTCTTGCTATCTTATCCATTATGACAACATGGGCGCTTGAAAATGCCATTGAAACGGCAGACAGTATGAAATCCCGCGGGTATGGGCTGCCGGGGAGAACAGCGTTTTCAATATTTACATTTGACAAGCGGGATAAAAAAGCGCTTGTTTGCATTTTGGTTTTAGGGCTTTATACGCTTGTGGGAAATGTAATGGGCGGTATGCACTTCAGCTATTTCCCATCCATTCAGGCGGCGGCAGTTTCGCCGTTTGGCATAAGCATATTTCTGGCATATTTATTACTTTGTATATGCCCTGTCATTATTGAACTTTGGGAGGTGAGAAAATGGAAAGTTTTAAGGTCGAAAATTTAAGTTTTATGTATCCGAATAGAACAGATAAGGCGCTTGACGATATAAATTTCACAGTTAATCAGGGTGAATTTGTTCTTTTGTGCGGTAAATCGGGATGCGGCAAAACAACCCTTTTAAGGCTGTTAAAGTCATCATTGTCACCTTTTGGCGAGGTAAGCGGAAATATTTATTTTAACGGTAAAATTCTTGCAGAGTGCGATGCCAAAGAACAGACATCAGGCATTGGTTTTGTGATGCAGAACCCCGACAACCAGATTGTGACCGACAAGGTGTGGCACGAACTTGCTTTTGGCCTTGAAAGCCTTGGTTACAAGCAGAATGAAATCAGGGCGCGGGTTTCTGAAATGGCGTCGTTCTTTGGTATTGAGGCTTGGTTTTATAAGAAAGTAACCGAACTTTCGGGCGGGCAGAAACAGCTTTTAAACCTTGCCTCTGTTATGGTGATGCAACCTTCGGTTTTAACTCTTGACGAGCCTACAAGTCAGCTTGACCCAATTGCCGCCGGTGAATTTTTGAAAACGCTTGAAAAAATAAACCGCGAACTCGGCACAACCGTTATTCTCACCGAGCAACGGCTGGAAGAAGCTTTTCAGATGGCGGATAGAATCCTGGTTATGGATAGCGGCAAAATTATTGCGGATGAAGCGCCCGCAGAAGTTGGAAAAATTCTCGAAGCCAAACATCACGATATGTATAAGGCGCTTCCGACCCCGGTAAGAGTCCACGGGGCAGTCAAAAATTCTCTGCCTTGCCCTGTAACGGTGAGAGAAGGCAGAGCGTGGCTTGAAAATTATGCAAAGGAAAACGCGTTGCATCCCGACCTGATTCCGAAAGATGCTGTTAAAACCCACAAAGAAGTGGTCATAGAAATGAAAGATGCCTGGTTCAGGTATGAAAAGGAATTGCCCGATGTAATCAAGGGGTTTAATTTAAGCGTTTGCAGAGGTGAACTGTTCTGCCTGCTCGGTGGCAACGGCACGGGGAAAACGACGGCACTTTCACTCATATCGGGGCTTAACACGCCATACAGAGGTGAGGTGTTGATAAAAGGGCAAAGCGTTTTGAAAATTAAAAACTTATATGATGGTCTGCTGGGCGTTCTTCCACAGAATCCGCAGAGCGTGTTTGCCCAAAAAACCGTTTATCTTGACCTTTTAGAAATGTTATCTGAAAAGAAATGGACAAGGGAAGAAAAAGAAAAAAAAGTACAAGACATATCTGCCCTTTGCCGAATAGAGAGTCTTTTAGAAATGCATCCCTATGACTTGTCGGGCGGTGAACAGCAACGGGCCGCTATTGCTAAAATACTCATTAAAGAGCCCGAAATATTGCTTCTTGACGAACCGACAAAGGGGATGGATGCACATTTTAAAGAAGAATTTGCAGACATTCTTTTTGACATAAAAGCAAACGGCGTTACCGTTTTAATGGTATCTCACGATGTTGAGTTCTGTGCAGAATATGCCGACAGATGCGCCCTTGTTTTTGACGGAAGTATCACATCTGTTGACACGCCGAGAGAATTTTTCAAGGGCAAGAATTTCTACACAACATCTGCAAACCGTATGGCGAGAACGCACCTTTTTGATGCGGTTCTGGCTGAAGATATCATTTTTGCCTGCGGTGGAGAAGTAAAAAAGAAAGAAAAAAGGGTTTGCAATACAGAACTTTATAAACCTGAAAGCGAAATTAAACCGCAAAAAGAAAAAATAAGAAAACTCACGCCCGCAAGAATTGTTATCGGCAGTATTTTTGCCTTTCTTTTTGCGTTAACATCAGTATTCTTTCTAACGGGTGTTGATGTATCAGGCCTTGCAAGGTGGAATGTTTCGGGTCCCGGTGTTCTGCAAATTCTTGCGCTGGTTGAAGTTTTTGTTTCATTTTTCTGTTTCTTTCCTCAAAGAGAGATTGGAATAGCAGTCAAGCAAACTTCAAAATCGGGAAGAAAACTGACTAAAAGAAGCCTGTGGGCAACTTTTTTGGTTCTGCTTTTCATCCCGCTGACCATTTATGTCGGTGTGTTCTTTTTGGGTGACAGAAAGTATTATTTTATCAGTTTGCTCATCATTCTGGAAACGATGTTGCCGTTTTGCATGGTGTTTGAGTGGAGAAAACCCAAAGCAAGAGAACTGATTGTGATAAGCGTGTAGTGTGCCATTGCCGTTGCGGGCAGAGCGGCGTTTTTTATGCTCCCCGGCTTTAAACCGGTTGTCGCCCTTGCAATTATCGCCGGCGTGTGTTTTGGTGGCGAAACGGGATTTTTGGTAGGTGCAGTCAGCGGGTTTGTTTCAAACTTTTTCTTTGGTCACGGCCCGTGGACACCGTGGCAGATGTTTGCTTTTGGAATAATAGGTTTTATTGCGGGCGTGCTTTTTACAAAAGGAATTTTGAGAAAAACAAGAGCATCTTTGTGCATCTTCGGTTTTTTGGCAACCTTTATTATTTACGGCGGCATTATGAATCCGGCATCCATCATTATGTGGCAAAATAAAATCACCTGGGAGATGATTGCCACGGCCTGCGTTGCGGGTGTGTCTATGGATTTGGTTCATGCATTGGCAACGGCGTTTTTTCTTTGGTTTATCTCCGGCTCTATGGTAGACAAACTTGAGAGAATTAAAGTGAAGTATGGTTTGATTAAAAGATAAAAATAAAGGTGTAGCCGCAAGCGGCTACACCTTTTACATTAGGGGATTTTGTTATATATTTTTCAGTTATTTCTGAAACGGTTATTTTCGATAACAGATTTAAAGAATAAAAAGACAAAAGGAACCGCAGCGCCATACAAGGAGAAACAGAGCCACAGCCAGTGACCGCTGTGATTGGAATCGTGCATGCGACGAACCCAAATTGAGAGAGTAGGCAAAGCGGTGGCCAGTCCATAAAGTACAACGAAAACTGATGTAGCCTCTGCGTTACCAAATGCTATGCCGAGTAACAAGCCCACCAGAAAGGAGATAAAATAATTCATTGCATAAGCCTTCCAGAATTCTGCGCGGGTAGTGCAGCCCTTATAATCAAAGCAATTTTTCCAGAACAGTTTATAGGCCTCCCAAAAACCAATTTTTTCACTTGGTTCGGGGGGCGCCGGTGTTGGTGGCGCCGGCGGTGTGGGCGGCACGGGCGGTGAAGGAGGGGCAGAGTGGCCGGTCTTATTTAAAACAGAGGCAACCACATCTCGTAAGTTGTTAATTTGCACCTGCTTGTCTCCATCAATTGCATCAAGCCAATGCCTGTCTGCCAGAAAATATTCCATACTGCCGTTGGGCTCAGAATCATCTATTTTAAAGGGGATAATCATTAAATTGTTAGAAACGGCGAGATTCAGTTCTTTTGAAACCTGATTTGACTTGTTTGAGTTTTTGCTGAAAATGAGCACCATGATTTTGCTGGCTTTAATAGCACTTGTAATGCTTTGCGGCCAGTTGCTGCCGGGCAGAATATCTCTCGGGGCAAACCAACAGCGAATGCCGCTGTTTTCAAGTGTTGAACAAATTGCATCGGCCGTGTGCTTGTCAGTTGACTCGTAACTGATAAAAACATCGTTTGTCATTAACTATTCACCTTCTGTTTTGTAATATGTTTAGTATACATTTTTTGCAGAAATTTGTCAATAGTCACGCCTTAAATAACAAGGGCTCCGGCGCAAGCCGGAGCCCTTGTGGCAGAATCATTTATTCGCTTTTGGGAAGTGCATATTTTGCAGAGTAAGCCGCAAACTTTTTCTTAAAATCAGAACTTTCTGACTTGATAATGTGCAGGCTTTCGTGCATGCTCAAGGAGCTTGATGTCTCGATGATGCATCCTGCAATGTTAGCGCAATGGTCAGAGGTGCGCTCTAAATTAGTGAGCAGGTCAGACCAAACAAAGCCTGCCTCAATGCTGCAATCACCCTGCTGCAGTCTACCAATGTGCATAGTACGCAGTTTTTCTTTTAAACGGTCGATGATTTCTTCCAACGGCTCAATAGAAAGTGCGGCCTCTAAATCATCGTCAATAAATGCCTGCAACGCCAGATCGGTAATTTCAGAAACGGCATTTGCCAGAACCCGAAGTTCGGCTTTAGCCGCTTCGGTAAATTCAATGCCTTTTTCGCGCATTTCTTCAGCCGACTCAAGCATGTTAACGCTGTGGTCTGAAATGCGCTCAAAGTCGCCGATGATGTGCAGAAGTTTAGCCGCATCGACGCTTGCTTTTTCATCAATCTGGTGTGAACTGATTTTTACCAGATAACTGCCGATAATATCTTCATAATGGTCACTTTCTTCTTCGCGGGCACGAATGTCTTCAGCGAGAGATTCTTTATAATCAAACAGAGCGGTCAAACTGTCTTTTAAAGCCGTGATGGCGCAGGTGGCCATTTCAATGGCATACTTGCGGCTGCTTTCAAGCGCAACTGTGGGGGTTGCCAGCAAGCGTTCATCGAGTTCTGTCTTCTTTTCCTGCGTTTTGGCATCGGGAACGAGTTTGCAAACCAGTTTTTCAAGGAAAGAGCCCATCGGGAGCAGAATGATGGTGCAGAGGAAATTGAAAATTGAATGTGCCACAGCAATGCCGAAATGGCTTGCGGTTACATTTAAAATTGCAGGTGCAAAGAACGCCCTTACAACATAAAGAACAACCAGAAGAATCGTTGTGCCGATGATGTTAAAGGATAAATGCACCAAAGCCACGCGCTTGGCGTTGCGGTTCGCACCGAATGACGAGAGAATGGCCGTGATACAGGTACCAATGTTCTGACCCATAATAATGGGGAAGGCAGCGCCGTAAGAAATCTGGCCCGTAACAGTCAGCGCCTGCAAAATACCAACCGAGGCAGAAGATGACTGGATGATAGCCGTTAAAACTGCACCGGCCACAACACCTAAAATGGGTTCAGAGAACATAATAAACATTTCACGGAAGGCGGGCACATCGCGCAGACCTGCCACAGCGGCAGACATCGCATCCATACCAAACATTAAAACGGCAAAGCCCAGAAGAATCATGCCGGTGTCTTTTTTCTTGTTGCTTTTGCCAAAGAGAATAGAAGCAATACCGATTAACGCAAGCACCGGTGTGAACGAGGTGGGTTTTAACAGTTGCAGGAAAAAGTTGTCACTTTCAATGCCACCCAAACTTAAAATCCAGGCCGTTATGGTGGTACCGATGTTGGCACCCATAATAACGCCGACGGATTGCTTTAGCGTCATCAGACCGGAGTTAACAAAACCCACAACCATTACGGTGGTTGCTGAAGAACTCTGAATAATAGCGGTTACGGCAAGACCGGTAAAAAATCCGGCAATGCGGTTTGTAGTCAATTTACCAATAAGATTGCTCAATTTGTTGCCGGCCCGGCGCTCTAAAGCGTCACCCATTATGTTCATACCGAACAAAAACAGGCACAAGCCGCCAATGAGATTTAACACATCAAAAAAATTCATAAAATCATTTCCTTTCGTTTTTATTGCTGTCATTGTATAGAACATTCTTATGGTTTCTCAAAATAAGAATGTAATTTTAAAAAGAAATTTCAAATTTTCCCCATTATACTATAATTAGTATATCGCAACTTTCAAAAAAATGCAAGAAAGAAAAAGAAAAAAATATGAGAAAAAGAACTTGACAAAGAGAAATAATTGATGTATAATGAATTTCTGAGCGAGTGTGCTGGAACTGGCAGACA
>JAZRUU010000030.1:0-2739 GCA_045652725.1 Clostridia bacterium | reverse complement strand
ACATGGCTACGATCCGACTTGCTGGTTCTTTCAAAGGAAGGTTGGCACAGCGGCATTATTGGCATTGTTGCCTCAAAGATAACTGAAAAATATAACAAGCCCTGCGTGCTGATCAGCTCTGACGGTGGCGAAAGCAAAGGCTCGGGGAGAAGCATTAAAGGTTTTAGCCTGTTTGATGCGCTGTCTTGTTGCGGAGCGCATCTGGTTCGCTTCGGCGGGCATGAACTTGCGGCAGGTTTGACGCTTTTAACCGAGAAAATTGATGATTTTCGCGTTGCCATCAATGCCTATGCGGCAGAAAAACTCTCACAGGAGGATTTTATTCCCACACTGGTGATTGATACAAGGCTTCCACTTGAATATGCCAACCTGCATACGGTTGATAAACTCTCGGTGTTAGAGCCTTTCGGCATGCACAACCCGAACCCTGTTTTCTTTTGCGGTGCGCTCACCGTGACGGGGGTTTACACAATGAGCGAGGGGAAACATTTGCGCCTGCAACTTTCTGATGGAACAGTTTCGGCGCAGGCGGTTGGCTTTTCAATGGGCGAACTTGCCGGTGTTCTCTCAGCTGGTGATGTGGTTGATATTGTTTTTAATTTAGAATCCAATGTGTATCGTGGCGAACGGCGCGCTCAACTTCTTTTGAAAGATTTGCGGCTTTCGTCATAGGCAGGAGATTATCTATGGAAGATAAAACCTTTGAGGTTCTGATTCAGAAAGTTCAGACCTACAATCCACATTTTGATATTGAAAAGTTGACCCGTGCCTATGAACTGGCCGAATCAGCACACAAGGGTCAACTCAGAAATACGGGTGAACCTTACATCATTCATCCTTTGGCTGTTGCGCACATTTTAGCTGATTTGGAGCTTGATTGCGACAGCCTTGTTGGTGCGCTGCTGCACGATGTTGTGGAAGATACCGAATGCACCATTGCAGAAGTTTCACGCGAGTTTGGTGACAGTGTTGGCATTATTGTTGACGGCGTTACCAAATTGAGCAAAATTCAATATACCAGCAAAGAAGACCAGCAGATTGAAAATTTAAGAAAAATGTTTCTCGCTATGGCCAAAGATGTTCGCGTTATTTTGATTAAACTGGCAGACCGCCTGCACAATATGCGAACTTTAACGGCAATGTCTGAAGAAAAGCAGAGAGAAAAGGCGAGAGAAACGCTTGAGGTTTATGCAGCTCTTGCTCACAGACTTGGTATGTCTAAAATCAAGTGGGAACTTGAAGATTTGTCTCTGCGCTATTTAGACCCCATTGCCTACCGTGAAATTTCAGAATCCATCAGCCAGAAACGAATGGAGCGCGAGCAATATATTGCCGATATTATCGAAACATTCCGCAAGCACCTGACAGAACTTGGCATTGAGGCGCAACTGATGGGGCGCGCCAAGCATTTTTACAGCATTTTCAGAAAAATGTTCACACAGAACAAGTCGATTGATGAAATTTATGACCTGTTTGCCGTTCGCGCCATTGTTGACAGCGTGAAAGACTGTTACGCCGTGCTTGGTATGGTGCACGAACTGTATTATCCCATCCCCGGGCGTTTTAAAGATTACATTGCTATGCCCAAACCTAATATGTATCAATCGCTTCACACAACGGTGATGGGGCCGAACGGTATGCCGTTTGAAATTCAGATTCGAACAAAAGAGATGCATCGCATTGCTGAATACGGTATCGCGGCGCATTGGAAATATAAAGAGGGTTCATCCGGTAAAAATGATATGGATGATAAACTCGAATGGATTGGTAAAATTCTGGAGATTCAGAACGAAACCGTTGATTCAGACGATTTTATGCGAACCCTGAAAATTGATATGTTTGCCGATGAGGTGTTTGTGTTTACGCCCAAGGGTGATGTTATTAACCTGCCTGCCGGCTCAACACCCATTGACTTTGCCTTTTCCATCCACAGCGCCGTGGGGTGCAGAATGACGGGTGCAAAAGTCAACGGCAAAATCGCAACACTTGATTATTGCCTGCAAAACGGTGATATTGTTGAGGTTATTACCTCTTCAGCCATGCACGGCCCGAGCCGCGACTGGCTGAAAATTTGTAAAACCTCGCAGGCGAGAACCAAAATTAACCAATGGTTTAAAAAAGAACGCCGCGAGGAGAATGTTCTCCGCGGGCGCGAAATGATTGATAAAGAATTAAAGCGTCTTGGCCTTTCGCACAGCTTGTTGTTTAAGCCCGAATGGGTAGAGCGGCTGATTTTGAAAAAATATGGTTTTCAGTCAGAAGATGATATGTATGCCGCTGTAGGCTACGGCGCGGTGACGGTTAACAAGGTGCTCTCGCGTTTGAAGGAAGAATATCGCCTGACGCATAAAAACGAAGACACAACGCTTGTGCTGTCGCCCGTGAAGAAAAAGAAAAGTTCAGGCTCGGGTATTGTGGTTGAGGGTATTGAAAACTGCCTCGTGCGCCTTTCTCGTTGCTGTAACCCTGTGCCCGGTGATGACATTGTTGGTTACATAACGCGCGGTCGAGGCGTTTCGGTTCACCGTGCCGATTGCCCGAACATTAAGGCAGAAGAAAAAACTGCCGATGGTGCGGGTCGCCTGATTCAGGTGCATTGGGAGAATGCACACGATGCAGGTTCATCATACCTGACAGAACTGCAAATTGCTTCTTATGACCGTCAGGGTCTTTTGGCGGAAATTACTTCTATGATTTATGAAATGAAAATTCCGCTTTCGGCCGTGCACACAAAAATTA
>JAZRUU010000029.1:0-1617 GCA_045652725.1 Clostridia bacterium | reverse complement strand
ATTGAGGGCGTTGGTGCTGAAACGAGAAAGAAACTGATTCGTCATTTTAAAACTGTTGGTGCTATTCGCAAGGCTGAACTTTCAGATCTTGTGAATGTTCCCGGTCTCTCGCGAAAAACGGCGGAAAATATTTATAACTTTTTTAACAAAACATCTTGAAATTTTTGGGGTTTTGTAATATACTTTTTCTATTAGGAATCTGATTGCAGGCAGGTGTATAACTTGAGAATTGCGGTAGATGCTTTTGGTGGCGATAACGCCCCCGAAGCGATTGTGAAAGGTTGCGTTTTGGCAACCGAAAAATTTGACGGTGAGATTGTTCTTGTTGGCGATGAAGCAAAAATCAGCGAACTGCTAGTGCGTGAAACCGTGCCTGAAGGTCGCATTTTTATTCAGCACGCCACCGAGGTGATTGAAACGGGTGAGCCGCCGGTTGAATCCATTCGCAAAAAAAAGGATTCGTCACTGGTGGTGTCTTTAAATCTTGTTAAAAACGGCGAAGCCGATGCGGTTGTTTCTGCGGGGAATACCGGTGCCTATCTTGCCGGTGCTTTTCGCATTTTAGGCAGAATGAAAGGCATTAAACGCCCGGCTTTAACAACGCCCATGCCCACAACAAAAGAAGTGGGTGTGATTTTAGATGCCGGTGCCAATGCAGATTGCCGCCCCGAGCATCTGGTTCAGTTTGCGCATATGGGTGCCATTTATGCTGAACATGTTTTAGGGATTAACAATCCCCGTGTGGGCCTTTTAAACATTGGTGTCGAAGAAGAAAAGGGCAACAGTTTGGCCAAAGAAACTCACGCTCTTTTGAAAGAAGAAAAACTCAATTTTATCGGCAACATCGAAGCGCGTGATGTTCCTTTTGGTGCGGCCGATGTCATTGTTTGTGACGGATTCACCGGTAATGTCGTGATTAAACTGATTGAGGGAACCGCTTCGGCGCTCTTTTCAATGTTAAAAGGTGTTTTCTATAAAAGTTTTTTAACCAAACTTGCGGCAATGATTTTAAAACCCGGCCTTAAAACGGTTAAGGCTAAAATGGACTATTCAGAATATGGCGGTGTTCCGCTTCTGGGTATTGACGGCGTTGTTTTTAAGGCTCACGGCAGTTCTGATGCTAAAACTATTTGCAACGCTGTGTGTGCGGCTGCCACTTATGTTTCTGCCGGTGTGAATGATAAAATCAAGGCGGCGCTTTTAGCCGATGCCGCAGAAGAAAAAGAAGAAGCGGCAGAGTAGTTTGCTTTTATCCTGTTTCAGGTTAGAAGATAGATTTTGTTTATAATATCAATGGGAGGTAAAAATATGGAATTTGAAAAAGTAAAAAAAGTTGTTGCAGAACAAATGGGTGTTGATGAGGCATCTATCACCAAAGAAACATCGTTTGTTGATGACCTTGGCGCAGACTCTTTAGATGTGGTTGAACTGATTATGGCGCTGGAAGAGGAGTTTGATATGGAATTCCCTGACGGCAATGCCGAAGACATAAAAACAATCGGTGATGTTGTAGAATACATTAAATCCATCTCCTAAAAAATATAAAAGCCCCGCGTTCTGCGGGGCTTTTCAACGAATATTCAATTTTTCATTAAAATCCGGAATGCATCCGGGCGT
>JAZRUU010000028.1:0-7489 GCA_045652725.1 Clostridia bacterium | reverse complement strand
GCTTGAGGCCGGCCTTTATCCCTATACCAAGCGTTATCTGGGCACTTTTGACAATCATTTCTCCACCATTGGTCTGGTGGGTATGAACGAAGCCTGCCTGAATGCAAAATGGATTCGCGCAGACCTGACAAATGAACGCGCACAGGCCTTTACAAAAAATGTGCTGAATCACATGCGCGACCGTTTGTCTGACTATCAGGAACAGTATGGTGACCTCTATAACTTAGAAGCAACACCGGCTGAATCTACCGCTTTCCGTCTGGCAAAGCACGACTTAAAGCACTATCCCGGCATTATTACTGCGGCTAAAACTGCAGATGACAAGCCCTATTACACCAACAGTTCTCATCTGCCTGTTGGCTACACCGAAGATATTTTCACCGCGCTGGATATTCAGGATGAACTCCAGACGCTGTATACCTCCGGTACCGTATTCCACGCTTTTCTGGGTGAAAAACTGCCCGACTGGCGTGCAGCGGCTGATTTGGTTAAGAAGATTGCAGAGAATTACAAACTGCCTTATTACACCATGTCGCCGACCTATTCTGTATGTAAAAATCACGGCTACATTGCCGGTGAAACCTTCACCTGCCCTGATAGCGGACAGGCTACCGAGGTTTACAGCCGCATCACCGGTTACTACCGTCCTGTTCAGAACTGGAACGATGGTAAATCGCAGGAATATAAAGACCGTAAGGTGTATGACATTGCCAACTCCAAACTGGTTAAGGATGAGCGCCCCGTGGCTGAAAACGCGGACGCACCCGCAGCCGATTGCGGCACAGTGGCAGACGGTGCTTATCTCTTCACAACGGCAACCTGCCCCAACTGCAAAATTGCCTGCTCTGTTTTAGATAAGGCCGGCGTGGCTTACACAAAACTGTTGGCAAACGAAAATGCTGAGCTGACAACGAGCCTCGGCGTGAAACAGGCACCGACGCTGGTTATTGTAAAAGGCGGCGAAGTTGCTAAATATCACGGCGTTTCTGACATTAAGAAATTGGTTCAGGCGTGAGGGATTTAATTATGTATGATATTATCATTATCGGCGGCGGCCCTGCGGGGCTGACCGCCGCCCTATATGCCCGCAGAGCAAATAAAACGGTTCTCGTGATTGAAAAGGGAACCTTTGGCGGGCAGATTACCTATTCACCCAAAGTTGAAAACATCCCCGGTTTTGCGCTGGTTACCGGCAACGAATTTGCTGAAAAACTGGTGGAGCAGGTGCTTGCTTTAGAGGCTGAGGTGGAGTGTGCCGAGGTGCTCTCGGTTAAAGACGGTGAAGTGAAAACCGTTGTAACAGACAGCGGTGAGTTTCAGGCAAAAACCGTTATCATTGCCACCGGTGCCAAACACAGGCTGCTCGGTCTTGAAAAAGAAGAACAAATGGTGGGTAACGGCATTTCTTTTTGTGCTGTTTGTGACGGTGCTTTTTATGAGGGCAAAACGGTTGCCGTTATCGGCGGTGGTAATTCGGCTCTGCAAGAGGCTCTTTTGCTTGCCGAAACCTCAAAAAAGGTTTATGTTGTTCAGAATCTTGACTTTTTCACCGGTGAAGAAAAACTGGTTGAGCAACTCAAAACCAAGCCGAATGTTGAAGTGATTCTCGGCACGGTGGTTGACAGCCTGCAAGGTGAAGAGGAACTGACCGGCATTGTAATGCGCAAGGTTTCAGATAATACGGTAACAGAACTCCCGCTTGATGGTATGTTTGTTGCCATTGGCCTGATTCCGCAAAATGAGGCATTTGCCGATGTGATTGCCTTAAACGAAATGGGTTATGCCGATTCAGGTGAAGATTGTCTCACCACGGCACCGGGCATTTTTGTTGCGGGTGATTGCCGCAGTAAAAGAATCCGCCAGGTGACAACGGCGGCGGCAGATGGCGCAATTGCAGCGCTGGCGGCGTGCAACTATATTGGTTAAAAAGATTGAAAAAAGGCTGCTGCGGCAGCCTTTTTTGTTTGATTTTTTTTTTACAGTGTGGTACAATAAAAGTTGAGAGAAAAGCGAGATTTGTTATAGATAGCGGAGAGATTTTTGCTGTATTTAACATTGACTCACAAAGGCGGTGGCAGAATGAAAACAGGCTGGCTGGTGGTGAACCATTTTTTACAGACAAATAAATTTACAGACTTATATGCGCGCCTGCAAAAAGGGGCGGAGAAAGCAGGGCTTACTCTTTTGGTCAAAACAGGTGCCGAACTCTTGTGCGATGCAGATGGTAACTTTTTGACGGAAAAGGGCGAAAAGCCTGCATTTGTGCTGTTTTGGGATAAAGACATCCGCCTTGCCAAAACGCTGGAGAATAAAGGATTTTTGGTGTTTAATTCATCTTCAGCCATCGCGGCTTGCGATGATAAAAGCCTGACACATCAGTTGCTTTCGGGGGTTGTTCCTATGCCGAAAACGGTAATAGCCCCCATGACCTACAAGGCAGTTGGTTATACCGATTCAGCCTTTGTAGAGGCGGCGGGGCAAACACTCGGTTACCCTATGGTTATGAAAGAATGCTTCGGCTCTTTTGGCGCGCAGGTGTATCTGGTTCACTCAGAGGATGAGGCAAAGCAAAAGGCCGAAAGTCTTGCAGGGGTCCCCTTTATTTTTCAGGAATTTATTGCGTCAAGTTTCGGGCGTGATGTTCGCCTGCAGGTGGTGGGCGACCGCGTGATTTGTGCTATGCTCCGCTTTAGCGAAACGGGTGATTTTCGCGCCGGCATCACAAGCGGCGGCTCAATGAAACCCTATGAGCCAAGTGAAACAGAAAAAGAAATGGCCGTTCTGGTTTGCAAAACGCTGGGGCTTGATTTTGCCGGGGTTGACCTGCTTTTTGGCGAAAACGGTGAGCCTGTTCTGTGCGAAGTTAACTCGAATGCACATTTTAAAAACTTGTATGATTGCACCGGTGTGGATGCAGCATCGGAAATTATGGCATATATTGCCGAAAGGATAGGGAACTGATATGAAAACCGTAACCGGCTGGCTTGTGTATCGCAAAAGCGATGCCGAGCGAAACCGCCACAATATTACCTTTTATGAAAATGCCTGCCAAAAACGCGGTGTGAAGATTCTTTTACGCTATTTTGAAGAATTTTCTTACGGCACGGGGGCAGAGGGGCTGACGCTTTTTTATGAGGGCAAAGCACCCGCGATGCCTGATTTTGTTGTGATGCGCGCCGATGAGCCGATGTTTTCATATCATTTAGAACTGATGGGTCTGCGCGTGTTTAACAGCGCCTATGTTTCTCTTGTGGCAAACGACAAGGCAAGAACACTCGCTTTAGCGGCGCGTTCAGGCATCCCCACGCCCGAAAGCCGCCTTGTGCGGCATGCTGATGCTTTGGCTGCAGGTAGAGAGTTGGGCTATCCTCTGGTGATAAAACCGCGTGACGGACACGGCGGGGCAGATGTTTTGTGGATAGAGTCTGAACCGGCACTTGTTGAAACACTTGCAGGTTATGACCACGAAACATTTTTAATGCAAAAGCCGGTCACAGACTTAGGGCGCGACCTCAGGGTTTATGTGGTGGGCAAGCGCGTGGTTTGTGCCATGCTCCGCGCCCGTGATGATGATTTTCGCAGTAATTACTGTTTAGGTGGCAGCGCCACCCGTTACGAAATGAATGCCGAAGAAATGGCGCTGGTGCAAAAAACCGTCAGCCTGTTTTCTGTCGGGTTTGCCGGCTTTGACTTTATGTTCTCGGGCGGCAAAATGATTTTGAACGAAATTGAAGATGTGGTGGGCGCGCGGATGCTCTATCATCTGACAGATTTAGATGTGGTTGACATCTATGTTCAACATATTTTAGACACTATTGGCTTAGTTTAATAAATTCTTTTTTGAGTCGCTCGATGATGCGCTTTTCCAATCGGGATATGTAAGATTGTGAAATGCCCAGCATATCGGCGACTTCTTTTTGTGTTTTTTCGCGGCGATACCCTAAACCAAAGCGCAGCTCCATAATTTGTTTTTCACGCTCAGAAAGCCGCCCCAGCGCACTGTAGAGCAGTTTGCGGTCAACTTCTTCATCGAGCCGTTTTGAAATTTCGTCGGCATCGGTGCCGAGCACATCTGAAAGCAGCAGTTCGTTGCCGTCCCAATCGGTATTCAGCGGCTCATCAATTGAAATTTCGGCCTTGGCGTTGTGGGTTTTTCGCAGGTGCATTAAAATTTCGTTTTCAATGCAGCGCGAGGCGTAAGTTGCGAGTTTAATGTTCTTTTCTGTGTTAAAGGTGTTAATGGCCTTAATCAGCCCGATAGAGCCGATGGAAATCAGGTCTTCAATGTTAATGCCCGTGTTTTCAAATCGGCGCGCCACATACACCACAAGCCGCAGATTGTGCTCAATGAGCTTTTTCTTTACCTCGTGTGCCTCGGGCGTTAGTTTGGACAAAAGTTCAGCTTCTTCGTCGGGGGTGAGCGGCGCCGGCAAGGCGTCGCTGCCGCTGATGTAAAAAAGAGCCTGCTCATCGCAGAAGAACCAATTGAATATTTTATGCTTTTGCAGTATGGCACTTGTCAGCAGTTTTTGTAAGATGTTTTGTTTCATAGCGATATTCTCCCTTAAAATCGTGGGGCAGGATGGCGTCCCAATTATGATAATGGTCAAGCGTCTGGTCGGCAAGTGCAATGCAGACTGCTTCAGTTATCTTGTGAGTTTTTTGACGGTTAGTGTAAACGGCATCGGGGAAGAAGGCATAAAGCATCGACTCGCCCTGCAAGGTGCGAAAGGGGATGGGGATGAGCCCGTCTTCTTTTGTTTCTTCTGCCGTTTTGCGGTGGGGAAACAGGTGTTTGGCGCTTTGCCATTCGGCCACAATCACACCGCACCCGCAAGTTTTTTCGCGCAATAAATTGCCACTGTCATACAAGGCAGAGAGGTGCATTGTTTTGCCGTTATAGGTGACCCATAGCGGCGTAATGCCCCTTGAGCGTGTTGCGAGTTTTGTGCCGCACCTGTGTGCTGTTTTTAAAAGCAGGAAACACAGCGGCGTTGCCGTTAGCAGAAACCAAGGCGGCAGATTTATGTAGAAAAAACCGTTTTTATACACGCTGCCGAGTTGCGATGCCGCATCATTAAAAGTGAAAAAAGAAAAGGCGGCGCCGCCGTAGAGCAGGGTGAATGCAAAAAACACGCAGACCTCTTGCAAAAATACTCTAAACGAGCCGGGGCGAAATGCCAGCAGAACCATCAGACTGCCCGCAACAATTCTGATGGGCATCAAGCCCAAGAGTGCAGTGGGAAAAAGAAAGGCCGCAAGTGCATAAAAACTGCCGCATAGTGCCGCTGAAACAAAGCGCATTTGTTTTGCCTTGTGGCGCAGGATGAGCGCCGCAAGATGCAGAAGAAAGAAATCGACGGTGAAATTGCTGATGAAAAAAACATCAAGATAAATGGTGATTTCCATTTTGCGGCCTCCTTTATTGCGATTTATACACAGTATAGCACAGATGGATGGAAAATATTGTCAAACTCTGGCGGCCATAAAAATTTTTTGTTTGCGTCTTTGCTTTCATAATTCAATTGAAATCGGGAGAAAATTATGGTAAAATAATAAGAAAGCGCATACATAAAGAATACATTGATTTATGTGTGGAGGGTGAAGAAATGTCAGTTCGTTATTCGATTGTTGTTCCTGTTTATAATGAAGAACTTGTGGTTTTAGAAAGTTATCGGCGTCTTTCGGCGGTTATGAAAGAAGTGGGTGAGCCTTATGAACTCATTTTCGTCAATGACGGCAGCCGGGATAAGACCGAGAGCATCGTAAGCCACCTGTGTGAGCAGGATGCCTGCGTGAAACTGCTCAGTTTTTCAAGAAACTTCGGGCATCAGACGGCCATAACCGCCGGTATGGATTATTCTGCCGGTCAGGCGGTGGTGGTGATTGATGCCGATTTGCAGGACCCGCCCGAAGTCATCATAGAGATGATTGAGAAGTGGAAAGAGGGCTACGATGTTGTTTACGGGCAACGAATTTCGCGGCAGGGTGAAACCGTTTTTAAAAAAGTGACCGCCAAGATGTTTTATCGCCTGCTGAAAACATTGACAAATGTTGACATTCCCGTAGACACCGGTGATTTTCGTTTGATTGACCGCAAGGTGTGTGATGCGCTTTCTTCACTCACCGAGAAAAACCGATATGTTCGTGGCCTTGTGAGTTGGGCGGGCTTTCGGCAGACAGCGGTGCGCTTTCACCGTGCCGAGCGGTTTGCCGGTGAAACGAAATATCCCTTTAAAAAAATGCTTAAATTTGCCATTGACGGCATCACCACCTTTTCTTACAAACCGCTTAAAATTGCCACCTATCTCGGTTTTTTTGTTTCGGTTTTAAGTTTTTTATATCTTTTGGTGGTTATTTATTTAAAACTGTTTACCGACCAAACGGTTTCGGGTTGGGCATCAACCCTTTCGGTTTCGTTGTTTTTTAACGGTGTTGTGCTTATGATGCTGGGCATCATCGGCGAATATATCGGCAGAATTTATGACGAAACGAAAAACAGACCGTTATACATTATTCGCGAAAAGAAAGGCTTTGAGGATGAAACAGAAAAATCTGAAAGAAATCGTTAAATTTGCTCTTGTGGGCGTGTTGAACACAGCGATTGATTACGGTGTGTTTTTTGTGCTTTTTTCATTTATCCGTCTGGATAAAAACCTCGCGCAGACCATTGCCACACTCGTTGCCATGACCAACAGTTACCTTGTAAACCGGTATTGGACCTTTGAAAAAGCGGGCGGCATCAGGGGGCGCGAAATCTGGCGGTTTGTTGCTGTGAATCTTTTGTCTTTGGGCGTAACGCTTTTATGCCTGAACCTTTTTTATGATGTTTTATCTTTGCACGAGGTTGCAAACCGTATTCTGGCCGTTTTCGGCGTTGGGTTTGTGCTCCGGGGCGATGTGGCCGTTCTGTTTTGCAAAGTGCTTGCTATGCCCTTTTCGCTGGCGGTCAATTTTTTGGGAAATAAGTTGTGGGTTTTTGCCGGAGCAGAAGAAAAAAACAAGGCATAACTTTCAAAAAAATCCGGCTTTATGTTAACAAAGTTATCAACAGTTTTTGTTTGTTAATAACCTTAAAAAACATAAAAACCCCGATTTTATGGGAAAAAAAAGCCAAAAACTGTTAATAACCCTGTTGAAAATGTTGATAACCCTTATAAAAAACTCGTTTTCTTGTCGTTTTATGTTAAGCAAATATCTGAAAATAGTCGGATATTTTTTGCAATAATACTTGAATATTCAGCAAAAACAATATATAATTAAAGAGATAAAAACAAATCATTGCCTTTAGGCTTACGGAGGTTCCAAATGACAAATCGATATAAGCGAATTTTACTTAAAATCAGCGGTGAGGCGCTGGCCGGCAGCAAGGGTACAGGTCTTGATTTTGAAACGCTTGAAAGCATTGCAAAAGTTGTGAAAGAATGTAACGATGCAGGCGTGCAAATTGCCATTGTTGTGGGCGGCGGCAACTTCTGGAGAGGTCGCT
>JAZRUU010000027.1:0-8504 GCA_045652725.1 Clostridia bacterium | reverse complement strand
TGCAGGCCGCCTGCGCGCCGATACGGATTCAGCCAATATTAAAGGGTATGTTTACACCTTAATTAACAAAAAACACACTGCTGTCTGGAGCGAAATGCGCGCCTCAGGAGATACGCCCCAAACGCTTTACAGTCTGTTTCACACAGATCAGGGGCAATTTATGCCGTTCTTTCTTTTAAATCTGTTGCCGGCTTCCAGCGCAAACAGTATGACGGTTAAGGATTTGTTAAGAGCGGTGCGTTTTCTGCCGCAAGATGGTTCTGTTTCTGACGAAGAAATGGAGCGCAAAATCAAAGATGCTCTCCGTTTTCTCAAACAAAACAATCTCGCCGAGCAGATACAAGATGACTTTTTGCTCGAAAGAGAGCGCGGTGACGATGATAGCACCCCGCACTATTGCCTGACAACCATCGGCGTTAACCTGCGAGGATACATCATTGGCCGCGATGACTATCTGGCTTTAACACGCGCCATTGAAGAATATGTAAGCGCTCTGTTTTTAGAGCCCGATAAAGCAAAGTTCATTTTTTCTCTTTTAAGCACCAAGCACGCCGAAAACGGGCTGAACAATGTGTTTTATGAATCTGAAACACTGCTTGATATTGATGCGGTTCGCACCTGCATTAAGCAGCATATGAAAGATGATTACGGAATGGAAGATTGGCTCAACACCTGTAACAACACCAAAATTCTGTTCATTTTAGCCGCTCTGCTTTCCTGGTGTGACGGCGACTCGCCCAAAACACTTTACAATCAATTCGGTCTGCACTATGCCCTGCTTAACAGGCTGGCCGAACAGGTTGCCTACCTGATTGAAATTGCACAGGCCATTCTGCCCTTGCAAATGGAAAGCATTTATAAGAAAAATCAGGAGATGTATGCTAAAGTCGGCGTTAGTTATGATGACTATATGAACGCCGTAGATGAAAAACTGAGGCACATCAGACAACTGTTCATTTCAGTCTACTACGGTCTCAACACAGAACTCATCTGCAAAGTGCATGATTTTGTAGCAGAAAACACAGAAACATCTCCCGAGGATGACATTTTAAAAGAACTCTCTCTGCAATGCATTAACCCCGTCGTTGCAAGAAATCTCCGCCGTCTGGTTATTCGTTATAAATTTTTTGAAAACCCGCCCGAAATTGATGTTACCAATGTTGAAGCGAGAAACAACCTGCGTGACCAGATGCAGCGATATAAAAAAGATGTTTTCGGCTTTGACCCGCGGATTGCAGAATTTTTCAGACAAACTTTTAAAGACACATTCTCTGATTAAACATTTGAGGTGAAAATATGAAAAACACTTTTGAAACCCTTTTAAAAGAGCGTTTCCACAACGATGAAAAGATCGGCAAAATTCTTAAAAACATACAAAACCGCCTTGAGAGGCGTCTGCCCGAAGGTGTTGCCCCGGCTCTCACCAAATTTCAGGAAAAGGCGATTTGCACCCCCGGTTTCTGGCGTGACTATAGTGAAGATGCCGACATAGAGCATTTAATGATTCAGGGCGCAACCTCTGCCGGCAAAACGCTGCTTTCAGAACTGAATATTTTAGACGCATTGCACCACAACCAGAAAGCCATTGTGCTCGTGCCTTTAAAAGCAATGGTTCGTGAGCGCACCACACAATTCCGCGAAGATATGACAAGCGGAATGGAAGAATATGAAATTAAGGTTTACGGCTCCAGCAGTGACTATATGGAAAACGATGAGCGCCTCATCAGCGGTGATTATTCTGTGGCCAACATTGTTTATGAAAAGTTTTTTGCAATGGTGAGCCAGGAGCAACGCAAACTGCTTGAGGGTTGCGGCCTGTTAATTGTTGATGAGCTTTCTATGCTCAGCGTTGACCAGCGTGGGCCGAAACTTGAAATGGCACTTGAAATTGTCCGCAAAAAATATCCCCACATCCGCATTATGTGTATGGCCACCTGTGACTGCAGCACCGAAAAGGTCTGCAAATGGCTGGATATTGAAAAACCCATCATTTCTACCGCCCGCCCCGTTGCACTTGAAGAGCACATCGTAGAGTTAAACGGCAACGGCATTTACCGCATGATTCCTGCAAACCACGAGTGTGAGCAAGAGGAGGATGCACCGGAGAAACAGGAAGAAAAAATTGAAATTCCCGGTTATGACCCCTATTGGCGCTTTAACGAGAAAACGCAGAATCTTCTGCTTTCTGTTATTTCCAATATGTATGATGAAAATCCCGATGCCCGCGTTCTTGTTTTTTCTCCCACCAAACGAAAAGCGGCACAAATTGCCGACTTTTTGAAACAAAACCGCAACAAGTGGTATCCTGAAAATGCCACCGATGCAGGTTGTGATGAGGAGTTTTTAGAGGCCCTCGGCGCTTGTGACCGTGATGAAGGGCAGGAAAAACTGATTGACGAATTGATTCCCGCAGGCATTGCCTACCACCACGCCGGCATCTCAACCACGCTCCGCGAACTGATTGAGGAGCAGTTTTCAAAGCCGCATTCAAACCTCAGAGTTATTGTGGCAACCGAAACGCTGACCATTGGCGTGAATATGCCTTTTGATGCAATGATTATCACCAACTACCGTGTGCCGCACGGTGTGGGTGACCCCGTGCCCCTGACACAGCAGGAATATAGAAACTACATCGGCCGCGCGGGTCGTCTCGGTCAGAGCAAACGCCTCGGCAAAACCTATCTTTTTGTTGATAACCCCGGCTACCGTGATTTATATTGGAACAGTTATTTCACCCGCAGTGAAGTGAAATCGGCAATGACATCGGGCGATGAAGAAATGCTGGCACCCTACTATTTGAGTATTTTAAACAACAGCATTGGCGGCACAGTTGAAACGCGCTTCTCGTTCAGCCAGCTAAAAACCCTGTTCCAGCAAAGCCTTTCAAAAATCTGCGGCAAAAAAACTTTTGACCCGGAAGTTCTTTGCAAAAAATTATATATTGCCTATATGGCAAATATGATCGAAGACGGAGACAAAGATGATAGAGCCTATGCTGAAGAAGTTACCTATGCCATTGAGCGTTTCGGCAAACATATGGCGCCCTTTGCCTTTTCGATTGATACCTGCAGAAAAATTTATAAATATTTTTATGAAGGTTACCGTCGAAAGGCTCTGCCGCTCTGTCTCAGCCAGGATGACATTAAGTCTGACCGCTATCTGCTTGATATTCTCTATCACATTTGCTGTCACGATGAAATTGCCCGTTCATCTAACCTGAATTATCCCATTGCCGATAACAATGCCGGCATCTCTTATGATGCAAAACGCAAGGTGATTGCTGCGCTCCAAAAAATTCTTACAGAGTCAGATGAGGCAGGCAACAAAAAATATATCCTGTGGAGCGATGTTTACGAAACCGAAGAAACAAAGAATAACGAAAGAAAGCACAGCGACATCTGGATGCTTCTTAACAGTTCCAATGTCATTGATGAGCCCATTAAACTGCAGGCGGCGATGCGCGCTGTTATTCTTTTCTATTGGACTAAGGGCTACACCACCAAAAAAATTCGCGAAATCACAGAATTTCCCAGTTTTAAGCTGAATCTGGTTACCGGTGACATTGAGCGCCTTGCCGAAGTGGCAAGTTTCCACTTAGATGCGGTTCAGAAGTGCCTGAGCACGGCTGAAGACCCGAAAACGCACCAGCCCGTTTATGAAAACACCTATGCTTTAAAAGAATTTTACGCCCTGCAAACAAGGGTGAAATATGGCATGCCGCGTGATTTGGTTGTGTTTGCCAACAAACACATTCACGGTCTTGACCGCAGACGCTTGTTAGAACTCAAAGAAAAAGCAAATGAAGCCGGCTTAACGCCTATGCAATATCTTTACATCACGCCGCCGGGCAAAATTCCCGCATCCATTTTAACTGTTACACAACTCATGCAACTCCGCCAGTCGCTTGAGCGTCGCAGTTCGGTTGAAAACATTGATACCTTAACCGAAATTATTGCCAACGACCTGAGCAATGACCTGACAGAAAGCGATATGAAATGGACCAAAGAGATGTTCGCGTGGAAGGGCGTTGATGAAGATAAAACACCCACCGTTTCAGCAATTTATGACGGCATAAAGGCTGCCCGCATCAACACAGTTTTATCTTCGGTTGAAATTTATACCGATGGTCTTGCAAACAGAGTCATCTGGAAAACCGGTGACAGCAAAATTTTCTTCGGTATTCTTTGCAGCACCAAGAAAAATGACGATGTAGCCCGTTTCTTCAGCGATGAAAATGCAGAAGTTGAAAAACCGTTATCAAAAATTTTGATTGTGCCTGACCATTTCACCGAAGATGAAAAGATTGAGGTTATGAAAACCTATGGCGCAAACGCTGTGTTTGACAATGTTTTCCTCACCTATATGCTGGCCAAAACTGTTGGTAACTCTCTGTTTAACAGCCAGATTCTGACAGATATGTTTGCTGACCTCTGCGGCATTTTCACAAAGGCAGATTATAACTTCTTCCCGCTGGCGCATTACCTGAGAAGTGAAACTGTTACCGCGCCCAAGTTCCGCGTTATTTACGGCAACAGTTTCTGCAAGAAGGATGAAAATTCGCTCAATGCTGACACCATCTGTGCCGCTTTTGGCAATACAGAAGATTTGACCAACTATGAGGTTCTGCCGTGGGGTAGACATTTGACTTCAGGCGAATATGACCTGACAGAGTGCCCCACCATTGTCATGGTGAGCCGCAATGATGTTACCTGCAGCCGCAGCCTGACAAACTTCATTTATATTATGCGGAATCAGAATTCAAGAAACTGTCTGTTGCTGTTAAAAACAGAAGATGAAGTAGAAGCGTGGAACAGCACCGAGTCGCTTGAAGAATACGGCCGCAATCTCTGGAGTGAGCAGTTTAGCAGAATTCGCAAAGCCGTAGCAGGTGACGCGCAAACCATTCTGACTAAAACCCGCGAACTGTTAACCGGTTGGAAACACACAGGCTATCTCATTGGCATTTCTTACAGCCATTATAATCCGCAGGCATCTGAAGACAAATCAGACAGTAAAAATGACAATGATTTATTGTTTGCTCTGGCCGAAAAACTGCGTGATGAATATGGCGAAGACCGTATTTTGTATGACCGCTATCTCCCTGCAAAAAAACTCTTTTCTGATAACCGCGGCAAAGAAAAATCTCTGGCTGCCTATGGCGAATGTAAATATTACATCGTGCTTTGGAACCTGTGGACCAAAGAAAACCGCAACTGTCAGGATGAGCGCGAGGTCATTTTAAAACGCTGCGAAGATGACAGCGCAAAATGCATCTTCCTGCAACCCGGCCACGACAGTGACCCCGATGTTCCCGAGGCATATTATGCATCGAAATTATCCGGTGCAAATATAGACGAGATTTTTAATGTCATTAAAGACCAAATCAGCAGTTTGGGGATGTAAGCCGAAAGGAGTTTTTTATGCATTACGATTATAAAACCGCATACACCTGCGCCCGTGCCATCAGTTTTGATTTAGAGGGCAACACGGTGCACAACATCGTTTTCCACGGTGGTTGCAACGGCAACTTAAAAGCCATTGCAACGCTTCTTGAGGGGGCTACTGTTGAAATGATTGAAGAAAAACTCGCAGGCAACACCTGCGGCGGCAAGCCGACCTCCTGCGCTGACCAGCTGGCAAAAGCCGTCAGAGCGGCGCTTGACGAAAACGAGAAAAAATAAGCATTAAAAAGGCTGTAGCAAAAACTTTTTGCTACAGCCTTTTATTTTTACCTTGTCATTCGCGCGACCGTTTCCTGCTTTACTTCGTTTTGCATCATCAAAATAAGAACCATATTTCTTGTAATTCTATCGTTATGAAATAGCCCGTTTTTTAATTTCTTTTATATAATTAGGAGGAAAGTGAAAAAATGGTTGTCTTTTGTGCCGAAATATGATAAAATATAAAAGTTAAAAAAGATTTATTTTTAAAATGCTTTCCAAGGAGGAACAAACCATGGCTAAAACCCCAAAAGCTGCCGTTATTATGGGTAGCGATTCTGATTTTCCCGTTGTTAAAAAATGCATTGCCATGCTGAAAAAATTCGGCATTGCAGCTGATGTTAATGTCATTTCGGCACACAGAACGCCTGATGCTGCTGCAGACTATGCAAAAAACGCCGAAGAAAACGGCGTTGATGTTATTATTGCCGCTGCAGGCAAAGCAGCGCACCTTGCCGGCGTGCTGGCGGCCTTTACTACCCTGCCGGTTATCGGCATTCCTATGAAGTCTTCCACTTTAGACGGGCTTGATTCCCTTTTATCTATGGTGCAGATGCCCAAGGGCATTCCCGTGGCAACCGTTGCCGTTGACGGGGCAGATAACGCCGGCATTTTAGCGGCGCAGATTCTGTCGCTTAAATATGAAGAAATTAAACCCCTTCTCGTTCAGTTCAAAAAAGACATGGCCGATGAGGTTTCAAAGAAAAATCTGGCTATTAAAAAAGAAGCCGAAGAAATATAAACAAAAGATCATAATGCGAAAGGAAGATATTGCTATGAAAAAACTTGACTTACTCTACGAAGGAAAAGCAAAAAAAGTTTACACCACCGAAGACCCCGATTGCCTGATTGTGGATTATAAAGATGATGCAACCGCATTTAACGGCGAAAAAAGAGGCACCATTATGGCAAAAGGTATTGTAAACAACCGTGTTTCAAACCACCTCTTTAAACTGCTTGAATCAAAAGGCATCACCACCCATCTGGTTGAAGAAATCAGCGACCGCGAAACCGTTGTTAAAAAGGTTTCTATTGTGCCTATTGAAGTTATTGTCCGCAACATTGCAGCCGGCAGCCTTTCAAAGCGTTTGGGCCTGCCCGAAGGCACAAAACTCTCTAAAACTGTTTTAGAGTTCTGCTATAAAAATGACGAACTCGGCGACCCCATGATTAACGATTATCACGCGCTGGCTATGGACCTTGCCACCAAAGAAGAACTGCAGAAAATTGCCGATATGTCTTTTGCTGTTAACGAAATTTTAGGTGAATACTTAAAAGAATCAAACATTGAGTTAATTGACTTTAAACTTGAGTTTGGCCGCTATCATGGTGAAATCATTCTGGCAGACGAAATCAGCCCCGATACCTGCCGTTTCTGGGATACCAGAACAGGCGAAAAGCTCGACAAAGACCGTTTCAGAAGAGATATGGGCGGCGTTGAAGATGCATACCAGGAAGTTTTAAAGCGTTTATTAGGATAGGTTTCAGTTATGATTCAATCAAAAGATTCTTTAGCCGGCGTAGCTCCTTATGCACCCGGCAGGCCCATCAGCGAAATCAAGCGTTTATACGGGCTTAATAAGGTCACAAAACTTGCATCCAACGAAAATCCGTTGGGTGCAAGCCCTATGGCCAAAGCCGCCGTTAAGGCCTGCGCTGAAGATATTTTTCTCTACCCCGACCCCGATTCGTTTAACTTAAGAACCGCTTTGGCGAAGTACCACGGTCTTTTACCGCAGCAGTTCATTTTCGGCACGGGTAGTGACGGGCTCATTGAACTGATTTGTAAAACATTTTTGGGAGAAGGGGACGAAAGCATTATGCCAACCCCCT
Organism: Clostridia bacterium; assembly: GCA_045652725.1. Classification (GTDB taxonomy): domain Bacteria; phylum Bacillota; class Clostridia; order UBA1381; family UBA9506; genus UMGS755. The sequence continues at coordinate 951 of JAZRUU010000027.1, read as the reverse complement.
CTTTTTCCTTATATGCGCTTAATGTGTTGTCCGCCGGGGCAACACCTGTTAGCGTGCCCTTAGATGAAAACTGGCAGTATTCTCCCCTTTCTATGCTGCCCTACATCACAGAGCGAACACGGGTCATCTGGCTATGTAACCCCAACAACCCCACAGGCGGCATATTCTCCGGCCGCGAGCAGGCAGAATTTTTAGCCCGCGTGCCTGAAAATGTGCTCGTGGTGATTGATGAGGCCTATTATGAATATGCCTGCTTTGCTGAAAACTTTCCCGATAGTCTTGCAGAACTAAAGAACCGCAAAAATGTTTTGATTTTAAGAACTTTTTCTAAAATCTACGGTCTTGCCGGTCTGCGCGTTGGCTACGGTATGGGTGACGCGGCGCTCATTTGTGAACTTGAAAAAACCCGCCCGCCCTTTAATGTTTGCACGCCGGCTCAGGCAGCAGCCGAGGCAAGCCTTGCAGATGGCGATTTTGTCACCCGCTCTTTAGCTGAAAACCGTGCCAATATGGCCTTTCTTGAAGCCGAATTTACCGCAATGGGGCTTTCATTCATCAAAAGTTACACAAACTTCATTGCTGTTGACACCGGCTATGATGCCGAAACGGTTTACCGCCGTTTGCTTGAACTCGGCTACATTGTAAAAGGCGGCCATGTTCTCGGTCTTCCCGGATATTTAAGAGTTACCATTGGCACGCGCGAAGAGTGTGCAGGGTTTATCTCTGCCCTTTCGCAGGTATTACAGGAACTTAAAAGGTAGAACGCTATGAAAAACATTACTGCAGAAGAAATGAATCAGCAAGTGGTCTTTTCTGACCGTGTGAAACGACTGGTGCTCTCGGGCGGCAAAACACCGAAAGCACTGGTGATTACCTATGGCTGTCAGCAGAACGAAAACGACTCGGAGCGCATTCGTGGTATGCTGAAACAGATGGGTTATGAATTCACCG
>JAZRUU010000026.1:0-4682 GCA_045652725.1 Clostridia bacterium | reverse complement strand
TAGAATGAGAAACATAAAGAAGCGTGGCTTTGGCCACGCTTCTTTTTTGTGTATAACGAAAACCACGCTAAGCCTGCGTGGTTCAATAAAGGTTAACCGATGAACAAAAATAAAACAGTGTAACCATGAGTAAAAGTATTTATATAGTACAAATGAGAAATTTAGCAGAAAGTTTTAATGAGAAAAGCCTCCCTTGTGTAAAGGGAGGTGGGTTTGCGTAGCGAACACGGAGGGATTGTAATTGTGAAAGTAAAAACATATCCTCAAAGTAAAAGCAGAAAAAGACAATCCCTCAGTCTCACTGCGTTCGACAGCTCCCTTTACACAAGGGAGCCTATTTTTATACCACAAGATTCACCAAGAAAATTACTGTAATAACCCATTTATGGGTGGCAAGTAGCAGTTGCATGGCTGGCAGGCCAATCAAAAACGCAATGTAGCGTAGCCAGTAGTATTAGGGCTATGCCCGAAAATGAAAAACCGTTATACGGGGGGATATTTATTTGTTTTATAACCCTTTAAAAATTTCTTCTGCAATTCTAACGGCTTCCATAGCGTCTTTAGCATAAAAATGTGCGCCGATGTTTTTGGCATAATCGGCGTTTAAAACAGCACCGCCGACTAAAATTTTACATTCGGGCACTTCTTTTTTTATGAGTGCCACCGTTTTTTTCATTGCGGGAACGGTGGTTGTCATCAGTGCGCTGAGGCCAACCATAGGTGCATTTTTTTCTTTCACGGCGGCTAAAACCGTTTCGGGGGCAACATCGCGGCCTAAATCTGTTACCGCAAAGCCATAATTTTCAAGTAGCAGTTTAACAATGTTTTTTCCAATGTCGTGAATATCGCCCTCTACGGTGGCAATTACAAAGGGGCATTTTTCGGGTGAACCGCTGCCGGCCATTTTTTCTTTAATGACCTCAAAGGCGGCTTTTGCCGCTTCGGCACTCATTAAAAGTTGGGGGAGATAAACAGTTTTGTTTTCGTAACCCCGTCCCACAATGTCAAGAGCGGGAATCACTTCGTTTTCAATCACATCAAGCGGGGCTATGGTGGCAAGACATTCTTTTGAAAGCGCCGCCGCTTCTTCTTTTAAACCTTTTACAATGGCTTTTTGCAAAAGGGAGGCAAATTCCGCTTCGCTTGTTTGAGAAGGTGGCGCTGTGGCAGAATTGCCGACCTCGGGGAGCGTTTTGGTAAAGGCAATATATTGCGTGCAGGCGGCATCTAAACCCGAAAGCGCCATAAAAGCATAATATGTTTTTAGCATCTCATCTGAATAGGGGTTCATAATGGCGGCAGAAAGGCCGGCAGAGAGTGCCATTGCAAAAAAGGTGCTGTTAATAACTTCGCGCCGGGGCAGACCAAAAGAAACATTTGAAACACCCAGCGATGTGTGACAATCGAGCAGCGTTTGAATCATTTTAACCGCTTTTAAGGTTTCTCTGCCGGCGGCGTCATCCGCGCTGACGGTTAAAGCCAGCGGGTCAAACACAATATCTTTTTTACTGATGCCGTATTGTGCCGCGCGGGCAATAATTTTTTCGGCAATATCAACCCTTTCGTTTGCCGTTTCGGGAATGCCGCGTTCATCCAGCGTGAGTGCAACCACCACACCGCCATATTTTTTCACCAATGGGAAAACGGCGGCCATACTTTCTTCTTTACCGCTGACAGAGTTAACCATCGGCTTACCGTTATAACGGCGCAGGGCGGCCTCCATTGCTATGGGGTTTGAAGTGTCAATTTGCAGGGGCAGGTCAACAACAGACTGCAGTTCGCAAACCGCCGCCTTTAACATAGATACCTCATCAATTTCGGGCAGGCCCACATTCACATCTAAAATGTGAACACCTTTTTCCTGCTGAGAAATGCCCTCTTTTAAAATATAGCCAATGTCGTTATTTATAAGCGCCTCTTTAAAGCGCTTTTTCCCCGTGGGGTTAATCCGTTCGCCAATTAAAATGGGGGTTTTATCAAAAACAACCGTATGGGTGTAAGAAGAAACACAGGTAATGTTTTTCTCTTGAATCGGCTTGGGCGCGAGAACAGATGTTTTCTCGGTCAGCGCACGAATATAATCGGGCGTGGTGCCGCAGCAACCGCCGCAGATTCTGATACCTTTCATAATCATAAGCGAAAGGTCGGTTGAAAATTCGGCCGGCAACACATCATACACCGTTTTACCGTTTTCTGCCTTAGGAAGCCCGGCATTGGGTTTCACCAGAACCGGCACAGATGCACAGGCGAGGTAGGCATCAACAATCGGCAACAATGCCTTTGGGCCTAAAGAACAGTTCACACCAATGGCATCGGCACCCATGCCCTCGAGCATGGCAACCATGGCCTCGGGTGAGGCACCCGTCATCAACTTGCCGTCTGCACTGTAGGCATTTGAAACAAAAACCGGCAGGTCGCAGTTTTCTTTGGCGGCGAGCAGAGCGGCCTTTGTTTCATAACTGTCATTCATCGTTTCAATTAAAATCAGGTCAACCCCGCACGAAACGCCTATTTTCACGGTTTCGGCAAAGAGCGAAACCGCATCTTCAAAATCAAAGTCACCATAGGGCGCGAGCATGCGGCCCGAAGGGCCAATGTCTAGCGCAACCCATTTTTTTTGCGTGCCCCGGCTTTCTTCAGCGGCGCGGCGCGCGTTTTTGACGGCGGCTTTAATAACAGAGCAAAGTTCTTCGCGCGTGAATTTTAAAAGATTTGCACCAAAAGTGTTGGTGCTGACAATGTTACTGCCGGCATCAAAATAATCCCGATGGATTTTGGTGATAACCTCGGGATGTGAAAGGTTCCAGCGTTCGGGCAGTTCGCCGGGCAAAAGGCCCTGTGACTGCAAAAGCGTACCCATGCCGCCGTCTAAATATACAATATTTTGTTGTAAAAAATCTGTTATTTTCATTCTTCTCTCCTGAAGGCACAGTCTGTTTTTTCGCAAGAAAGGCAGGCCGCGCCGGTTGTAATTTTATGTTCACAGCCGGTGATGCCAATAATGGCGCTGACCGACTTGAGCGGGCTCATTAAAAGGCTGTTGTTTAAAGTTAAGCCAATGTTTTTGTGGCAATCTAAAACCGAAAAAATCTCCCGTTGCGCCGCAAGGGGAAAATCGCCGTAACCCGGGCTGTAGCGCGGCACAGTGAAAAATCCGCACGCGCGATTTTCATCTGTAATATCAGCATTAAAAGCGTTTGCCAGGCTTTCAATCCGCTCGCTGCCAATGGCATCAAACATCATAGCGCGAGCGGGCGCGGTCACAGAACACTTTGCAATTAACCTGTCAATCGCAAGGCCCACCGTGGCGGCAAACAGAACAATTTTATGGCACCCGGCCAGATTTTTTTTAAGCGCGAGCGAGTCGGTTTTCATAAACGAAAGGTTTAAAACCCCGCCTTCTTCGCTTACCGGAAATTCTCTGTAGCAAACCCGGAACGAAAAAGCGTTTTCACACTCTTTTATGCATGCTTCTAAAAGCGCATCGGTCTCCGGCGAGGTCTCGTTCACACCGGCGTAGCGCAAAATCAGGCTTTTATCAATCGGCGGGGGAGAGAAGTTTTTAATAAAAATACTGTTCATCGGCTTACCCTAAAATATCAGACAGATTCTGCTGAATTTTTTCTGCAACATCCGGCTTGTTCATAGAATAGACATGCACATTTTTAATGCCGTTGGCAAACAGGTCAATAATCTGGTCGGTTGCATAGGCAATGCCGGCCTGCTTCATGGCATTGGGCGAGGTGCCGAACTTATCAACCAGGCTCTTAAACCGCTGGGGCATAAACGAGCCCGAGAGGTGGATGGCGCGCTCAATCTGATTGGCGTTTGTAATGGGCATAATGCCGGGAATAATGGGCACTAAAATGCCTGCCTCGCGAATTTTATATAAAAAGTTATATAACAGGTTGTTGTCAAAAAACATCTGGGTGGTTAAGAACGAACAACCCGCGTCAACTTTTTCTTTTAAATATTTAATATCTTCTTTCTGGTCTGAACTTTCGGGATGAATTTCAGGGTAGCAGGCACCGCCAATGCAAAAATCAGCGCCCGAGGCCTTAATATCGTGAATCAAATCAATTGCGTGATGATAGCACCAGCCGCTTCTGTCAGCAGCCTCAAGTTCGGGCGTTAAATCACCGCGGAGCGCCATAACATTCTGAATGCCGGCGGCTTTCATCTCCTCAATTTTAGAAAGAACCGTCTCTTTGGTTGAAGAAACGCAGGTCAGGTGCGCCAGCGTGGGCACCGAATAGCGCATTTTTATGTTTTTTGCAATTTCTAAGGTATATCGGCTCGTGCCACCGCCTGCGCCATAGGTCACGCTCATAAACGAGGGGCGGAGTTTGGCAATTTCTTCCGTTGCTGTTTTAACAGACTCAAAGGCGGTATCCGTCTTGGGCGGAAAGACCTCGAAAGATAGTGAAAGTTTATCAGATGCAAAAAGTTCTGTCAGTTTCATAAAAATCACCTTTTTTATTCATTGCAACTACATTTTACCATAAAATCAGGAAAAAAAGCAAGAAATATCCGCAAGTTGCCGGCTTATTCAAAAAGCCCTGCCGATAAATATCTGTCTCCCGTGTCGGGCAGCAGCACAACAATGTTTTTGCCTTTGTTTTCGCTCTTTTTTGCAAGTTCAATGGCTGCCCAAGCCGCCGCGCCGGAGGAGATGCCAACCA
>JAZRUU010000025.1:0-27542 GCA_045652725.1 Clostridia bacterium | reverse complement strand
TGTAGTTTCAGAGTCAGATGCCTGCGAGGTATCTTCTCCACTTTCCTGTAAAGTTTTGCCGGAGAAAATGGCTTCAAACTCTTCACCTGAAAGTTTTTCTTTTTCCATCAGTGCTTCAGCAACGCGGTCAAGTTGCCCTCTGTGCTTTTTAAGCAGTTCTTCACAGCGTTTATAGGCATTGTCAATAATGCTTCTTACCTCTTGGTCAATTTCAGATGCCACCTGCTCGCTGTAGTCACGATTCTGGCTGTAACTTCTGCCCAGGAACACTTCGTCATTATCTGAGCCGAAAGTCATGGGGCCAAGTGCTTCACTCATACCATATTTCATAACCATATCGCGGGCGAGTTTGGTAGAGCGCATAATGTCGTTTGAGGCACCCGTGCTGATGTCACCCAGCACAAGTTTTTCTGCCGTTCTGCCGCCGAGCAAGGTTACAATTTCATCAAGCATATGCTGTTTGGAAATATAATTTTTATCTTCAGAGGGAAGTGACAGCGTATAACCGCCGGCACGCCCGCGCTGAATGATTGAAATTTCATGAACAGGGTCACACTCGGGCATCAGTTTGTGCATAATTGCGTGGCCCGCTTCATGGTAGGCAACGAGGCGCTTTTCTTTTTCTGAAACTGCTCTTGAGCGTTTTTCGGGGCCGGCAATCACTTTGATAATTGAATTTTCAATGTCGGCCATTTCAATTTTCTTCTTGCCCTGTTTTGCCGCAGTAAGAGCCGCTTCATTCATCAGATTTTCAAGGTCGGCGCCGCTGAAACCGGCAGTTGTTTTGGCGATAACAGAAAGGTCAACATCGTCAGCCAGCGGTTTGGCACGGCAATGCACCTTAAGAACCGCTTCTCTGCCCGTAACATCAGGATAGTTCACAACCACCTGACGGTCAAAACGACCGGGGCGCAAAAGTGCAGGGTCTAAAATATCGGGGCGGTTCGTTGCTGCAATGATGATAATACCTTCATTGGTTCCGAAACCGTCCATCTCAACAAGCAATTGATTGAGCGTCTGCTCGCGTTCGTCGTGTCCGCCACCAAGGCCTGCACCTCTGTGACGGCCAACGGCGTCAATTTCATCAATAAAAACAATGCTGGGTGCATTTTTCTTCGCCTGATCAAACAAATCTCTCACACGCGAAGCACCAACACCCACAAACATTTCAACAAAGTCAGAACCGCTGATGCTGAAAAACGGAACTTTTGCCTCACCGGCCACGGCTTTTGCAAGCAGGGTTTTACCGGTACCCGGCGGGCCTACCAAAAGAACACCCTTGGGAATTCTGGCACCAAGTTGAATAAACTTTGATGAATCGCGCAGAAAGTCTACAATTTCTTCGAGTTCTGCTTTTTCTTCATCGGCACCTGCCACATCACGGAAGGTAACATGGGTTTCACCATTTTGGTTCACGCGGGCGTTGCTCTTGCCGAACGACATCATTTTGCCGCCGCCACCGCCCTGCGCCTGGCGCATAAACACAAACCAGAACAGCACAAAAATACCAACGGTTAAAAGCGTGGGCAAAAGCGATAACCACCACGGCATTTCTTGCGGCGCGGGGGTCACAACGGTCAGAGTGCCATCTTGTATCTGCTCACGAATCGACTCGCCTGCATCTTCATACAAAATATAAATTGAGGCAATATCGGCAATTCGTTTATTGCTGTTCGGACGAACCTCTTCAACATTGTTTAAAGTGATTTCGGCTGACCTGTCAAATAAAACAAGTTCAGAAACCTCACCCTTTTGAATATGAGAAAGCAAGTCGGAATACGGAATGCTGCTGACGCCCGGCTCAAAATTGAAAATGCCGAACATAACTAAAACCAGCGCAAACAGCACAACATAAAACCAAATGCCGCCCAGATGCTTTTTTTTCAAAACTGTCACTCCTTATGGACTTTAGGATAGAATTTAGTTTAACACAATACCATATAAAATACAAGAAATAAAAGAAAATTTAACTTTCTATTCATTATTTTCTTTGTTTTTTTACATTATCCCTCGTAAACCGACCGTTTTAAAACGCCGACATACGGCAATTGTCTGTATTTTTCATCGTAGTCAAGGCCGTAACCAACCACAAACTCATCAGGAATTTTAAAACCGACAAAATCGGCCTGAATCGGCTTTAACCGACGCTCAGGTTTATCAAGCAGGCAACAAAGTTTAAGTGATGCAGGTTTACGCGCCTTTAGCAAGTCAAAGAGCGCCGTCAAAGTGTTGCCGGTGTCTAAAATATCTTCAACAATCACAACATGTTTGCCGGCAATGTCAACCGTCATATCTTTTAAAATTCTGACATTGTTACCTGAAACCGAACCGCTACCGTAACTTGAAACACACATAAAGTCAAATACTACGGGGAAAGGCGCTTCTCTCACGAGGTCAGCAAAAAAAGTAACACTCCCTTTTAAAATGCAGACCATAACAACTTCTTCACCTTTGTAATATTCACCCATTTTTGCGGCAATTTCTTTCACTTTGGCACCGATTTCTTCACGGGAAAATAAAACTCTTTCAACATTTTTTTCTAAATTTTTCACAATAAGCCCTCCTTGTGAATTGTCATTTGCAGAACAGATTCTGATGTGCTACTTGCCAAAAATCGTCTATCTGCGCGAAAGCCTGCAATCCAGACTATTTCATCATCTGCCGTAATAATTGGAACTGAGTCACGCAGAAAACGCGGCACTTTGCTGTCAACAAAAAAATCCTGCAGTTTTTTGCTTCCCTCCATCCCCGAGGGATAAAAAACATCGCCTTCTCTGCGGTTGCGAACACAAAGGGTTTTACCCGAAAGCAGGCCGGCATCAAGACAAATTGTGTTTTTTGTTGTTTTTACAGGCGAATCAACAAACGAAGCAGTAAAAAAATGCCCTGTTTCTTCAACTAAAAAATTTTCCCCTATGATTACAGGGTGCACAAATTTTTCTGTTTTTTCGTTCTTATGTAAATATAACACCCGGTCACAAACCTCGGCAACCACACCGCCGGGGAGCGAAACAGGCCCTTTGTTCTCACCCAATAAAGCCAAAACATTTTGCACATGGAACTCTGAAATCTCTGCCCGACAAAGATGTTCATATAGCAGGCTGTGAAGCATTGCACTCACTAAAAATTCATTTTCATTCAAAAGTGCATCAACCGAAAACCCAAAACAAGCAGGCATTTTTATTTGAGCCGTTTTCTCAAAAAGTTTTCGGGTTTCTTCTTTTATGTAAGAGCCGCATGATGCATACAGGCGAATGTTATCGGCAAATGTTTGTGAAAACGCCGGATTAAATTGTTCTATAATTAAAGGAATCAGCGTATGTCTGACACGATTTCTTGTATAAACGGTGTCACAGTTTGAAGCATCGGTTCGATACGCCAACCCGTTTAACTTAACATAATTCTCAATTTCTTCGCGGGTTACATCTAAAAACGGGCGGATAATTTCGCCGTTTTTATAGGCAATGCCGCCAAGACCCATAGGCCCTGTTCCGCGAATCAGCCGCATTAAAACGGTTTCAACATTATCATCGGCATGGTGCGCGGTGGCAACCACCTTGATATTGCCCTTCTCCATCAGTTCTTTAAAAAAAGCATAGCGCGCATTTCGACCTGCTTCTTCAATGCCTGTTTTGGTTTTTTTTGCCATTGCACGAATGTCACAACGCTTAACAAAAAGCGGAACGCCGCGTTTTTCGCAGAGTTCACTCACGAAGGCCTCGTCACCATCAGAATCCTCACCGCGAAGCCCGTGATTAACATGCGCGGCACAAACAGAAATCGAAAGCGTATTTGAAAGCGCCAAAAGGCAATCCAGCAGGCAGACAGAATCCGCCCCGCCGGAAAGGGCAACAAGCACCGTGTCTCCGGCGCTAAGCAACTGATGTTTTTTTATTGTTTGTTTAACTTTTTCCAACATATCAGTCATAATGCTTATCAAGGTTCATAAACCGCGTATATTGCCCTGCCCAGAACATTTTAACAGTACCGGTTTCACCATTTCTGTTTTTGGCAATAATGCATTCGGCAACATTCTTTTCCTCGGTATCGGGGTTATATTTTTCATCACGATATAAGAACATAACAATATCTGCATCCTGCTCAATTGAACCGGATTCACGCAGGTCACTGAGCATTGGCCGGTGGTCAGAACGCTGATCAGGCGCACGCGAAAGCTGCGAAAGGGCAACAATAGGAACATCTAACTCTTTTGCAAGAATTTTAAGCGAACGCGAAATTTCCGCAATTTCATTCTGACGGTTTTCAGAACGCGACCCCTGCATAAGCTGCAGGTAGTCAATCATAATCATACCCAATCCCTTTTCAACCTTTAAACGGCGGCATTTTGCGCGTATGTCACTAATGGTAACATTGGTTGAATCATTTATGTAAATAGGAGCCTGCCCCAGGGTTGACATAGAGGCCGCAATTTTTTCCCAGTCTTCATCGGTGAGCTCACCGGTGCGGAGATGGTTGGAATCAATCAGCATTTCAGAACTGATGATACGAGAAACAAGCTGAGTGCTCGACATTTCTAAACTGAAAATAACCACGGGCACATTGCCGTGAACAGCTGCATAAGTTGCAATGTTTAAAGCAAAACTCGTTTTACCCATTGAAGGTCTTGCCGCAATGAGAATAAAGTCAGACTTCTGCAGACCAAAAAAGGTCTTATCCAAATCAGTAATACCCGTGGGCACACCCGTCATTTTGCCCTTGTTCTGATAGATTTCAGCCAGCATATCATTCGTTTCAAGCACCACATCTTTAATGTGAACAACGCCGCGCTGCTGCTGATTTTCCAAAACATCAAAAATCAAGCGACCGGCCTCATCGGCAACATTTTTAGAGCCTGCCCCCGGCGAATAACCCATATCCATAATCTCACCGGATGCGTGAATTAAGCGTCGAAGCAAAGCCTTATCCTGCACAATGTCAAGATATTGCCTTAAGTTCGCTGTAGTCGGCAGAGTTGATGCAAGATAAGCCAGATATTCAACTCCGCCAACAGCATCAATCTGCTCACGAAGGGTGAGCTCTTCAGAAACCGTTACAAGGTCAATGGCCGAATCACGGTTAAAAAGAGCCTTCATTGCCTCAAAAATCAGCCTGTTGGCTTCAATATAAAAATCATTGTCTGCCAGTTTTTCAAAAACAAGGGTAACACACTCAGAATCAACAAGCATTGCACCTAAAATAGATTGCTCTGCTTCTTTGTTATGAGGCATCACCTTGGGAATAGCGTTCTCCATCTTGTTTCCTTTCCGGTCACTGTGCTGCTACTTTGACCTTAATCTTTGCAGTAATTTCAGGATATACCTTAATAACCACCTCGGTCACACCGAGTGTTTTAATGCCCTCAGGCAGTTGAATTTTCTTTTTATCAACCACAAGGTGACATTGCATTTTCAACTGTTCTGCCACATCTTTTGCGGTGATTGAGCCAAACAATTTGCCGCCCTCACCTGCTTTGGCAGTAAATGTTACAACGGCTTCGTTTAACTGCTCTGCAAGTGCCTGCGCCTGCATTTTTTCCTGCTCTTTATGGTAGGCCGCTGCACTCTGCTTGCTGGCAAGTTCAGTCATGGCGCCTTTATCTGCAACAATTGCAAGGCCCTTCGGGAGCAAATAGTTTCTTGCATACCCGTCAGAGGCGTTAACCATTTCACCTTTTTTGCCGTGCCCTTTGACATCGGCCGTTAAAATAACCTTCATCTATAAACACTCCTTTAGAATAATCTGTTAATTTAAGGTTTCAAGATAATATTCTTCAATTGCCTGACGAAGTTGCTCTTTGGCTTCGTCAATCGTTAAATCGGCAAGTTTCGCACCGGCAATCGTTAAATGACCGCCACCGCCTAATTTTTCAAGAATGAGCTGCACATTGATGCCGCCTAAAGAGCGGCCGCTGATGCTGACACCGGTTTCTGTCGGGCATAGCACAAACGATGCCGTAATGCCTTTAATATTGAGCATTTCGTCTGCCGCCTGCGCCACCACAATCTGCATATTGCTCTCCTGCTCAGGATAACTGCCGATAGCAATATGGTCTCTGAAAATTTCAGCATCACGAATAATGGTCGCCCGCTTGATGTAGGTAGTTAAATCCTGCTGGAACATGGTTTTAATAGCAACCGTATCAACACCCTGCTTACGAAGAAAAGAGGCAGCCTCAAAGGTTCTGACGCCTGTTTTAAAGGTAAAATGCTTTGTGTCAATCACAATACCGGCATAAAGACACTCGGCCTCAAGTTTGGTGAGAGACATTTTACCGGCGGTGTATTGCAGAATTTCTGTCAACATTTCACAGGTTGATGATGCATAAGGTTCATGATAAATAAGCGCCGTGTTTTCAATAAACTCTGCGCCGCGTCTGTGGTGGTCAATCACAACAATCTGCCCTGCTTTTGAAAGAAGCTGCGGTGCTTCGAGCAGGCTCGGCTTGTGCGTGTCAACCACAACCACAAGGGTTGACTTGTCTATGCGCGCTGTTGCCTGCGTTACATTTATAAACAGCCCTGCATATTCTTCCACATTTTCAAGCCTGTCAAGCATATTTTTAACCGTCTGATCATAAGTTTCAAGCAAAATGTTGGCAGGTTTGTTCTGCATTCTGCACATTCTGTAAATGCCAAAGGCTGCACCTAGCGCGTCAACATCACAATCTTTATGGCACATTACCACAATCTGCTCTGCATCAGTAATAAGTCCTGAAAGTGCAAAACTAACAACACGCGCCTTAACGCGGGTGCTTTTTTCATATTCTTTGCTTGTGCCACCATAGAAACGGAACTGTTCCTGGTCTTTAATAACCGCCTGGTCACCACCGCGACCCAGTGCCATATTTATGGCAATTTTAGCAAACTGGTCGTTTTCAACAATATCCTTGCCGCCCTCGCCGATGCCGACGCTGACACTGGCAGGGATGGAATTACCTACAGAAATGGCTCTGATTTTAGAAAGAATTTCGAATTTATTTTTAATAAAATCGTCTAAATGAGAGTGTTCAAACAAAATGCAGTATTTATCTTTTTCATATTTGATTAAAACACCGCCGTTTTCAGTAGCCCAGTCGTTAATATGTTTATAAAGTTCTGCCTGCAGTTGCGGCGTGGCACTTGTGCCGACAGATTCCATCAGTTCATCATAGTTATCAACAAAAATCAAACATTCAAAGGTTTTTTCGTTGACATATTTTTCTTTATAATTTGCATATTCTGTAATTTCATCAAAAAACAGAACAATGACATCACTGCTTCTGCCCTCTGAATGTGAATTGCTCCCGAACACACGAAAAGTTCTCCCCTCGTATGTAACCGTGCTCAACGCCGGAACTTTCGGGTCTTTAAAAATGGTATCGGGAACAAGTTCAGCGGCAACTTCGCTCACATTCTTATCATATAAATGTGTTTCATTTGTCATTGCACGAAACAACTCGTTATACCACTTTATTTTGCCGTTATGCTCCACAATCAGCGTCGGCAGGGGAAAATTCATCAGCGCGTTGCGCGTTTCAGAACCAATTTGCAGGGTCAGGTTCTCAAACATATCTAAAATTTTCTTTTCAGAATATTTTTTATAAACATAGTTCACAACACACAAAAGTGCACCAACTATCAGTTCAGCCGCGGCAAGATAGCGGTTAAACAAAAAGGTCACCGCACCCATTAAAAATATGATAATAATGTAAAAGCCGCCGGTCATATAATAAATTTTTGCTTTACGGTTTTTATCCATAACTGACTCCTCTCAAAAGTCATTAAATCGTCTCATCAGAATCATTTTCGCTCTGCTTTAGATGTCTGTAATCAAAAAAGGCATCTGTAAAACCGCACAGGGTAACTGCAAAAAGCGGAAGCATAAAGAAAACAGTTGAAAAACAAATTAAAGCACCAATCATTATTTTTCTTGTCACATCTTTTGTGCCCTTTTCTTTCAACTTGCTGTTGAAAACCGAAAGGCCGAGCACAAAAAATATAAAGGTTATCACAAGCACCACATTGCAGGTGGCCGCAAAAAATATGCCGTCTTTATTAGCGCCTGTGAGCAAAAGTAACAAGACAAGGTAGAAAATTGCCATTGATTTACCCGCCTGCATTTTTTCAAACGGAAGAAAAAACGAAATGTCTACCTTTTCAAGTTTCAAAAGTTTACGGTAAATTGAAAACAAAACGCAAGAAAGAACCGCACTGAAAATAATAAACATTGCCGGCGCAAGCATAATTGACACATCAACAACCGAAGAAATGGTTTGTTCTATCATAGCGCTGTATGCCGGGTCAGAAAACTGCGAAAGCATCATTTCTCGCATTTGTTCACCCGAAGAAAGCATAATGCTGCTTAAGGTAAGCGTGCCGCCGCTGATGCGGCCAAGAAATTCAAGAGCGACTAAAACATCAAACACATGTAAAACGGTGCTGCACAAAAGAATGGTGTAACTGCTTGCTTTAAGCCTCGTTCCAAGAGCCAGCGTCAGCGCCAAAAGCAAGAGCGGCACACCGGAAACAAGGGCCTGAATCGGACCGTGAAATAAGGTGAAAATCAAAAGCGTCAAAACGCTGTTGGTCACGCCAAGCAAATAATGATCACGATAAAAAACCACACCGAGAAGTGCCGTTATCAGCAAACTGATGACCACTCCCAAAAGACCGTCTAATGTGCAGTAAGCCGCGCAAAGCGCAATGGTCAGAAATGTATTTAAAAAATAAGCCTTTAAATTTATGTTCTTCAAAGAAATGCTCCTTAAAACCGTCATTTTACATTGGTTCTATATAAAAAATCACGATAAAACCCCAATATAATCTTATTGTAACACAAAGAAATAAATTTTACAAGACGATTTCTAAATTTACTGAAAATCTCTCAGCAGAAAACAAGAGCGGCAGAACCGAAGTTCTGCCGCATAACTGTTTTTATTCCAAATAATCCTTCAGTTTTTTGCTTCTGCTGGGATGACGCAGTTTTCTGAGCGCCTTTGCCTCAATCTGACGAATGCGCTCACGGGTAACATTAAATTCCTTACCCACTTCTTCGAGCGTTCTGGCACGGCCGTCTTCTAAACCGAAGCGAAGTTTTAATACCATTGATTCACGGGGGTTTAATGTGTCAAGCACATCACCGAGCTGCTCTTTCAGCAACATAAACGATGCCGCTTCAGAAGGCGCGGGAGCATCCTCATCGGGAATAAAGTCACCAAGGTGGCTGTCTTCCTCCTCACCAATGGGTGTTTCAAGCGAAACAGGCTCCTGTGCGATTTTCATAATCTCGCGAACCTTGTCAATTGACATATTGAGTTCTTTTGCAATTTCGTGCGGATGCGGGTCACGGCCCAGCTCCTGAACAAGCTGGCGCGAAACACGAATGAGTTTGTTAATGGTTTCAACCATATGCACGGGAATACGAATGGTTCTTGCCTGGTCTGCAATAGCACGGGTAATGGCCTGACGAATCCACCATGTTGCATAAGTACTAAACTTATAACCCTTGGTATAGTCAAACTTTTCAACCGCCTTAATCAGACCCAGGTTACCCTCCTGAATCAAATCAAGGAACAGCATACCGCGGCCAACATAACGCTTTGCAATTGAAACAACCAAGCGGAGGTTGGCTTCAGAAAGGCGTTTTCTCGCCTCGGCATCACCATCTGCCATACGCTGAGCCAGTTCCATTTCTTCGTCAGGCGCAAGCAGGGGCACTTTGCCGATTTCTTTTAAATACATTTTAACATGGTCATCAACCGAAACGCCCTCAACGCCTGAAAGTTCAAGCGATTCAGCGCTTAAGTCAACATCGTCAATCGGCGGCAGGTCGCCAATTTCTTCTTCAATTTTCTCAAGTTCCTTATCCATATCGGCAACAATTTCAATGCCTTCTTTTTCAAAGGTTTCATAGAGGAGTTCAACCTGCTCTGCTTCCATTTCAAATTCAGATAAGGCATCCATGATCTCCTTATAGGTTAAAATGCCGTTGGCTTTACCCCTCGCCATTAAATCAAGAACTGTTTGTTGCTGTTTTGCCTCCATTTCAGGTGTCATTTCAGCCTCTCCTCTCTCTAATTCTTTGGTAGATTTCATTTGCTTCTCTCACTTTACCTTCCTTCGCCAACTGTGCGGCGTATTTTTTTAAATGTTCTTCTTCTAACCGAAAAGCAGCTTCTTTGGCCGCCTGCACACAATCACCTTCAAAATTGATGTATAAAACAGACACGGCTGCATTCTTTAATGTTTCGTCTGGGATTCCGGTCAAAAATTCTGACGCATGAACCTCTGCGTTCTCTGCCCTATACGAAACAATCAATTCAAAAAGTTTTCTGTGAAGTTCACTTGAGAACCATTCTTTCTGCACAAGTTCGGGCACCATTTCATATACACGATGGTGATAAAAAATCAGGCTCAACAAAACGCGTTCTGTTTTATATGTAGCGGTGCTCTGCCCCTCGGTCATATCAGCCTGAGCTGTTGACAGTCGCGCCGGCATACGCTCCTGGTTCAGTTCTTTTTTGGCTGCCTTTTTGTTTTTATAATAAATCAGTTTTGAAACCTCTGTGCGGATTGCTTCTACCGTAATATCGGTCTGGGCGGATACGCGTTTGATATACGCTTCTCTCGCCATTTCACTATCAATCTCTGACAGAATTTTTGCCGCTTCTTCCAAAAAACTGATTTTCTGACTCAAATCAACAATGTTATATTGCTGCCTGAGGCGCATCAGTTGATATTCAACCGACTCATTTGCCGAGGCAATGAGTTTTCTAAAGCTTTCAACGCCCTTTTTCTGAATATATTCATCCGGGTCTTTTGCACCGGTGTAACTTACAACTTTGACAACATTATCGGCATCAGAGAGAATTTTAATTGCCCTTTGCGCCGCTTTTTGACCGGCTTCGTCACTATCATAGCAAACAAAAACCTGATTCGAATAGCGTTTAATGAGCCGCGCCTGGTCTTCAGTTAAGGCCGTTCCCAATCCGGCAATGGCATTTTGAAACCCGTTCTGATACAGCGAAACAACATCCATCTGCCCTTCAACTAAAATCAAGCCTTCTTTTGTGCCGGTTTGCTTGGCAAGATTCAAGGCAAAAAGATTTCTGCCCTTATGAAACACCGGCGTGTCGGGCGAGTTTAAATATTTTGCAGGGTTGTCGGCATCAAGCGCGCGACCGCTGAAAGCAATCACATTACCCCGCACATCAATGATGGGAAACATCAAACGATTGCGAAACACATCATAAACCCGGCCTTTGTCATTTCGTTTTGCAAGACCGCCTGTAACAAGTTCCTCCTGCGTAAAGCCCTGCTCTTTTAAATAATCAAGCAAATCAGACCACGCGTCAGGCGCATAACCGATGCCGAACTTCACAGCGGTTTGACGGTTTATGCCGCGTTTATTCATATAGGCCACAGCCACCTCATTACCGGGCGCTTGCAGGTTTTCATAAAAATGGCGCGCAGCCAAACGGTTCATTTCCAAAATCCGTTTACGCCGTTCTGCATTGGCATCACTTTGAGAATAGTTTTTTGACTGTTCTTCTTCCAGAGTTACGCCACATCGCTGCGCTAAAAACTGCAGCGCATCAACAAAATCAAGATTTTCAGCACGCATCACAAAGTCAAAGGCGTTGCCGCCCGCGCCACAACCGAAGCAATAAAACAGTTGCTTGTCCTCATCAACATGAAAAGATGGCGTCTTTTCTTTATGAAAAGGGCAAAGACCAATATGACTTGTTCCGTTGCGCTTTAAATGCACATAGCCGGAGACAAGTTCAGCCAGATTGGTGCGACGACTGACTTCGTTAATTGAACTTTGCTTATATCGGGGCATATTTTTTCTCCTTATATAATTCAAACCATTAAGGTATTCGACGAAAAATTGAAAATTCCTTTTTATTTTTCATCCAAATATAGTACCCATCATTTTACATTTTATGTAAAACGCCTATTTCACCTGCCAGGCTCGGGGCAAAAACAGTTGTTTAAAGATATATATAGCATAATTATCCGTCATACCGGCAATATAATCGCATATCTCGCGATCATTTTTAAAAATTATATCAGCAAGACCGTTTGACTTTAAAATATCAGGCTCTTTTCTGAATGTTTCAAACAAAGTTGCAAGAATGTCTTTCGCCTTATCATCTTCTGCCTTAGCAATAGAACTTGTATACACATTCTGAAACATAAAATCCCGCAGTTCCATCATAGCCTGATGAATTTCAGCAGACATGGTTATTTCGGGCTTGCCCTTGCTGTTGTTTATAATGTCAACAATCATGCTGTCAATCCGTTCACCGTGGGTATCACCCAGCACCTTGCGACATTCTTTGGGGATGGAATCAGCAGCAATCACACCACCGCGCACAGCGTCATCAATATCGTGGTTTATGTAGCCAATGCGGTCGGCAAGTTTAATAATGCGCCCCTCAAGCGTTGTGGCCTCATTATCTCCTGCGTGATTCACAATGCCGTCACGCACTTCATAAGTGAGATTCAAACCGCCGTCACCTTCTAAAACATCCACCACCCGAAGGCTTTGCTCATAGTGACGAAAGCCGCCGAACATAATCTGGTTCAGGGCATTTTCACCCGAGTGGCCAAAGGGCGTGTGCCCCAAATCGTGCCCGAGTGCAATGGCCTCTGTTAAATCTTCATTCAGGCGCAGGGCGCGGGCAATGCTGCGTGCAATCTGTGAAACCTCAAGGGTATGCGTCAAACGGGTGCGATAATGGTCACCTTCAGGCGCTAAAAACACCTGTGTTTTATGCATCAGACGGCGAAACGATTTAGAATGAATGATTCTGTCACGGTCACGCTGATATTCGGTTCTGATGTCACAAGGTTCCATTGGCTTTTCTCTGCCGCGGGTTTCTGAAGAACGGGCAGCAAATTCTGACAAAGTGGTTTTTTCAAGTTGTTCGGTATATGTTTTAAAATCCATTTCGTGCGCCCCTTTCTTCAAAATTAACTGTCATTTTTACATAAATATTGACTTTACAATGAATATATACCCTGTTTTTTCTGTTTCAAACAAAAAATTTTAAAAAAACTTTTATTATGACAAAAAAAGCAGAAACAACGCCCGGTTGCTTCTGCTTTTATGATTATTATTTGTTTTTGTTTCTGTTTGCCTGCTTATCGCGTTCCATTTTAGTCAGCAGTTTTTTTCTGAGACGAATGGATTTTGGCGTAATTTCAACCAACTCATCATCAGAAATAAATTCAAGGCATTGCTCCAGACTCAAAACATCCGGCGGGGTCAGGCGCAGGGCTTCATCGCTACCCGAGGCACGCATATTGGTAACATGCTTTTTCTTGCAAACATTTACGGTAATGTCTTCATTTTTCGCATTCTCACCAACAATCATACCCTCATAAACTTTAACACCGGCACCAATAAAAAGCCTGCCGCGTTCCTGCGCGTTATAAAGACCGTAAACAACGCTTTCGCCGGTTTCCCAGGCAATCATCGAACCGCGTGTGCGGCTTTCTATTTCGCCACAATAGGGGGTGTAACCGTCAAAAATAGTGTTCATAACACCGTTACCGCGCGTATCGCTTAAAAATTCGCTGCGGTAACCGATTAAACCGCGCGAGGGAATTTTAAACTCAAGACGGGTATAGCCATTGTCACTCGGTTGCATATTGAGCATTTCGGCGTGTCGTTTGCCGAGTTTTTCAATTACCGTGCCGGCATAATCATCCGGCAAATCAATATATAAAAGTTCAACCGGCTCGAGCACCTTGTCATCTTTTTTCTTTAAAATAACCTGCGGACGCGACACCTGAAATTCATATCCCTGACGGCGCATGGTTTCAATTAAAATTGAAAGGTGCAATTCTCCTCTGCCGGATACTTTAAAGCAATCGGCGCTGTCGGTTTCTTCAACACGCAGGCTCACATTGGTGTCAAGTTCGCGAAAAAGCCTGTCACGCAGGTGACGGCTGGTTACAAAATCACCCTCCTGCCCGGCAAAAGGGCTGTTGTTAACCAGAAAGTTCATTGAAATGGTGGGTTCATCTACCGAAATAACAGGCAAAGGCTCAAGGCAGGCGGTGTCACAAAGCGTTTCCCCAATGCCAATATCACCTAAACCTGAAATCAAAATGACATCACCCACGCCGGCCTCGGTCGCTTCAACTCTCTTAAGACCGTCGTGCATATAAATTTTGCCGCATCTTGCATTGCGCGTTGTGCCATCGGCGTGGCAAACGGTAAGCGTCTGCCCGCTTGCGAGATTGCCGCGGTCAATCTTGCCTACCGCAATGCGGCCTACATATTCATCATAATCAATGTTTGAAACAAGCATTCTGAACGGTTTTTCTGCATCACCCGAGGGAGCGGGAACATGGCTCACAACCGTTTCAAAAAGAGGTTTTAGCCCCTTTTCCATTGCATCGGGCTCATAGCCGCAAACTTCATCACGCGCAGAAGCATAAACAATGGGAAAATCAGCCTGCTCATCACTTGCGCCCAGGTCAACAAACAAGTCAAAAATCTCATTTACAACCTCATCAGGCCGTGCCTGCGGACGGTCAATTTTATTGATAACAACAATGGGGCGAAGGCCAAGCGCCAACGCTTTTTTCAGAACAAAGCGTGTTTGGGGCATCGGCCCTTCAAAGGCATCCACCAGCAACAACACACCGTCTACCATGCCTAAAACGCGCTCTACTTCGCCGCCAAAATCGGCATGACCGGGCGTGTCAATAATGTTGATTTTAATATTTTTATACATAACAGAGGTGTTTTTAGATAAAATGGTGATGCCGCGTTCACGCTCTAAGTCGTTTGAGTCCATAACACGCTCTGTCACCTGCTCATTTTCTCTGTAGATGCCGCTGTTTTTCAGCATCACATCCACAAGCGTTGTTTTGCCGTGGTCAACATGAGCAATAATTGCAATATTTCTGATTTCTTTCAATTCAAATGCCTCCGGATTTTTACTTTCATAAAACACACAGGGTGCGGCGCTTTGGCACCGCACCCAAAACAATGTTACACTTCAACCAGGTTTACCATATGGAGATTATTCTGATTCAGAGTGCCCTGCAGACTCGCTAAGAACGCTTTAGCCGTATCTAAACTCGTCAGACAGGGAACAGAGAGTTCAACACTCTTTCTTCTGATTTTAAAGCCATCACGGTCAGGACGGCGGCCCTTTGTTGCGGTGTTAATCACCATGTTAAAGCGCCCTTCCTGCAAGAGGTCTAAAATATCCGGCTCACCTTCGCCGATTTTAGAAACGGTAGTTGCGGGAACGCCGTTCTGCATCAGGAATTTCGCCGTGCCTTCAGTTGAATAAATGTTATAACCCATTTCATCAAATCCTTTGGCAATTTCAAGCATTTCGGGCTTGTCATTATCGCGCACGGTGATTAAAATGTTGCCCTTTGTGCTCATTTTAAAGCCGGCACCCAAAAGACCTTTGTAGAGTGCTTCAGAAAAGTCGGTGCTGATACCTAAAACTTCACCGGTAGACTTCATTTCAGGGCCAAGAGAGGTGTCAACATCGTGCAGTTTTTCAAACGAGAACACCGGCACTTTAACAGCAACATATTTACCCTCGGGATGAAGCCCCGTTCCGCAACCCATATCTTTGAGTTTTTCACCCAACACACAGCGCGTTGCCAAATCAACCATCGGCACATTGGTTACCTTGCTGATGTAAGGCACGGTTCTGGATGAACGCGGATTCACCTCAATGACATAAATTTCACCCTCGTGCATAACAAACTGAATGTTTACAAGACCAACAACATGCAGAGCCTGCGCAAGGCGTTTGGTATATTCAACAAGTTTTTCTTTAATCGCAGGTGTAATGGTAGGCGCAGGATAAACTGAAATAGAGTCACCAGAGTGCACACCGGCACGCTCTAAATGTTCCATAATACCGGGGATTAAGATGTCGGTGCCGTCACAAATGGCATCAACCTCAATTTCCTTACCCATCATATATTTATCAATTAAAATGGGATGTTCCTGTTTCACCATTGTGATAATATCCATAAATTCTTTGACATCGTTATCATTATAGGCAATTTCCATACCCTGACCACCCAACACATAAGAGGGGCGAACCAGAACAGGATAACCAAGTTCATTGGCGGCCTCAAGCGCTTCTTCGTGCGTGAACACGGTTCTGCCGGCAGGACGGCCAATGCCGCATTCTTCGAGAATTTCGTCAAAGCGTTCTCTGTCTTCTGCCGCGTCAACATCTTCAGCCTTTGTGCCGAGAATTTTAACACCCATTTCTTTTAAGGCCGCAGTCAGTTTGATGGCGGTCTGACCGCCAAACTGAACCAGAACACCGTCAGGCTTTTCAATTTCAAGAATATGACCCACATCTTCAGCTGTGAGCGGTTCAAAATAAAGTTTATCGGCCGTGTCAAAGTCAGTTGAAACCGTTTCGGGGTTGTTGTTGATGATAATCGTTTCATACCCTGCCTCGCGAAGCGCCCAAACAGAGTGAACAGAACAATAGTCAAACTCAATACCCTGGCCGATTCTGATAGGACCGGAGCCGATAACAACAACCTTCTTTTTCTTTGAAGAAACTGTTTCGGTAAAATCATCATAGGTTGAATAATAATACGGGGTTACAGCTTCAAATTCTGCCGCGCAGGTGTCAACCATTTTGTAAGACGGGAAAATGTCATACAGTTCACGCATTGCACGAACCGCAATTTCAGACTTGCCTGAAAGTGAAGCAATCAGTTTATCGGTAAAGCCCATGCGTTTTGCATCTTTAAGCAGGCCTTTTTCAAGTTCTTCAGATTGCAGGCGTCTTTCCATCTCAACCAGATTCTTCAGTTTATTCAGGAAGAACAGGTCAATGGTGGTAATCTCGTGAATTTCTTCAATATCCACATCACGGCGAAATGCCTCACAAATTACAAAGAAACGCTCATCATCAACGCGTGAAAGACGCTTGATAATGTCTTTTTTAGAAAGCGCTTTGAGTTTTTTGAGTTCAAATGACATTACATTGAGTTCAAGGCAACGAACCGCCTTCATTAAAGCGCCCTCAATGTTGTCAGAAATGGCCATAACCTCACCGGTTGCCTTCATCTGTGTGCCCAATGTGCGCTTTGCTTTCACAAACTTATCAAACGGCCATTTGGGGAACTTAATAACACAATAGTCAACCGTTGGCTCAAAGCAGGCGCAGGTTTTGCCGGTAACGGCGTTTACAATTTCATCAAGGCCGTAACCCAGCGCAATTTTAGAGGTAACCTTGGCAATGGGATAACCCGTGGCTTTTGAAGCCAGCGCAGAAGAACGCGAAACGCGGGGGTTAACCTCAATAACTGCATATTCAAAACTTTCAGGATGCAGAGCAAACTGACAGTTACAACCGCCTTCAATGCCCAGCGCGTGAATAATGTTAAGAGATGCATTTCTCAGCATGCTGTATTCTCTTTCAGAAAGGGTTTGCGCCGGTGCAATAACAACCGAGTCACCAGTGTGAACGCCAACGGGGTCAAGATTTTCCATTGAGCAAACTGTAATGGCGTTACCCTTGCCGTCACGAATGACTTCAAACTCAATTTCTTTCCAACCGGAAATACATTTTTCAATCAGCACCTGGTGCACGCGTGAAAGACGCAGACCGTTCGGTGCAATTTCGTTTAAATCTTCTTCAGTATAGGCAATGCCGCCACCTGTGCCGCCCAAAGTATAAGCCGGACGAACAATAACAGGAAAACCGATTTCTCTTGCAAAATCAAGCGCATCTTCATAGGTGTTTACAACCTTGGAGGCAATGCAGGGTTCACCGATGGATTCCATCGTATCTTTAAAAGCCTGACGGTCTTCAGCCATTTTAATGGCCTCGGTTGCCGTTCCCAAAAGTTTTACGCCCATTTTTTCAAGATAACCTTCTTCGGCAAGTTCCATTGCAAGGTTTAACCCCGTCTGACCGCCCAAAGTCGGCAGAATGCTGTCAGGCTTTTCAATTTCAATAACCTTTTTAACCGAATCAGCCACCAGCGGCTCAACATAAATTTTATCTGCCATCATTTTATCAGTCATAATGGTGGCGGGGTTTGAGTTAATTAAAACAACCTCAACACCCTCTTCGGCAAGAGCACGGCAGGCCTGTGTGCCTGCATAGTCAAACTCTGCTGCCTGACCGATAACAATGGGGCCGGAACCGATAACCAGAACTTTTTTAACATCTTCGCGTTTAGGCATTCTCTTTTCCTCCCATCATTTCAAAAAATTCTTCAAGCAGATATTTCATGCTTTTTGCACCCGGTTTTGATTCGGGGTCATATTGAACCGTAATAGCAGGATACGCCTTGTAGCGAACACCTTCAACGGAATTGTCGTTTACATTGATGTGTGTTACGGTTGCCGCATCTTGCAGGCTGTCTGCCACAACGGCATAGCCGTGATTTTGAACCGTAACAAAGGTGCGGTCAGCCGCAAGGTCTTTTACCGGCTGGTTAGCACCGCGATGACCGAATTTGAGTTTTTCGGTCTTGCCGCCGAGTGAAAGTGCGGCAAGTTGATGCCCAAGGCCAATACCCATAAAAGGTTTGCCCGAGGTTATGAGTGTTTTTATTTCAGAAAGGAGTTCAGGGTATGCCATCGGGTCACCCGGTCCATTTGAAACTACAATGCCGTCGGGGTTTGCGGCAAGAATGGTTTCTGCAGAGGTGCAAGCGGGATACACGGTGACTTTTGCACCGCGGTTTACCAAAGAATCAAGCGTGGTTCTCTTAACACCGCAGTCAAGCACAGCAACATAAAGGTCGCCCTCACCTTTCGTGTAACTTTCTTTGCAGGTAACCTCTTTTACCAAAGCACCGACAGAATAGTTTTTAATATCTTGTTCAAACGCTTCAAAACAGAAATTTTCATCAGTTGTAATCATTGCGTTCATTGCACCTTGGGTGCGAATGATTCTCGTCAGCGCGCGGGTGTCAATACCGGTGATGGCAATCACATTTTCACTGACAAGAAAATTTTCAAATGTTTCCTGCGAGCGGAAATTGCTGGGATAGTCTGCTGCCTCTTTCACAATGAGACCGCGAACCTGCGCACGGTCAGACAAACAATCTTCGCGGTTCACGCCATAGTTACCGATGATGGGATAGGTCATCGACACAATCTGACCGGCAAAAGCGGGGTCAGTAACCACTTCTAAATAGCCTACCATACCCGTTGTGAAAACAATCTCACCAATCACGCTGCCGGTAGCACCCAGGCTCAAGCCTTCAAAAACCGTACCGTCAGAAAGCGCTAAAAATGCTTTTTTCATAGGTTAACTTCCTTTCTGTTCTTTATCTGAAATGTAAAACAATTAAATATACTGCATAATGTCATCGCGCATGCGAACAGCTTCGTCATAAGCCGCCTTTGCAAAATCTTCAGGCTTATAGTCGCCTTTCTGATAAGCACACATAATACCGCGTGACGAGTTAACAATGGCGCCCAGACCGTTTTTATCAAAAGCACCTGCCACATCCTGCGCGCCGCCGCCCTGTGCGCCGTAACCGGGTACCAAAATGTAAGACTTCGGCATCAGTTCGCGAAGTTCTGAAAGTTGCTTGGGATAAGTAGCGCCCACAACCGCACCAACGGGTGTGTAGCCATATTTACCCTCTAAACCTTCGCCCCAGCGGTTCACCATAGTGGCCATTTTCTGGCAAATCATTTCACCGTCAACGAGCAAATCTTGCAGTTCGCCGGATGAGGGGTTTGAGGTTTTCACCAAAACAAAGATGATTTTACCAAAATCACGGCAAGCCTCAACAAACGGCTTAATACCATCGGTTCCCAAATAGCCGTTTACCGTTAAACCCTCACTTTCGAGTTCGTTTGAAACGGCAATTTCACCAGCCATCACCTTGGCAAGATAAGCTCCGGCATAGGCTTCAGCCGTTTTGCCAATGTCATTACGCTTGCCGTCTAAAATAACATACATACCCTTTTCTCTTGCATAAGAAATGGTTTCTGCAAGCGCATAAAGACCCGACAAACCATACATTTCATAGTAAGCCGATTGCGGCTTCACCGCGGGAACAACGCCGCAAAGGCCATCAATCAAGCCTTTGTTAAATTCTAAAAGTGCCGCACCAACGGCCTGATTGGTTTTGCCGAACTTTTCTATTGCCTTTTCCTGAATAAAAGCGGGAACATACTCCCAGCGGGGGTCAAGACCGGCCACGGTCGGATTCTTTTTTTCCTGAATTTTTTCAATTAAAATATCAATTGACATAAGGCACCTCACAAAAATTTATCTCTCAAAAACAACTTTGCCGCGAACAATGGTGCAGTCTACTCTGCCGCAGACTTCCCAACCGTGATACGGCGTGTTTTTTGATTTTGAAGCAAAATTTTCTTTATCAATCACAAACGGCTCGTTTGTATCAAAAATTACAATATCGGCATCTTTTTCTTCTGCTATCTGACCCTTATCAAGCCCTAAAATGGTTGCAGGGTTAAACGACATTTTCTCTAAAAGTTCTGAAAGGGTTAAATGGTTTTTGTTAACAAGATGGGTCACACCCAGACAAAGTGATGTTTCAAGACCCACAATGCCGTTTGCCGCCGCAGCAAATTCAACCTCTTTTTCATCTCTGTGGTGAGGCGCGTGGTCGGTGGCAATGGCATCAAGCGTGCCGTCTTTTAAGCCGGCAATCACAGCATCAACATCGGCCTGCGAGCGCAGAGGGGGATTCATTTTTGCATTGGTATCAAACCCATCAACCGCTTCATCGGTTAAGGTAAAGTAATGCGGGCAGGTTTCAGCCGTAACACGAATGCCGCATTTTTTAGCCTGACGGATAATTTCAACACCGCCCGCCGTGCTGACATGAGCAATATGCAGGCGTTTGCCGGTTTCTTTGGCGATGATAATATCTCGCGCTATCTGCACTTCTTCAGCCGCATTGGGAATGCCCTTAAGGCCCAATCGGGTTGAAACAAAACCCTCATTCATTGCACCGCCGCCAACCAGCGCAAGGTCTTCACAATGCGAAATAACAAGCATATTGAACATATCGGCATATTCCATAGCGTGGCGCATCAACATGGGATTTGAAACAGGATGACCATCATCAGAAATGGCAATAGCACCCGCTTCTTTCATATCACCGATTTCGGCAAGTTGCTCGCCTTTTTGCCCCTTGCTCACCGCACCAATGGGATACACATTCACGCAGCCCACCTTTTCGGCCTTGTTTTTTACAAATTCAATCAGGGGTGCATTGTCGAGCACCGGCGAAGTGTTCGGCATACAGCAAACCGAAGTTACGCCGCCGCGTGCTGCCGCCATTGTGCCGCTTTTAATATCTTCTTTATATTCCTGACCCGGTTCGCGCAGGTGCACATGCATATCAATCAGACCCGGGGCAACCACTTTGCCGGTTGCATCAATCACCTTATCGGCAGATTCAGAAAGATTCTCACCAATTTTTTTCACTTTTCCATCTTCAATATAAACATCGCAAACAGTGTCGAATCCACAGGCAGGATTCATCACTCTGCCGCCTTTAATTAACAACTTCATTCTGTTCAACCCCTTTTCGCAAGAATGTTAAGCACTGCCATTCGAACGGCAACGCCATTGGTTACCTGCTCATCAATCACAGCGCGGTCTAAATCCATAACCTCGGTGCAAAGTTCAATACCACGGTTTACCGGACCGGGGTGCATAATGAGCGCATCTTCTTTAGCGAGTTTAAGACGCTCTGTATTTAAACCAAAGAATTTTGAATATTCTCTCATACTGGGGAGCAGACCGCTCTGCTGGCGTTCTTTCTGCAAACGAAGGCACATAACAACATCAGCACCTTCGATGGCATCATCCACATTTTCATAAACTTTTGCGCCAAGTTCTGCAACATCTTTCGGCAAAAGCGTTGCCGGTGCACCCAGCGTTACCTCGGCACCCAGTTTGTTCAAGGCATAAATGTTTGAACGGGCCACGCGGCTGTGGGCAATGTCACCAACAATGGCAACCTTTAAATCTTCTATCTTGCCCTTTTTCTCTTTCATTGTCAACAAGTCTAAAAGCGCTTGTGTGGGGTGTTCATTCATACCGTCACCGGCGTTTACAACCGCTGCATTGGTGTGCTGTGCAATCAAGTGCGGCGCACCCGACATCTGATGGCGGATAACAATAACATCCGTACCCATAACATCAAGCGTTCTCGCGGTGTCAATCAGGCTCTCGCCCTTTTGCACACTGGAGCCGGAGGCTGTCATATTAGCAGCATTTGCACTCATATATTTTGAAGCAAGTTCAAACGACATTCTGGTACGGGTGCTGTTTTCATAAAACAGCGTTACAACCGTTTTGCCCTGCAAATGCGGTGTTTTTTTGGCATTTTGCATTAAAATATTCTTCATAATTTCTGCCTGATACAAAAAATAACGAATCTCTTCGGCAGAAAGTTCTTTCATACCCAGTAAATCTTTGCTTGAAAGTTTCATCGTGTCCTCCTTTTTAAGCCGTAGGCTCTTGATTTTTTTCTAATGATACTTCGTTGCATCCGTCTAAATCGGTAAAGCAAACATGAACAAGTTCATTGCGCGAGGTGGGGATGTTCTTGCCAACATAATCAGCGCGAATGGGCAATTCACGGTGACCGCGGTCAACCATAACGGCGAGTTCAATTTTCTGCGCGCGGCCAAGTTCCATAATGGCTTCAATGGCAGCACGAACCGTTCGACCGGTAAAGAGAACATCATCAACCAAAACAATTTTCTTTTCAAAAATTGAAAAGTCAATGCTTGTACCGTTAATTACGGGCATATCAGCGCGCAGGCTCAAATCATCACGGTAAAAACCGATGTCTAAAATACCGAGCGGAATCTCCTGCCCCTCAAGTTCCTGCAGTTTTTCCTTAAGGAGTTTTGCCATCAGCACACCGCGGCGCTGAATGCCGATTAAAGCCAGATTTTCAATCCCCTTGTTTTTTTCAATAATTTCAAAGGCAATTCGGGAGATTGCACGATGCATAGCCGCCTCGTCCATAATAACAGAGCGATTGTTTTCCATAAGATTACCTCCAAAAATTTTTATAAAATCAAAAAATGCTCCCATTGCAAGACGCAATAAGAGCATAAGGATAGACTCATTCCATTATCCGATTAAGCACCTTATCAGCATCTCTGTACCGATTTAAAGGTAAAAAAGAATTTCATTTCCAACAATAAAAAGTATATCACATTTTTTTCGGATTGTCTACATTTTTTTCATATTTTTTTAAATTTATATTGTTTCTGTTATAACGGCTCCGTTTTCAAAGCGAAGCACCTTGTCACAGAGCGAGAATGCCGCTTTTTTATGTGAAACCAGAATGCAGGTTTTATCTTGCCTTGCCTTTAGTGCCTGCAAAATAGCAAGTTCTGTTTCTTCATCAAGTGCCGAGGTTGCTTCATCTAAAAGCATCACAGGTGCTTCGTTTAAAATGGCTCTTGCAACCGAAAGACGCTGAATCTGCCCTTCAGACAGGCCAAGACCACCCTCGCCCAGCCAAGTATCAAGCCCCTCCGGCAACGATTCAATGAAATCCCAGATTTGCGCATCACGAAGGGCCTGAATCATAGTTTCTTCTGAAACATCCGTTCTGAAAAACAGAACATTCTCGCGAATGCTGCCCGAAACAATTAGATTCCCCTGCGGCACATAAGAAAAAAGCCGTTTTGTTTCTGAAAATAAATCGCGTTTTTCGCCACCTGCTGTAAGAAGTTGCGCCGTGCCGCTTTCGGGTTTTAAAATGCCGAGCAGAATTTTAAGCAGCGTGCTTTTGCCCGTGCCCGATGTGCCGGCAATGACGGTAAACTCACCTTTATTAAACGAAAGCGATACATCGTTTAAAATCTTTTCATCGCGGTAAGCAAAAGAGATGCCCGAAAGAAGAACGCTCTGCCAGGGCTCATCATCCCAAACGGTTTTATCGCCCGAAAGATCATCAGGCAGTTTTTCAAGTTCCATCAAGCGTTCTGCTGAGGCCACCATGCCGAAATATTGGGGAAACAGAGTCGAAAGCCCCTGAAACGGCGCCTGAATCTGGCTGACAAGTTGCAAAAGTGCCGTCAGCGTACCAAAGGTCATAACGCCGGTTGCTATTTTATAGGCTCCCCACGCGAGTGCAAAATAATACCCTGCCGTGAGACCGATATAAAAGAAGATGTTTGCCGCAATGCTTAATTTACTTCTCTTTAAGTTAATTCTGAACAAATTGTCTAAAAGACTGCCGCTTTTTTCTGCTGCCTGCGGCGCACAACCAAATGACTTGATGACCAGAATGTTTTTTAGCGTCTCCTGCATAAATGATTTTGCTTTGCCGTCTGCCTCCTGCCCTTGTTTGTGCAGAGTTTTCATTTTCTTTCTGTAAATATAAGCTGTTACAAAAATCAAGGGTCCCAGCGCCAGACACAAATAGGCAAAAAACGGGTCTAAAAAATAAATGGCAAAAAAGCAGGCAATAATTTTTGTTACATAAAAAACAAGTTGAGGAATCATCTGAATCAGCCCTGTTGCAACAATGCCAACATCGCTGCTGATATAATTCATCAACTCGCCGGTATGATATTCTGCAATTTTCATATAATCCTTGCGAAGCATGGTTTGAAACAACCGCGTTTTAAAGCGAATGTTAAAGCGACCGGTAACATGCACATTAAAAAAGGTCTGAAACATTTCAAGAAGCAGTTGAACCGCCAAAAATGCAAACAGAAACACGCCTTCACGAATCACATCGCCGGGCATTTGGCCGGTGGCAATATCAAGAACGCGTTTAGAAAGAAGCGCAAAAACAACACCCGTCAGCGAAACAAGCACACCTGACAGCGTTAAAACAAAAATTCCCGGCCAGATAAATTTTGATTTTTTAATAATCCACTTCATTCTTTATTTTCGTTCCATTCTTTTCATTAGTTTGGCACTTTTGCCAAGAAAGGGAAAAATAAACCGACGAAACGGGCGAAAATAACCCCAGAAAAAGCTGTAAATGCGATACCACAGTTCTGTAACAGCATGGTTTCTGCCGGCACGACAAAAACCAACAACCACAGCCTTGATCTGCTCTTTTTTTATGGGTCCGTCGGGCTTGTTCTGATTGTCACCCACAATCATATAACCGTTTTTGCGGCAGGAAACAATTCTGTGCAAAATGGGTTTGTTGTTTTCATCAATAAAAAGCACCACATCAAGTGGCTTTATTTTTTTAGGTTCAACAAGCAAAACGCTGTCACGACCATCATACCAAAGCGGCATCATACTGTGCCCGGTACCGGTCAGATCCACCGTTTTGCCTTCTTTAATCAATTCTAAAAGAAACGGAAGCAGCGCCTCTGCCGGCACCGGCTTGCAACTTGCATTAGGCTTCATCTAAAATATGATTCTCCTTTAAAATTTTCAAAAACGCAAGCACATCGGCTCTTGCTGTTTCTGCATCAATGGCATATTCTTTTGTCATAATATCAACGAGTTCTGTCTCGGTGCAACCCTCTGCAAGGCGTTTCCATAAAAGCGCTCCGCTTTCGTTTAAAGTCAACATCATTTGCAGATTCACAAGGTTTTCACCAACAGGAACCGCAACGGTGCTGCCTGCTATTGTTTTTAAAATAAAACCTTCTTTAATTTTCATAAAAAAACACATCCTATTACACAATCTTTCTTTAATTTTACTATAAAGAAAATAAAATTACAAGAGTAAAATCAAAATATTCATTTTTTGTTACTTGCCAATTTTTAAAAGTTATGGTATACTGTATAATGTAAAAATTTAAACCTTATCAGGAGGCTTACTTATGAAAAAAGTTTTGGTGTTATTCTTATCTGCCATTCTGCTTCTCTCTACCTGTGCCACCGGCGCATTGGCTATGAGTTTTACTGATTTGGCAGAAGATCATTGGGCTTATGCCAATGTGCAGACATTGGTAAATGACGGAACTGTTTCCGGTTATGAAGACGGGTCTTTCCGCCCAAACGGCACCGTTACCCGTGCCGAGTTTGTTAAAATGCTGGGCAAAAGCAATGTCACCCGCCAGTTACCCTATGCAGATGTTACTGCAGAACATTGGGCATTTGAATATGTTATGAATGCCAACTTCCCCGATGATAATTCAAACCTGTTCCAGCCGAACCTTCCCATCACCCGCGGTCTTGTGGCTGAGTTGTTGTGGAAACGCGGCGGCGAAAAAACTGATGTTTTCGCCCCCTCCATCATCACCTCACAGTATAAGAAAAACCCTGCCGCTGCTGCCTGGGTTTATGCAACCGGTTTAATTCGCGGCGACGGTGACGGCATTAACCTGCGCCTTGACAGCACCTTAAGCCGTGCTGAAGCCGCTACCTTAATTGTTCGTTCGCGCACAGCCACACAGGCAACCGGCAACTTTAACGACATTGTAAATGAAGATATTGTTAAAACCGTTTACAACGGTCTGAATCTGTTTGACGGGGCACCCTATGTTGCAAATGATACTGTCACAAACGGTGAAATGGCCCGTGCTGTTTTAAGACTCAGAAGTGAACAAATCAACCTTTCATATGCAGGCATCACCGGTAACAGCGCAAACTTTGAACATCCCTATGCTAAAGAAGTTGCTATTGTTTTCGGCAATCTTGGTATCAACGATGTTAATGCCGCATTTGCCGACAGCGCCGCAACCTTCGGTAACACCGTGGCCGCTCTTTCTTATAACTTCATCACAAAATCACATAAAGGTCAGATTTATGGCAACAAAACTGCGGCTTTAGAATCTAAAGTGACAACAATGGTTAATGTTTGCCTTACCTATGCAAAAGAAAACGGCATCATTTCTTTAAAAGAAGATTTAAACAAGGCTATGACCGTTCGCGATTTCACAATTCTTTGCCTGTTGTTTGACTCTGTAATCGGTTCACAGAGCGTTGTCACAACCGATTCTCACCCTGCTACCATTTTCGCAATGAAAGACCATTCTCTCCTCTTGATTCCTGAGGGTTACGGTGACTATCGCGTTATGGTTAGCAATATTCCTTCTGAACTCTATCAGGCATCCTTTAACGATGCCGTTGGCACACCGTATGAAGCCTATGACTTCGCACGCGAATACAGTTCTCTGTTTATGAGTGTTTTAAAACACCTCCAAACAACCGTAAGAGCCAAGGCAGAGGTTCGTTTTAACTATTATCCCTCACTCGTTTGCAAGAACAGCGATGGTTACACCATGCGTATCGGTTGTGAAATCATCTCCTTAAACGGCGCCGTAACAATTGGTGAACTCTTCCCTGTTAAAGCGGGCGTTGCCGGTGCTGATACACAACTTACAAATGGAAGCGTTATCTACTTTGACCTTTCTACCGGCGGTGTGTTCAGTTCAGTAAATATGTCAAGCGAAAAAGCATTTGTTGACCAGATTGTTCTGGTAAAATAATTTCGTTTCAAAAGCGGTATGGTCAAAGCGGCCATACCGTTTTTTTTATGAATTTTTCTTGCACTTTTTTAATTGATATTGTATAATAATAGCGTAAATTTATCCCTCGGGTGACTGTTATGACTAAAAAAGAAAAAATTTATATTATTAAAGAATATTTTGAT
>JAZRUU010000024.1:0-17088 GCA_045652725.1 Clostridia bacterium | reverse complement strand
AAGGAGGATGAGTTAATAAACTTTGTTTATCAGAGAAAAAAAGATTGAATATAGAACAGATAAGGAGCAGAGGTTTAGAACTCTGCTCCTGTTGTTTTGATTTATAATCGCCCTGTGGCTCGGTTTAAGTGGGGCGGTGGCTGAAACTATACACTCAATGTGGCTTGTGTGGTGTCTGCGATAGTATCATCGGTTTATTTTGCGCAACATCTTTTTGTTATCTTTCACTATAGCGGACATTGTTGCAGATTGTTTAGAACTATAAAGATGAAACATTAATAATCTCAAATATGTGGAGGGATGATAATCGTTTTTGTTGTTGGGGTATTCCAATAATATTTTTCTCACTTCACTCTCTGTACATTCCATAAAATCACTTGTACTTTCATTATTATCTATTTTAATTCCTTTGAGTGATTTGATTTGGTTTGCATCTATATTGAGTTTTAAAATACATGTGAGTGCAACATTGTAAATGTCACCTTCGAAATCAACACTCAATACCCTTAAAGAACTCATATCTACGTATTCATCTAATTCGGAAATCCCTTTTTCTGTCAGAGAATTTTCATCTATACCTAATTCCTCATTTAGAGCTCTTTTGACCCACCTTGTTACAAAATTTGAGTATAACTCACCATTAGAGTTATTTAAGAAATCCTCTCTCTCGATTTGTTCTCCTAAAGTTGCTGCCCAAGTTGACGGGTAATCGTTTGATTTTATCTTGCTTATTTTTGACAATATCACTTTTCCATTATTTGATACTAAGATGAGATGCAAACAAAAACTGTTTATTAACAAGTTTTCATCATGATTAAGTGCTTTAATAAAAAGTCTGTTTATTTCGTCTTTTTCGCTCGGATGTGTTACCGCTTCATTATGGGTATCTAATCTACGAAGATAATCCCAAGAAAATTGTAATTGAGACCATTTGGTTTTTTGCAATCTTATTTCAACTTTATTCCCTTTCATGCTTTTTTCAACATGTCGTACACCATATCGTTCTTTGTCATCCCCACGTTGTCTGATTGTGCGAATTTTTTCACTTTCGTTGCAATAATCATTATATGATTTATCATTGTAGGTCTGCAATTTAGTGTTGCTGGTATTGAATGTAAAATCCGATTCTATTATACTATTCTTTAAGTCAATATAGATATCTTCGGGTTTCCATCCACTAGGATTATGGGATACATACATAGTTTTATTATATCCCCACGAATAAGAAGATAGTTCAGTCATGTTCAAAACTTCGAATGTAT
This sequence comes from Clostridia bacterium, assembly GCA_045652725.1. GTDB lineage: Bacteria > Bacillota > Clostridia > UBA1381 > UBA9506 > UMGS755. The sequence goes on along the minus strand of JAZRUU010000024.1, from coordinate 15,826 downwards.
GTTCTTTCATTATTTTCATAAATTGCTTTTCAATTTTATTTGAAGTTCTTATTTTATCAAATATAATATTAAATCCCCAAACCAATACAACAATTGCCCCACTATACCATAAAATTAAAACCGAAATTTTTGATAAGTCAAATAAACTGTATAATAATTCGGAAAACGTTGATGAGTTAGATACATACTCTACGCTAATTCCTGCCAAATATGAAAGCCATATACTCAAAATTATTCTTTTCAATTTTTCGGAAATTTTATAAAATTTCAGTATAATATTCAATTTCAGCTCTCCTTTGAAAATCTCATTTTTAAATTATTTTCGATATAGCAGCACGCAGCACTCCACATGGCTCGTATTCGGGAACATATCCACCGGAATCACCGTGTCGAGCCGATACCCCTCAGCGCACAAAAACTTTGCATCGCGGGCGAGGGTTGCAGGGTTACAGGAGATATACACAATTTTCTCCGGCGCCATTGTGACAATGGCCTCAAGTGCCTTTTGCTCGGCACCCTTTCGGGGCGGGTCTAAAAACACAATCGCCGGTTGTTCTTTCTTGAGTTCGGGGGCAATTTCTTCGGCCTTACCGAGCAGAAATTCTGCATTTAAAACGCCGTTTCGCTCTGCATTTTCTTTGGCGTTTTCTATGGCCTGCGGCACAACTTCAACGCCAACAACACGACCGGCACGGCGCGCCGCAAAAAGAGAAATTGTACCGATGCCGCAATATAAATCAAGCACGGTTTCGTCTCCCTTAAGTTCGGCCAAATCAAGCGCCGTCTGATACAGCCGCTCTGTCTGGGGGCTGTTCACCTGATAAAAACTGTGGGCAGAAATACGGAACGAAAAACCGCCCAAAACATCTTCAATATAGTCTCTGCCGTAGAGTAAACGGTTGTGTTTACCCAAAAGCAGATTGTTTGCTTCTTTATGAATGTTGAGCATCACCGATGTCAACTTATAGTCCGTTTCAACCGCGAGCAACCGCTCTGCCCACGCTGCGCTTTCACGCAGATTGTCGGCATTCACCGTCAGCACGACCATAGCTTCACGCGTGGCCTCTGCAAGGCGGACAAACAACCGCCGTGCCACGCCGCGGTGGGTGGTTTCATTATAAACCGAAATGCGGTTTTCGCGCAAAAAGGCAACGGTTTCAGAAAGCCAAAGGGACGCGGCTTTATCTCCCTGACGGCAATCATCAAGCGGAATGAGCGTGTGGCTCCCGGGGGCATAAAACCCGCCGGAGGGGCGCTTGCCGTCATCAAGCCCCAGCGGAAACACCATTTTATTGCGGTAGCGTTCATCACGCGGGGCCGCCAGCGTTTCTGCCACTTCAGCACCCGCAAAACCGCCGATGCGCGTGATGGCATCGACCACAATCTGCCGTTTTACCGCAAGTTGCTCGCTATAGGCCATATGCCCGAAATCGCAGCCGCCGCAGGCATCGCACGCGGCGCAAAAATCATCCCGATGGTGCGGTGACTTTTCTAAAAAGCGCAAAATCCGGCCGTGAGCACAGCCGGATTTAACATATTCAACAACAATTTCAACCACATCGCCCCGACAGGTTCCGGGCACAAAAACCACAGCGCCGTCTTTGCGACCGACACCGTTACCGCCTGCAGCAATGCCTGTTATGGTAATAACTGCTTTTTCACCTGCCTGCATTTTCATCCTCCTTAGGCTTCTTCGTCCTGCATTTGCATCACGGTGCAGTAAATGGCACATTCAAGACGCTTTCTCATTAAGTCACAAGACATTTTAAGTGGTTCGTTAATACCGCCGCCATATTGCACGGCATTTGCCGGACAACCGCCGCTGCAGTAGAACTTGGCAAAACAGTCACGGCAGGCGGGTTTGGTATAGATATTAGAATCACGGAAAGTATTGCTGATTTCCTGCTTCAGCCCCTGCTCTTTCACATTGCCGAGTTTCATTGTTTCATCACCCACAAACTGGTGACAGGGATATATATCGCCATTGGGTGCAACCGCCACATATTCATGACCGGCACCACAACCCGAAAGGCGCTTTAAAATACAGGGGCCGCCGGTTAAGTCAACCATAAAGTGGAAGAACTGAAAACCGTTGCCTGCCTGTTTTCTTTTCACATATTCGGCCGCAAGAGATTCATATTGCTCAAAAAGAACCGGCAAATCTTCTTCGCGGAACATATAGGAAGTATCTGCCGAGGCCACAACCGGCTCAACCGAAATCTGTTTAAAGCCTAAATCGGCAAGGTGCAGAACATCTTCTTTAAAATCAAGATTCTGTCTTGTGAAAGTGCCTCTGACATAGTAGTTATCCTGATTGCGGGATTCTGCCATATCCTGAAAACGGGGCACAATAGAGTCATAACTGCCGGTGCCGTCAACACGGATTCGCATTGCATCGTTCACATCTTTGCGGCCATCAATTGAAAGAACAATGTTACCCATTTCTTTATTGATGAACTCTTTTTTTGCCTCGTCAAGCAAAAGGCCGTTGGTGGTGATGGTGAAGCGGAAATTTTTGCCGTGGTCTTTTTCAATGCTTCTGGCGTAACGAACAATTTCTTTCACAACTTCAAAATTCAAAAGCGGTTCACCGCCAAAAAAGTCAACCTCTAAATTCTTACGGTGACCTGAGGCCTGAATCAAAAAGTCAATTGCCTGCTTGCCCACCTCAAGACTCATCAGCCCGCGCGGCCCTTCATAACTGCCTGTTTCGGCAAAGCAATATTTGCACCGGAGGTTACAGTCATGCGCCACATGCAGGCACAATGCCTTTACAACAGAGTCACGGTTGGGTCTGTTTTTTACAATGTCAACATAAGGGTCTTCTGCGTAGAGAATCCCCTCTTCTTTCAAAGCTAAAAGTTCCTGCCAGGCTTCTTCTAACTCTGCTTTTGAATAAGCAGAAAGACTTTCGGCAATCGCATCGGGAAGATCCCCCTCAGGCTCATTTTCGCCCAAAGCGCGGAGCAGGTCAAAAGTCAATTGATCAATGATAGAAACGGCACCGCTGTTTGAATCCATCACGATCTGCGTTCCGTTCATTTGAAAACTATGTACCATGTTCTGTTTCCTTTCGTCAATAAGAACCTCAAAAAAACAAACGAACTAAAAGTTCAGTTTTTCTGAAGATTCTTGTTGTGTTTCACTACAATGAAAAAAAGCAGGACCGGAGGCCTCCAGTCCTGCTTTTTTCTTACTTATGCTCTTTCGCACTTCTGGTTAGCAACTGTGCAAGAGGTTTTGCAAGCAGACTGGCAGGATGTCTGACATTCGCCGCAACCGCCCTTTTTAGCAGTTTCTTTTAAAGTGCCTTTGGTTAAAGTTTTGATATGCTTCATTTTTGTTTCCTCCTTAGTATCTTTTCCTTTTAGTTCCAATGTTAACCCCTAAAATTCCGCCGGCCGCGCCGCCGAAAAGCCCGATTGCGAGCAGCACCGGTATGTAGCCGGAAAAATGAAAACTGCCCGAAACCAAAAGTGAGATAACATACATCACCAAAGCATATAAAATGCCTGTTAATCCGCCGTTTATAAAGCCGCGGTTTTTGCCCCGCCTGGCAGAAATTGCCCCGGCGAGCATCACGCTCAGCACCAAAGTTACGGTTGTTATAAACGGAATTGCGCCCTCAGAGAGACCCGTGTAAGTAAGCAGCAGCGCGGCAACCAAAAACACACAAAGTGTTAAAATAACCGCCGCAAGCACCGCCTTTACGAAGCCGGATAACGCGGCACCGAAAGCACCGCCCTCTGTGGCAATTTTATAACTGTTCATACGCTTCCTCCCGGCTTTTTATGTTGTTACATTCTATGCCGGAAAAAGCGCCATTATGACAGCCTGTGCTCAGTCTGCAGAAACGGGTTTTTCAACGCTTCTGACAGCCCAGCGTTCCATCATGATAACCTGCTTTTCGGTGTTTGTGCCGGTTTCAATGACGATTTTTTCATCTTTAATTTTGGCAATGGTACCAACAATACCGCCGATGGTGGTAATTTTGTCACCAACTTTTAAGTTTGCCAGCATCTTTTTGTTTTCTTTATCTTTCTTCTGCTGCGGTCTGATTAAAATGAAATAGAAAACAGCAATTAAAAGAATCATAGGTAAAAAAGAAGCAATCATACCGGCAACGCCACCTGCAGCGCCAGCTTCTGCAGCGCCTTCGGCCGCCGGTTCAGCAAATACTTTCCACATATTGTAACACCTCCGTTAATTTTTAATGTACCTGTTCATTATACCTTTTTTTGCCGAAATTATCAATAGATTTTTCCAACCTTTCCAAAATACAATCGAACGATTGTATCAAGGCAGGTCATAGAGCATTCCTTCGCGCACGGGTTCGGGGTTTTTGCCCAGTGCTTTGGCGATGGCAAACGCAAAATCGGCCGCTGTGCCTGCCCCGCGTGAGGTGATGACATGACCATCACAAACAACCCTGTCTGCCTGCGGGGTTGCACCCGTCAGTTCAACCTCATAACCGGGATAGCAGGTGGCCTTTCTGCCTGCCACCAAGCCAAATGCACCAAAAATTTTCGGTGCGGCACAAACGGCTGCAATAACCTTTTTAGCCTTGTCGGCCCGTTTTAAAAGCGTCTCAAGTTCACTGCAGGCCTGCAAATTGTCTGACCCCGGCAATCCACCCGGCAACACAAAGGCTGTTGCCGCCTCAAAATCAACCGCACCGAGCAGACAATCGGCCACAACGGGGATGTTGTGCGAACCCGTAACCGTCAGACTTTCACCGATGGAAACCGTTGTAACAGCAAGACCGCACCGGCGCACAATGTCAATCACGCTGATGGCCTCAATTTCTTCAAAGCCATCTGCCAGAAATACATATACCATAAAGTTCACCCTTTCGTTGACTTTTTCTTGTACCTATATTATACTATTTTTATCCGCAGGTTACAAGTGAAAAACAAAAGATTTTTGCACAAGGAGGGTGAAAATGGCAGACAGGATTTATATTGTTGACAATCGGTATTACAACGCGGCAAAAGCCGCTTTTGGCCAAGGCAGAACCATGCTCCCCTCTGTTACCTGCCCGGGCCTTGCAGAGCCCGTTGCATCACACCCCGACATGGTGCTGTTTGCCGCCGGGCGCGGCGAGGTTATTTGCGCGCGCGAAGTGTTTGACGAATACACAAGGCTTTTGTCACCTTTCGGCATACATTTGGTACAGGGCAAGAGCCAACTTATGCGTGACTATCCGGGCGATGTTGCATATAATGTATTAAACACCCCGAAAGGTGCCTTTGCCCGTTTTGATAAAACCGACCGGACCGTTACAGAAGCGCTCCGGGCGCACAACAAAAAAATGGTTACGGTTAAGCAGGGCTACGCCCGCTGCGCCACGGTTTGCTTCGGCAACTGTCTCATCACGGCAGACCCCACCATTTCGGCCGCGGCAAAAGAGGCTGGCCTTTCGGTGCTCACCGTTTCACCCGGCGGGGTGCTGCTCCCCGGCTATGATTACGGTTTTTTAGGCGGCGCATCCGGCCTGCTGGATGAAAAAACCGTCGCCTTTTTCGGGGATGTTTTTGCGCATCCCGATGGAGAAAAAATTCAAAAATTCATTACCGAAAACGGCTTTTTTATCTCTTGCATCCCTCAAATGCCCTTAACTGACATTGGCACCATTTTCTGCATAGAGTTGTAAAAAAAGCACATACTACATCTATATTGTTACCGAAAGGGAGTGACCGTTTGTATGACCGAATCACACTGGGGTTAAGCGGTGACGCCGGGCCGATTCAGACCCGCCTGTTAAATCACCCCGAATGTGTGTTTCCCGTTTCTGTTGCAAAAGATGAAGCGTCAGGCTCTGTCACCTATATTTATTTTGACCCGTCTGACGACCTGTTTGTGTTAGACCGCTATGTGGGCGTGGTTGCCGAATATATCATTGACCGTTACGAGCCGCGCCTGATTCGCAGAATTATTGAAGAAGAACACAGCGAACTTTCTGCCGTTGCAAAACGCGAGGTTTTAAAAAATGTTGAATGCTTTGGCGATGACCCAAAACTCGGTTACCGCGCACGGCGGCAGGCCGTTATTCTCAGTATTTATGACTACTTAAAAGAAGACTCAACAATGCTGATGGACGGGTTTGTTGCCTTTCGCCTGAAAGACTATGAAGCGCTTTTGAGTGAACTTTCTGCGCGGCTGGTGGATGAGTATCTGACCCAAAAAGAATATGAAGACTTTATCTCATTGCTCCGCTATTTTGTGAGTGTTCAAAAAATAAGGCCGCCTAAAATGCACATCATTGTGTCACCGCAGGGGGGCTACAGCCTGCTGGATGAAAATGAAAACGACATTACCGCCGCGGCCTTTGCCGATTTTATTGACGGTGAAATTCTGCTGACAGAAGAGGCCTATGATGACCTTTTAATCAGCGTTTTAATTACACTTGCGCCGATGAGCATCACGGTGCACAACCGCGCCAACATCAGGAACGAAGAACTGTTTTTAACCATTTCACGCGTGTTTGACGGCAAAATTGAATATTGCACAGGCTGTGAAATCTGCCTGTCTTAACAGACAAAAAAATAAAAGGGCTATCCGCTGATTTTCTCTGCAAAAACCGTTTTTTTGCACCGAAAATTTAGCGGGCAGCCCTTTTTGCATATAAGTATAGGAAAAGACTTGAAAAAAACAGAGAAAAACTCTTGATTCTGCGCCAAAAATATGATAAAATTGTGATTCAAGTATATACCTTTGAGAGGAAGATTATAGTGCAAAAGTTAGGACTTAACGAAATCAGAGAAAAATATTTATCTTTTTTTGAAAGCAAAGGTCATTACAGAATGCCCAGTTTCTCGCTGGTGCCTGAGAATGACCCCAGCCTTCTGCTGATTAACGCCGGTATGGCGCCCCTGAAGCCTTACTTCACCGGCCGGCAGACGCCGCCCAGCAAACGGGTGACCACCTGCCAGAAATGTATCCGCACGCCGGATATTGAACGCGTGGGCAAAACCGCCCGCCACGGCACTTTTTTTGAAATGCTGGGCAACTTCTCATTTGGCGATTATTTCAAACACGAAGCAACCGCCTGGGCGTGGGAGTTTATTACCAAAGTGCTGGAGATTCCCGTTGAAAAACTTTGGGTTACCATTTATGAAGATGATGACGAGGCCTTTGAAATCTGGACAAAGGAAGTTGGCGTTGCGCCCGACCGTATTGTTCGCATGGGCAAAGAAGATAACTTCTGGGAAATTGGTTCAGGTCCTTGCGGCCCCTGTTCTGAGCTTTATTATGACCGTGGTGTAGAAAACGGCTGTGGCTCACCCGATTGCGGTGTTGGTTGCGAATGTGACCGCTTTATTGAGTTCTGGAATCTGGTGTTCACCCAGTTTGACAAGCAGGAAGACGGCACTTATGAAAAACTGTCTCATCCCAACATTGACACCGGTATGGGCCTTGAGCGTATCGCCTGCGTGATGCAGGGTGTTGATTCTCTGTTTGATGTTGACACCATTTACAGAATCTCTGAAAAAGTTTGCGAAATGGCAAATGTGGAATATAAAAAAGACGAAAAGACCGATGTTTCTATCCGCGTGATTACCGACCATATCAGAAGCACCGTGTTTTTAGTTTCTGACGGGGTTCGCCCCTCAAATGAAGGCAGAGGCTATGTGCTGCGCCGTCTTTTGCGCCGCGCTGCCCGCCACGGCAAACTGCTCGGCATTAACAAAGCATTTTTAGCAGACCTTGCCGATACCGTTATCAACGAGTCTTGCGGGGCTTATCCTACCCTTTCTGAAAACCGTGACAGAATTAAAAATGTCATTCGTTTAGAAGAAGAGCGCTTTATTGAAACCATTGATGCAGGTTTTGCTATTTTAAACAACTTCATCAGCCAGCGCACCGAAGATGAAAAGGATGCGCCGTTCTCCGGCGAGCAGGCATTTAAGTTATATGATACTTATGGCTTCCCCATTGACTTAACGCGTGAGATTTTAGCTGAAAAAGGCATTAGCGTTGATGAAGACGGGTTTGCCGCCGAGATGGATAAACAGCGTCAGCGTGCCAGAGCCGCCAGCAAAATGAACGATGTAGGCTGGGACGATAAAATTGCCGATATTTTAGTGGCATACAGCCCCACCAAGTTTGTTGGCTATGACGAACTAACTGTAAAAACCAAAGTGCTGGCTCTGATTGCCGGTCAGGAAAAGGTAACAACTCTTGCAGACAGTGAAGGCATTGCCGTTTTAGATGTTACACCGTTCTACGGTGAAGGCGGCGGTCAGGTTGGTGACAAGGGCGTTTTGACAAATGACCTTTGCCGCGCCGAAGTGATTGACACCAAAAAGACGGCTGACGGCAAGTTCTATCACATCATTAAAGTAACCGAGGGCGAACTCAAAGAGGGCGACGAACTGACGGCAACCGTTGATGCCGATTACCGCGGCGCCATTTCAAGAAACCACAGCGTTACACACCTGCTCCACAAGGCGCTGCAGAACCGTTTCGGCAGCGAAGTTGGTCAGGCCGGTTCTTTGGTTGAAAATGGCCGTATGCGTTTTGACTTTACCTTAACACAGCCCATTTCTGCTGAAGATTTAAAAACCGTTGAGGCTGAAGTGAACCGTTATATTTTAAGTGCCCTGCCCGTTAAATGGGAGAATATGCCCATCGACGAAGCAAAGAAAATGGGTGCAACCGCTATGTTCGGTGATAAATATGGCGATGTTGTTCGCGTGGTAACCATGGGTGACTATTCTATGGAACTTTGCGGCGGCTGTCATGTTCATAACACCGCTGAAATCGGTTTGTTCAAAATTTTATCAGAAGGTGGCGTTGCCGCCGGCATCCGCCGTATTGAAGGCGTGACCGGTCTGGGCGTTTTGGCTGAGCTCTATGGGCTTGAGGCTGAACTCTCTGCCGCCGCTTCTGTTTTAAAATGTGCCCCCCGTGATGTTGCACAGAAAGCGCAGTCACTGCAGGGCGAATTAAAGGCTGCAAATTCGCAGCTTGAGGCAATGACCGCAAAACTTGCAAAGAACGCCGCGGCTGACCTTTTGGATAATGCAACGGTCATCGGCGATGTAACCGTTGTAACCGCAAAACTTGAAAACACCGGTGTTGACGGTATGCGCGCATTGGGCGACTCTGTGAAAGAAAAACTGCCCTGCGCCTTTATCGCGCTGGCCGATGTAGCAGACGGTAAGGTGACCTTTATAACCATGGCAACCAAAGAAGCCGTTGCTAAAGGGGTTCACGCCGGCAACATCATTCGCGAAATGGCGCGCATTGCAGGCGGTGGCGGCGGTGGTCGTCCCGATTCGGCACAGGCCGGCGGCAAAAATGCCGAAAAGGCTGACGAAGCACTCAAAAAAGCCATTGAACTTGTGAAAGATTTCGCTTGCAAATAAATTCTAAAGTCCCTTTGTGGACGGAGGTAAGCAGACAATGAATTTACCAAACATTTTAACGCTGATACGGCTGCTTTTAGTGCCTTTATATGTGGTGATTTTTCAACAGGAGGAAGGAATCCGCCTGTTTTCTGCCTTGATTTTTCTTGTAGCCAGCGCCACCGATGTGGCAGACGGTTACCTTGCAAGAAAACTGAAGATAACCACAAAATGGGGACAACTGATGGACCCTCTGGCCGATAAATGTATGCAGCTCGCCGTCATTTTAACCTTGTTTTCTGCAGGGCAGGTGCCCGTTTGGTTCCTTGTGATTCTGGTCATTAAAGAACTGATGATGATAACCGGCGGCATTTTTCTCTACAGCAAAAAGACTTATGTTAAGGCAAACAACGCCGGCAAGCTCAGCACGGTGGTTCTGTTTCTGGTAATGACGCTTCTGCTCCTGCTCCCCTCAATGAACGGCACCTTAAAAACCGTTCTGTTGAGCATTTCGGCGGTGCTTGCGCTGCTTGCGGGAACCTCTTATTTATATTTATATTTCGTCCACAATCAGTCTTTTAAGAAATATGCAACAAAGAACAAGAAAGGAGAGTCAGTATGACGACTTTCGGCTGGATACTCATCGTCGTCGGTGCTTTGGTGAATTTTCTGGCAAAGCCGGTGCTGCTCAAGGCGCAAAAAGCCGAGGCGGACGATGCAGAGCAAAAGCTCTTGTATTCCATTAAATTAGTTGGTTTATGTTTGGTCATCGCAGGTGCGGTGATGATATTTTTAGCAGGGGGTAAAGTAGATGTCGGAGCAATTAGATAAAATTTACAATCCCGGTGAGGTAGAAGACCGTTTGTATGCCCAGTGGGTAGAAAAAGGCTATTTCACACCGGAGATTGATTCAGAAAAAGAACCGTTTACCATTGTGATTCCGCCGCCGAATGTAACAGGTCAATTGCACATGGGGCACGCACTGGATGAAACATTGCAGGATATTTTAATCCGCTATAAGCGCATGGCCGGTTTTGCAACCCTTTGGGTGCCCGGAACCGACCACGCCGGTATTGCAACCCAGATTAAGGTTGAAGAAATGCTGAGAAAAGAAGAGGGTAAAACCCGTTACGACTTAGGCCGTGAGGCGTTTACCCAGCGCGTGTGGGATTGGAAACACCAATACGGCACACGCATCATTAACCAGCTCAAAAAACTGGGTAGTTCCTGCGACTGGACCCGTGAGCGTTTCACAATGGATGAAAACCTTTCAAAAGCTGTTAAAGAAGTGTTTGTTTCTTTATATGAAAAAGGCTTGATTTATCAGGGAGAACGCATCATCAACTGGTGCCCGCATTGCATCACCGCGCTCTCTGACGCCGAGGTTGAATATGCCGAACAGCAGGGTGCTTTCTGGCACATCCGCTACCCGGTTAAAGACAGCGACGAGTCGTTTGTTATTGCAACCACCCGTCCTGAAACGCTGCTGGGTGATACTGCCGTTGCCGTAAACCCCGATGATGAGCGTTACACACATCTGATTGGCAAAACGCTGATTCTGCCTTTGGTGGGCCGTGAAATTCCCATCATTGCAGACGAATATGTTGATAAAGAATTTGGTACCGGTGCTGTTAAAATTACACCGGCGCACGACCCCAACGACTTTGAAGTTGGTGCACGCCATAATCTGCCGATTATTAAAGTGCTTGATGACAATGCCAAAATCAATGAAAATGGCGGCAAATATCAGGGTCTTGACCGCTACGAAGCCCGCCGTCAGATGATTGCCGATTTAGAGGCAGAGGGTCTTTTGGTTAAGACAGAAGAACATGTGCACAATGTTGGCCAATGCTACCGTTGCAGCACTACCGTTGAACCCATCACCTCTCGCCAGTGGTTTGTTAAAATGGCTCCGTTGGCTGAAGAGGCTCTGCGCGTTGTTAAAGACGGCACCATTTCATTCGTACCCGACCGTTTCTCAAAAACCTACACGAACTGGATGGAAAATGTTCACGACTGGTGCATTTCCCGTCAGCTCTGGTGGGGCCACAGAATCCCCGCTTATTATTGTGACGCCTGCGGCGAAACCGTTGTCAGCCGTGAAGAAGTTAGCGTTTGCCCGAAATGCGGCGCTAAAGTTCGCCAGGATGAAGATGTGCTGGATACCTGGTTCAGTTCTGCTCTCTGGCCCTTCTCTACGCTCGGCTGGCCCGAAAAAACAGAAGATCTGGCTTATTTCTATCCCACCAGCGTGCTGGTTACCGGTTATGACATCATCTTCTTCTGGGTTGCCCGCATGATTTTCTCCGCTATGGAGCACATGGGCAAAGAACCCTTTAAACATGTTTTGATTCACGGCCTTGTTCGTGACTCAAAGGGCAGAAAAATGTCAAAATCACTCGGCAACGGCGTTGACCCGTTGGAGGTTATTGCACAGTATGGTGCCGATGCGCTTCGCTTTACTCTGGCAACCGGTAACTCACCGGGTAACGATATGCGTTATTCAGATGAGCGCGTAGAAGCCAGCCGCAACTTTGCAAACAAAATCTGGAACGCTTCGCGCTTTGTTCTGATGAACCTGACAGTTACCGACCGCAAGGTGCCCGAAGCCGGCGAACTTGCATTAGAAGATAAGTGGATTCTTCATAAATATAATCAGCTTGTTAAAGAAGTGACAGATAATTTAGACCGTTTTGAGTTGGGTATTGCCGTGAGCAAACTCTATGACTTCATCTGGGATGAATTCTGTGACTGGTATATTGAGTTGATTAAGCCCCGTCTTTACGATGAAGACTGCCCGACAAACAAAACTGCACAGTATGTGCTTTCTTATGTGCTCTCCGGTGCTTTAGAACTGCTGCATCCCTTTATGCCGTTCATTACCGAAGAAATCTGGCAGAAACTGCCGCACGACGGTGAAAGCATCGTAATTGCACAGTGGCCGAAATTCTCTGAAACCTTAAACTTCCCCACTGAAGCGGCAGATATGGAGCTTGTGAAAAATGCGCTCAAGGCCATTCGTAACCAGCGTAGCGAGATGAACATTCCGCCCTCTAAAAAAGCAAAGGTTTACATTAAAACCGAGAAGACAGATGTGTTCACACAGGCATCCATTTTCTTTGAAAAACTCGCTTCTGCTTCTGAAACCGCCATCTGCGGTGCTGATTTTGTTCCCCCGGCAAACGCTGTTTCCTGCGTAACTCATGGTGCACAAATGTTTATGCCGCTTGATGATTTGGTGGATAAAGAAAAAGAACTCGAGCGTTTAACGAAAGAAAAAGAGAGATTGCTCGGCGAAATCAAGCGTGTTGAAGGCAAGCTCGGCAACGAGAGCTTTATGGCAAAAGCACCGGCTCAGGTTGTTGAAGAAGAGCGCAAAAAAGAAGCCAAATACCGCGAGATGCTCGAAAAAGTTTTAGAGAGCATAAAACTTTATAATTAGAAAGGAAATTGTTATGAGCGATATTACAAACATCACCCCCGAAGCTGATGAGCCTTCCATCGTTACCATGCTGGATGAAGATGGCAACGAACACGCTTTTGAGCATGTTGACTCATTTCCCTTTAACGATGAGACTTATGTGGTGCTAATCCCCACAGAAGAAGAGGTGCAGGCAGGCGAACCCGATGAAGTTCTCTTTTTCACCCTGCACACCGATGAAGATGGTAACGAAACCCTGACCTTTGTTGAAGACGAGGCAGAACTGGATATGGTTTTTGAAGAATTCAAGAACCGTATGGGAGACATCTATGACTTCGAAGATTAAGGCATCGCTCCCAAAAGTTTCAACGGCAGAAGAGTTGATTAACGCCATCACCCACGGTTTGGGTGCACTGCTCGGCATTGGCGGAACGGCCGTTGCCATTGTGTGGGCGGCGCTCTACGGCAACGCTTTCAGCGTTGTTTCGGCCTCCATTTACGGCGCAATGCTGATTATTCTCTACACAATGTCAACCCTCTACCACGCGCTGACACACAAAGGGGCAAAATATGTGTTTCGCATTTTTGACCACTGCTCCATCTTTTTGCTCATTGCCGGCACTTACACGCCTTATACCCTTGTGACCTTAAACGGTGCGCTGGGATGGACGATTTTCGGCATCATCTGGGGCCTGACGGTGCTCGGTGTTGTGTTTAACGCCATCAGCATTGAGAAGTTTAAAATTTTCTCCGGCATCACCTATGTTGTGATGGGTTGGCTGATTATTATCGCCATCCGCCCGATGATGGCCGCTTTAGAAGCGCCTGCATTGCTCCTTTTGCTCATAGGCGGCATTGCCTACACCGTTGGCTTTATCTTCTACGGGCTCAAGAAAATCCGCTTTATGCACGGCATTTGGCATTTGTTCGTGCTGGCAGGCAGCGTGTTGCATTATTTTTCAATTCTGCTCTATGTTCTGCCAACAAAATAACTAAAAAAACAATTATAAAGCCTGTAGCAAAGTGGCATCATTTTGCTGCAGGCTTTGCTTTTTTTGTTGCATTTTCTGCAATGCTTCTTTTTTCTATCGCCAGATGTGATTATGGCTATATTTTTCAAAATCGCCTCGTTCATAATTTGTTTACAATTTATCCATTGAAATTGTTAAGAAATTGTTGTAAAATAATACTCGAATTTAATAATTTTGTAATAATTTCATTTTCTGGTGTATATAATACATAGTATAAAACCGAAACGAGGTGAGCCATTGGATACACACAGTACACGGGTAACCGTGAAACGCATTGAAAAAATTCCATCTAAATATTATGTGCAGGTGCCCAAAACACAGGTGCATGCACAAACAAACATAAAAGTTGAACTTTCAGATTCTATCTGTGCCGAAGCGCGCCGCCTTTCAGGATTGTTATCCTTTGTGCCGCCGCAGATTACGGACTATTCTAAAGGCTTTGCCGCCTTTTTCAAAAAACAGGCCGCCCGCATAAAAACGGCTGCAAAAGGTCTTTGGTCTGCAAGCGTTTGCCTGTTGGCAGAAAACGCAAAACGGCTGGCCTTTTCAACGGGCGTTTCTGCCGGCATCGCTCTTCTTTCGGCTGTGATTTTGCTTTCAACCTGCAGCCTCGGTTACGAAATCAAAGTTGGCGGGCAGGTCATTGGCACAGCAAAAAATGCCAGGGTCTATAACACTTTGGTTGAAGAAATTAACCACGAAATTGGTTATGTTGTTCCGTCAGGCTTTGAAACAGAAGATGAACCCACCTTCTCTCTCCGCCTGATTGCAAAGAACGCTTATTCTTCAAAAGAAGAAATGAAAGAGCAGTTAAAGGCTACCAGCGGCGAAATGATTCCGGCCTACGGCGTGCTTGCCGATGATGAAATTCTGTTTGCCATGGCAAACGAACAGGCGGCAAGAGCGGTGTTAACAGATTATAAAAACAGTTTTATTGAAGGGATGCAAAATGCCACCGCCGATTTTTGCCAGAAGGTGACCATCTCACGCCGCTATGTGCCCAAGGATGCGCTCAAAACCGAAAACGGTGCCATGCTTGCGCTTGAAAAAGGCAGAATTGCGCTCTATCAGGCAAATGAGGGCGAAGCACTTTCTGACATTGCCGCCGGTTACGGCATTACCGTTGATGACATTTTGCAGAATAACTATATCGGCGATGTTACAAACATTTCTGCCGGCGTTTTGAAAATTCCTACAGGCACGCCGCTACTTGCAGTTAAAACCGTTGAACATAAAACCATTGAAGAAGCCGTTCCCTATAACACCGTTGAAACTGAAAACAACTCGCTCTACCGCGGCAGAACCGTGGTAAAGCAAGAGGGTGCAGACGGTGTTCGGGTGATTGAGGCTAACATTACATCCATAAACGGTGTGGAAACCGAGAGAGAAATTCTTTCAGAAAATTTAATTTCTTCTGCCGTTGACCGCATCATTCAAAAAGGAACAAAAGAACCCCCAAGCCCCATTGGCACGGGCAGCCTTTCCGTTCCCACAAGCGGCAGCCTTTCTTCGCGCTTTGGCTCGCGTTGGGGGCGCAACCACAACGGCATTGATTTTGCCGCCTCAACCGGCACAAATATTTATGCCGCCGATAACGGCACCGTTACCTACTCTGCCTATAATAACGGCGGTTATGGCTACATGATTCAGATTGACCACGGCAACGGCATTGAAACATACTACGCCCATTGCAGTGAACTGTTAGTGCCCGAGGGCGCAGTGGTTGCCAAGGGCGATTTAATTGCAAAGGTCGGCAACACCGGCCGCAGCACCGGTGCACACCTGCACTTTGAGGTGCGAAAGAACGGAACGCCTATGAATCCGTCGTCTTATTTAAACTAAGCACCGTAACAAAAAACTCCACCCGCCGCGCGGCAGGTGGAGTTTTTGTATTTTGCAGAATCCGCACAGATATGCTTTCTCCTTTTTTCTTGACTTTCTTATGCATAAAAGTTATAATGAAAAGGCAAGGAGGCGAAACACCGTGACGAAAGAGCAAAACATTCAACGCTGGCTGAAAACGC
>JAZRUU010000023.1:0-8440 GCA_045652725.1 Clostridia bacterium | reverse complement strand
CGGTGAATGATGCCTTTATCGAAATGGATACAAAACCCTTTTTACATCAGGGGCTTACCTATGTGCCGGTTCGTTTTGTGAGCGAGGCTCTGGGAGCAGACAGCGTGGAGTGGAACCGCGAAAAGAATGCCGCCATCATTACCTGCGGCAATAAAACCATTGAACTTCCAAAGAACAAAAAGGGTGCTTATGTCAATGGGCGGTTTGTGCCGATTTCCGGTGGGGTTCGGCTTGTTTCAGATCGTGTTTTTGTTCCGGTGCGCTTTATCTCTGAACAAATGGGCTGCACCGTGGAGTGGGTGTATGATACCTACACGGTGGCGATTGAAAAAGAGGGCGTTGCCGTTCCTGAAAGCCTGGTAGGGGAGAGAGGCTACACGGATGACGAGATTTACTGGCTTTCAAAAATCATTCATGCCGAGAGTCAGGGTGAGCCAATGCAGGGCAAAATTGCGGTGGGGAATGTGGTTTTAAACCGTGTTGAAAGCAGAGAATATCCCAACACCATTTATGGCGTTATTTTTGACAAAAATAACGGCACACAATTTTCGCCGGTCATTAACGGCAGCATTTATCACACCCCCTATGGCGACAGTATTGTTGCGGCTAAACGCGCGCTTGAAGGCGAAAATAAAGCGGGTGAGAGTTTGTTCTTCTTAAACCCCCGAAAGTCGCAGAGTTTGTGGATTCCCCAAAACAGAACCTACTACACCACGATTGCAAACCATGATTTTTATCTGTAAGAAAAGCGGCAAAATAGTGCTAGAGAACGAAAAAGGCAGAAACGAAGAAAATCGCTTCTGCCTTTTTCATTATAATGTCTGTTGTTACTCTGTGAGAACCAATTTCTCGAGTTCATCTAAAGTGATGACATTTTTAGGAAGGTTGATTTTTTGTTGCGAATGAATGGTTGATTTTTTGGTTGAGGTGCCAACATTGATTTTGTAAACAGTTCTCAGGGTTGGCGTTTTTTTGCCGGTTGCTTCAAAATCCTGCAGTTTTGTTTCGCCGGAATCAACCGTGTAAATCAGTTCGGTTTTGACGGGTGCGCCGTTTTTTAAGGAGAGGCTGACGGTTATTTTAAAGCGCATTGCATCAAACACGGCTTTTTGTTCTGCCAGTTCTGCTTCGGTGAGCGGGGTGCCGGCTGTTTCTTCACGCAGCCGTTTTGCCTCAAAGAGCAGGTCTTTGGCGTTATCTTGATTCAGCGTCAGGCTCCATAACTCGGTGCCGTCATATCGCTCGCTGATTTTGATGGCATCGTTATGGAACATCTGTGTATACAGGCTAACGGTTTCATCAAGAATCTGTGCACTTTGTGTGTAGAGCATATCATCTTGCAAAATGGCTTTTTCAATCAGTTCAAACGCGGTTTTGCAGGTGCCGGCATCAGAGATTTCTGCACCTAAAAGTGCGCTTATAGGCACAATAACATATTTATTGCCAATAGCATCTGCCAGCGCTTTGTTGCTGAGCTTTAACAGTTCTAAAAGGCCGTTGCTTTTGATGTAAAGATTCCAATCTTTATCTACAACAACATCTAAATCAATTTTGTGTTTTTTTGCCCAGGTGCCAAGTTCGGTGCTGTCAATGCTGAAGTATTTGGCAAGCGTTTGAAGTGCGGATAAATCTGCCTCGCAGAGCGTGTAGGCGGCGCCGGAAGTGCCGTCATACATCTCGCTCCCTGTGATTGTCAGAGCAAATCTGGTGGTAAGACCGGCTGAGCCATTCGTTTCGGTGGGTAGATTTTTAAAAATGAGGCTCAAATCAACATTGCCGCTGAAATTGGTTGTAAAAGCATCATAACTGGCAACGGGAGTGCTAAGCAGATGGTGTAGCAATTTTGCATTTTCTGCAATTTCCTGCCGCCATTCGGCTGTGTCAATCAGAACCACCTCGCGGTAGTTGGCGTTCCAGTTCACCTTAAGGTTCATGCTCTCGCTGATGAACCGAATGGGCACATAGGTGCGGTCTGCTATGATTCTTGCCGGCTCTTCGAGCATAATGCTTTGGCTCTTGCCGCCGCTTGTTACCGTTGCCGCGGTTTCATCAATGGTCATTGTAATGGTCAAATCGTCACGCGTGGCGGTTACGGTTCTTGTGGCGTTGTCAAACGCAACCGAAAGTTTGGCGCGCTCCATAATGGCCCTTGCAGGCACAAGCGTTCTGCCGTTCTGAATGAGGGGCAGCGCATCAGGAAAGTTGATAGCGTCGCCATTATAGGTCACGGTGATGGGCTTTTGTGTAATGAGAATCATTTCTTCTGCAAAGGCACTTGTGCAGCCGAGAAGTATCAAAAAAGCGAGGCATATGGAAAGTATTTTCTTCATGTAAGAACTCCTTTCGTGGATATGCAAAAAGATATATTATTGGGTATTGTATCATAATTTTTCCATAAATACAAGCAAAAACTTCTTGCTTTTTTCGCGCGGATGGAGTATACTGTATAAGAACAAAATATTTTAAATCTTCAGGGCAGGGTGTGATTCCCGACCGGCGGTAACAATCTCAAAAGGTTGAAGCCCGCGAGCCGAAAGGTTGATTTGGTGCAATTCCAAAGCCGACAGTGAGCGAAAGCGAGTCTGGATGAAAGAAGAAAACGGTGTGTTTCTCTGCCTTGTAGCGCGTTAGCGGTATGAGGCAGTTTTTTTTCTGCCTGAAATTAAGGAGCGTTTAGTTATGAAAAATGAAAAAATTCAATGGATTGCAAAGGTAGCAATTTTATCAGCAATGGCAACCATTCTGATGTTGTTTGAATTCCCCCTGCCGTTTGTGGCGCCCACCTTTTATGAACTTGACTTTAGTGAAGTGCCGGTTTTAATCGGCGGTTTTGCCTTGGGTCCGCTTGCAGGTGCAACCATTGAGGCACTTAAGATTTTGCTGAATTTAGTCATAAACGGCACAATTACCGGCGGCGTGGGTGAACTCTCAAACTTTGTTCTCGGCGTTGTGTTTGTGTTGCCTGCGGCTATGATTTATAAACAGAACAAGACGAAAACAAGCGCATTCTGGGGGCTTGTTGCCGGCGGGCTTTTAATGGTGATTTTAGGCTGCTTCACCAATGCTTATGTAATGCTTCCGCTTTACAGCCAGTTTATGCCGCTGGATGCCATTTTAGCGCAGGCGGCGGCAATCTGGCCGGTGATTGACAGCACACTTACCTTTGTGCTTTTGTGTGTTGTGCCCTTTAACATCATTAAGTCAATTCTTGTGATTGCGGTTACTATGCTGCTCTATAAGCGCCTGAGCCCGATCTTAAAAGGAAAAAATTAAAGCGTTATATAAATATAAAAAAACCAATGGATTTATTTGATGACTGCATTAAAAAGTGTTGCACTTAGTTTGACAAATCATCAACACAACCCCCTCGGGGTTCGAGTCCCTTTGAAAAAATATAAACAAAAAAACCACCCTGATGGGTGGTTTTTTTGTTTGGTACACCTTCAGGGACTCGAACCCTGGACACCCTGATTAAGAGTCAGGTGCTCTACCAGCTGAGCTAAAGGTGCTCATATTCAGTTTTTCTCAACAGATATTTATTGTAGCATAGGTCTGTGAGTTTGTCAAACCTTTTTTAGAGAAAAGGGGCAAATTACATTCAAATGGTTGTGGCGGAGAAAAAAGTGTTTGCCCCCTTAGTCATCAAAAGGGTATTTTTTATTCAAATGATTCAAATTCTACCTTGACTGAGCGACCGTAATCGGTGGGCGACATACCGGTTAGTTGTTTAAAGCGCCGTGAAAACAGGTGTACCGTGTCGAAACCGAGGTATTCGGCGATTTGAGTGATGTTATGACCACCTTCGCGGATCATTGTTTTTGCGATGTCTATTTTCATCTTGGCAAAGTGCGTCATAATACCCTCATTATAATGTTCGCTGAACAGTTTTTTCAGCGTTGTGGGGCTGACTTTCAGCGAATCGGCAATTTGCGAAAATGTGAGTTTTTGGCAAATGTTCTCTTGCAGATAAGAGAGGGCATTTCGCATTAAATCCTGCTCCATACCGCGCTTTAATGTGGTGCTGTTTTTGCGCGTTCCGTCAAAGTCGCGCAGGAGTGAAATGAGCAGTTGTTCAAGTGAGAGCGCTATCATTTGCTCGGCACCGAAAAACTCATCATCACGGCGGTCGAGTTGTTTTAAAAAAGTGTTATCAAGCGGTGAAGAAAAGCTGCGCATAGCCTCGCGTACAATAGTTGCAAGCAGGTGTTTTTCAATGTCAGAAAGGGGCAGAATGCGCTTTTTGAAAAAGTTCATAGCAGGCGATTTGCAACCAAAGGAGACAACAACAAGATTCGGTGCGACAATGCCGTTTGCACGGAGATTGTGATATTCGTTCGGCTGATGAAAAGCAATGTGGCCTTGCGGCAGAATGTGTTTTTCGCTGCCCATATCAATTTCAATTTCGCCTTTGTCAACATACACAAGTTCCCAGAAATTGTGAGTTTCACCTTTGAACGAATAGTCTTTTTCATATTCAAAATAGTGGACGGTATAAATTTCATTGATGGAAAAAACGCGCCTTAAACGGGTGGGTTTATATGTCATATTATACCTCCTTTATTTTATGTGGTTTTAGTGATTTTATTGGCTTGCAGAAGCGATATTTCTACGATATTCTGTCGGTGTTTTTTGCGTGTGAGCTTTGAATGTTTTCATAAAGTGAATGTGGTCAGCAAAGCCGACAGAAAAGGCGATTTCTTTCACACCGAGAGTTGTGCTTTCAAGCAATCTGCAGGCCTCGTTCATCCGCACTCTGACAATGTAATTTTTAACGGAGCAATTATGTGTTTCTTTAAAAATACGGCAGAGGTAGGAGTGGCTGATGTTGAAATAATCACAGATGCTTGCAACGGTTAAATCAATTTTATTGTAACTGCCTTTTACATAGTCGGCAATGGCCTCGGGCAGGTTGATGTTTTCTGTGTTGTTGCCGCGGGTATTATAATCCATAATCTTAAAAAAACAAGAAAGAACATCGTAATATCCCACGGGAATCTGGTTTGTTTTTTTTGTAAAAATGTGTTCGAGCAACAGGCAGACATTGTTGAAATTTTTACATTTACCCACGGGATTTTCTTGCGAAAAACCAAGTGTTTCACCGTAAAAAACGGCAGATTCGCCCTCTAAATTAAACCAGGCATATTTCCACGGATCTTCTTCGCTCGGGTAGTAACAATGGTCAACATTGGGTGGAAGAAAAAACATATCTCCCCGCGAGAGTTTATAGGTGTGTTTGTTGAAGTTTAAAACACCGCTGCCCTCCAGCACAATATGAAAGGTAAAACAGGGCAGAACGCGGAACAGGGAACTGGGGGTGACATAGTAGAAATTATCGAAGCCGAGTGCGTTTATGAGGTTATCTTTTTCACTGCGGTTGTAAAAGGGAATATACAGGGTTTTTTTATCTAAAAAATTCATTAAAACACCTCGGTTTTATTATATAAAAACGGTGGGTGGCTGT
This sequence comes from Clostridia bacterium, assembly GCA_045652725.1. Classification (GTDB taxonomy): domain Bacteria; phylum Bacillota; class Clostridia; order UBA1381; family UBA9506; genus UMGS755. Next base: position 2,979 of record JAZRUU010000023.1, on the reverse strand, counting down.
CAAGTTAAAAGTGTAAAAAAACACAGTAATGTAATAAAAAAATTCATTTAAAAATTTTTGCAACAATATTATAATAAAAATATAATTTCAAAATGGGAAAAGTGTATTGACGCCGTCAGGCTATGAATATACATCATTTTGAAGTGGGCGAGGTATTGGTTCGGTTAAGCCACTTTTTGGGGGAGGAGCCGACTTTGGCTGTAAACGCTTTCGAAAAGTGATATACATCGCAATACCCTAACCTTTTTAAAACCACTCTCTTGCAGATGATTGAAATCGGTTTTACTGAAGATGTTAACACTTGGCGTTCTTACACCGATTTTGACGGTAATTTATACACCATTGACTTTGAATAGTTAAATAAAAGAGGCGTTATGAAACAAATTTGTTTCGTGACGCCTCTTTTTAAGTCAATATTTAATTTTAATAATTTTTTTGTCAAGTTCTTTTGAGGGTGGGTAGCCGAAGTGCTTTTGGTAACTGCGGTAAAAGGAAGAATAGTCTAAAAAGCCGCAGGCAATGTAAACTTCTGTTGGCCTTGCGCCTGCCTGCAGTTCTTTTTGTGCCAGAGCCAAGCGCCTGGCGGTGATATATTTTTTGGGCGTGGTTTGCAGGTGCTCTGAAAAAATTCTGTGTAAATAACTTTTTGAGATATAAAGTTCTCTGCACATCTGCTCTAAACGAATGCCGTCGTAAAGGTTTTGCTCAATATATGAAATGACTTTTGAAAGCAGAGAGTCGGTAGTGTAGGTGTTTAGTGAAATTTCATCCGAAACGGTGGCAGTTACAACAAGAAGATAATAAAAAATTTCTTCAATTACATTAGAAAGAATGTTTCGCAGGGCATCACCTGTGAAGTGGTTACAGAAAAAGTCCATCTTACCAAATATTTCAAGGAAGGGTTGCGGTTTTTTTACAGAAATAACATCAACATCTTTCGGGAACTTCTGGTACACATCGGGGTGGATAAGGCTTTCGGCCACGATGATGTCATAGCGGCTATATTTTTTTTGGTTGAAGTAAATGATGTGTGTGTTGTTCGGACGCGTCAAAATCAGGCTGTTTTTTTGAACATGATACATTTTTTCGTTCACAACATAGGTCAGGTCGCCCTCTTTGACATAAATTATCTCAAAGGCCTGATGCGTATGCGCTTCAAAGCCGCTGAAGTTCATATCGGTGTAACTGTAGTGATTAAAACTGATGTTGTCGTCATAATATTCGGCAAAAATGCTGTGTTTCATAGGCGTGACATTCCTTTTTTATCTTATTGGAATGAGTATAACACAATTGTAGACTTTTTGCAATGTATTTTTAGTTATTTGTAATTAAATGCAATTTACATTGCAAATAAAAATGGTATGATTATAGTATAAAAAGATTTTTTATGGGGGATGCCCGTGCCTTTATTAAAAGAATTGCAGGCAGAGTGCCTGAAGGTAAAAGTTTTTGATTCAAGATAAGCAATGGACCGAGCACCGCATTGATATTTGTGGATTTGTATCAGTTATAAACGAAAAGTGAGAGAAAAAAATGCGAATTGTAAAAAAACGGGTTGTTTTTTTAAATGCAGCACATACTAGAAAAAAGAAAGGAGCAAGACTATGAAAATGACATTTCGCTGGTACGGTGAGTCAGACAGCATTTGCCTTGATTATATTCGGCAGATTCCCTGCATGACAGGTGTTGTGACGGCTGTATATTCTGTGCCTGTCGGCGAAGTTTGGCCACAGGACGAAATTGACAGAATGAAAAAACTCGTAAACGAAAAAGGCCTCGAGATGGAGGTTATTGAAAGTGTGCCCGTGCATGAAGATATTAAACTTCGCCGCGGAGACTTTCAGCGCTACATTGATAACTATAAGGAAAACATCCGTCGGCTGGCAAAAGCGGGGGTTAAGTGCATTTGCTACAACTTTATGCCGGTGTTTGACTGGACGCGTTCGCGCCTTGACCAGCCCCTTGCTGACGGCTCAAATGCTCTCGTATATTACAGAGAAGATGTGGCAAAACTAGACCCCACAAAAATGACCCTGCCGGGTTGGGATGCCTCTTATTCACCCGAGGAGATGACCGGACTCATTGCAGAATATCAAAAAATCGGGGAGGAGGGCCTTTGGGAGAATCTCGGTTATTTTATCCGCGAGATTATGCCTGTTGCCATTGAGTGTGATGTGAATATGGCCATCCATCCCGATGATCCGCCATGGCCGATTTTCGGTATTCCCAGAATCATTACCACAGAAGAAAATATTGACCGCTTTTTATCGCTTTATGACGATAAACACCACGGCTTAACCCTGTGCAGCGGTAGCCTTGGTTGTGCGGCGTTTAATGATTACACGGCTATGGTGAGAAAGTACGGAAAAATGGGCAGAATCCACTTTGCCCATGTGCGTAACATTAAAATTTTAGATGACGGTTCTTTTGAAGAAAGCGGTCATTTATCTGCCTGCGGTTCGCTCGATGTGGTAGAAATTTTAAAAGCCTATCACGAGGTCGGATTTACGGGCTACCTTCGCCCTGACCACGGCCGAATGATTTGGGGCGAAACAGGAAAACCGGGCTACGGTCTTTTTGACAGAGCCTTGGGAGCGGCTTATATTAACGGACTTTTTGAAGCCTGCGAAAAGGGGAATAATAATGAATAAAAACGTACTTAGCACAGATTTAAGCGGTAAGGTTGCAGTTGTAACAGGCGCAGGAGGTGTGCTTTGCAGTCATTTTGCCAAGGTTTTGGCAAGAGCAGGAGCAAAGGTAGCTTTGCTTGATTTAAACCTTGAAGCGGCAACAGAATTTGCAAATGAAATCATTGCCGAGGGCGGAATAGCAAAGGCTTATTCCTGTAATGTTTTAGATAAAAATATCTGTGAAAATGTCGCAAATGGGCTATTGAAAGATTTTGGACCTTGTGATATACTTGTAAACGGAGCAGGAGGAAATAATCCTCGCGCTACCACAGATAAGGAGTATTTTGAG
>JAZRUU010000022.1:0-6337 GCA_045652725.1 Clostridia bacterium | reverse complement strand
AGGTGCCCTGGTTGGAACGAGTGAACTTGATGAGTTTATAATTGGTAACATTACCATTTTTGGCTTTGATTGAAATTTCATCGGCACTGACTTTGGTAACAGTACCGTCTTCTTTTGCCAGCACAACAACGCCGGAGTCTTTAGCGGCCTTATATTCCATACCGGTACCAATGATGGGGGACTGGGTACGGAGCAGAGGCACAGCCTGACGCTGCATGTTTGCACCCATCAGCGCACGGTTGGCGTCATCGTTTTCAAGGAAGGGGATCATTGCGGTAGCAACAGAAACCACCTGTTTGGGAGAAACATCCATAAAGTCAACGAGTGATGCCTCAACTTCCATAATATCATCCTTGAAGCGGGCAGCAACCTTTTTGCTGACGAAACGACCGTTTTCATCAAGCGGCTCGTTGGCCTGTGCAATGATGTACTGGTCTTCAATGTCGGCTGTCATATAAATAATTTCATCGGTAGCAGTGCCGGTTTCTTTATCAACGCGGCGATACGGTGCTTCAATGAAACCATATTCATTGATTCTTGCATAAGTAGAAAGTGAAGAAATCAAACCGATGTTCGGACCTTCAGGTGTTTCGATGGGACACATTCTTGAATAGTGAGAATGGTGAACATCTCGCACTTCAAAGCCTGCACGGTCACGGGATAAACCGCCGGGACCCAAGGCTGACAATCTTCTCTTATGTGTGAGCTCTGACAGGGGGTTTAACTGGTCCATAAACTGAGAGAGCTGAGAAGAACCGAAGAATTCTTTAATGGTTGCTACAACAGGGCGGATGTTAATGAGCGCCTGCGGTGTAACCACATCTAAATCCTGAATGGTCATACGCTCGCGAACTACACGCTCCATACGGGAAAGACCGATGCGGAACTGATTCTGCAGCAGTTCACCCACGCAGCGCAGACGACGGTTGCCCAAATGGTCAATATCGTCGGTAGAGCCGATGCCGTATAACAAACCAATCTGATAGTTAATGGAAGAGAAAATGTCGTCAATGGTGATGTGGTGGGGTACCAACTCATCCATACGGCGGCGGATGGCTTCGCGGATGGAAGCTTCATCTTCATTTTCTTCTAAAATTTCATTTAAAACATTTAAGCAGACTTTTTCGTGAACATCCAGATCTGAACAGTCAAAGTCAACATATTCTGATAAAGTAACAGTGTTGTTGGAGAACACCTTGATGGCCTTGCCGTTAATGTCAAGAATAACCTGATTTACGCCGGCAAGTTCTGCCTTTTCGGCAATCTCTTTTGAAATATAACTGTCAGCGGCCAAAATGAGTTCACCGGTACGGGGGTCAGCAATGGCCTCCTTGGCGGTGAAGCCGGTGATACGGGAAGCGATGCCGAGCTTTTTGTTGAACTTATAGCGGCCAACTTTTGCAAGGTCATAGCGTTTGGGGTCGAAAAGAAGACCCATTAAAAGTGAACGGGCACTTTCAACCGCCGGGGGTTCACCGGGACGGAGTTTTTTATAAATCTCAATCAGCGCGCTGTCTTGCGACTGAATGGAAGCACTCTTTTCAAGCGTGTTGAGAAGCGCTTCGGTTTCGCCGAATAAAGTTAAAATCTGATCATCGGTAATAACGCCCAGAGCACGGATTAAAACCGTGACGGGAATTTTTCTGGTTCTGTCAATACGAACAGACAAAACATCATTGATGTCATTTTCATACTCAAGCCACGCACCACGATAGGGAATAACGGTGGAACTATAGAGCTCTTTACCGGTTTTGTCGTGCTCCATTGCATAATAAATGCCGGGAGAACGAACCAACTGGCTGACGATAACACGCTCAGCACCATTGATGATAAATGTGCCCTGGTCAGTCATCAGCGGGAAATCGCCCATAAAAATTTCCTGCTCTTTTACTTCGCCGGTTTCCTTATTGATCAAACGCACGCGGGCTTTTAAAGGCGAAGCATAGATGGCATCCCTCGTCTTACATTCCTCTACATCGTATTTGACCTTGTCTTCCAGCTTGTAATCAATAAACTCCAGAACCAGATTGCCGGTGTAATCTGTGATCGGGGAGATGTCGTGGAAAACCTCTTTCAAGCCCTCGTCTAAAAACCACTGATAGGAGTCCTTCTGGACTTCAATCAGGTTTGGCATATCCAGGACTTCGTCGATTTTCGCATAACTCATTCTGACATTTTTGCCTAACTGGATCGGATGCACCATTACCTTGATCACCTCATTTATATTTTTCAAACCATTATGTACTGTTTGTTGTGCGAAAAAAAGCGAAACTATGGCGGTTTTTCGTCACAAAGCATTTGCATAATAACCCTAATTATAACTTATAATGCAATTTATAATACTAACATATCTAAGTAAAGATGTCAAGCCATTTTTAAAATTTTTTTTGAAAAAAATAAAAAAAATATCATAAAGCACTAAAAAAGAGCAAGAGAAGGTGAAAAAAAGCGACTTTTTACTTTATTTTGGCGAGTTGATGTGCTATAATATTATAAAGGAAGAAAAAAGGGAGAAGCTGTAATGAAAAAAAGAAGCATTTTATATCTTTCGTTTTTAATATTGTGTTTAATTTTTGGCCGTTATGTGAAAGAACCGCAGAAAACTTCACTTGACACGCAGGGCAAACTTGCAATTTCATACATAGATGTTGGGCAGGGCGACAGCGCTTTTGTTGAGTTTCCCAACGGAAAAACGGCGCTCATTGATGCGGGCGAGTCAGGGCAGGAGGAAACGGTGATAGCGTATCTGCTCGGGCGGGACTGTAAAAAAATTGATTATGTAATTTGCACCCATCCGCATTCTGACCACATTGGCGGTATGGCCGCGGTGATTGAACGGTTTGACATTGGCGAGGTGTATATGCCGCGCATTAGCCACAACACCCGTGCTTTTGAAAAACTGCTTCTGGCCGTGCAGGAGAAGGGGCTTTCGATTCGCGTAGCAAAAGCAGGGGTTGTGCTTGAGGCGGCGCCCGATGCGGTGATGACCTTTGCCGCGCCCTGTTCGGAGCGTTATGAAGAAATGAATGATTATTCGGCGGTGGTTCGGCTGACCTATAAAGATAATGCATTTTTATTCACCGGTGATGCAGAGCGGCTCTCTGAAGAAGAAATGTTAAAAAGCGGAACGACCCTTGCAGCCGATGTGTTAAAAGTTGGGCATCACGGGTCTTCGACTTCATCCCACAAACGCTTTTTAGAAGCGGTTGCGCCACGCTTTGCCGTGATTTCTTGCGGGACGGGGAACGATTACGGACATCCTCACAATGCCGTTGTGAACCGGTTAGAGAAAATGGGCGTGCAAATATTCAGAACCGATATGAGCGGAACGGTAGTAGCCGTTTCAGATGGTAGCGCCATCAACTTTCAATAAACGGAGGTAAAACGATGCTCTACATTGTTGACAGAATTGAAGAAGGCATGATTGTGCTGGAAAACGATGACGAACAGACTTTTTCTGTGCCGAAGGCCCTGCTTCCTGATGCAAAAGAAGGAGACTGCGTTGAGATTACTATAAATAATGAAGAAACAGAAAAACGGCGTAATAACATACGCCGCCTGATGGAAGATTTATTGCAGGATTAAGTTTTTGTTGTGTTTTAGTTTGTTCCACGCTTCAACCAGCCAGAATGATGGCCTTACCGTGATGACATCTGACTCGCAAATCATAGCAAAACTTTCGGGCGAGATGGAACGGCGAAGCGTGGAGAGCGCCGCGTCATCCATTGCACCGGCAGAATCGCCGGCAAAGCAAAGCGGCGGATACATCACACACCACCAGTTTGCGCCGCCACCCTCGCCGATGGTGATGCGCAGGGCGTTATATGTGCCGGCGGGCAGGGTCAGGTTGGCATAGGCCTTTCGCGGAAAATAAAAGCGACCCCGTTCGGTTTGTGCATCATAATTGTAACCGTTTTTTTGAATTTCGTCCCTGCAGATGGCGGTGATTTCGTCGTCGGTGAGCCGTTTAGGCGTTTTTTTTGTTTCGGCGAGCAGACGGTCTCTGACCTTGAGTTTGAGCGCCTGGTCACTCGGCTCATTACTGTTTGCAATAATGTGCAGGCGAGTGATGTTTTGAGATAAATCATTTGAGATGGCCTCAGATGCTACCACCCAGCAGGCGGTGAGCAGCAGGGCGGCCAGCAGGAAAAATGTAACAGTTTGCTTCATTGTATCAACTCCTGCTTACAGTATAGACAAAAAAATTTTGTTTAAACAAAAAAATATAAAATTTACTATTGCATTTTTATGCAGTCTGTTGTATAATAATGCATAATGTGAAATGTGAAAGGAAGATTTAAGTATGGTAAGAGTAGGTATTTTGGGTGCGACAGGCTATGCAGGCAGCGAACTTGTGCGCCTTTTAACCCGCCATGGCGGTGTGGAACTGACAATGCTGACCTCTAAGAGTTATGAGGGGCAGAAGATGTCTGATGTGTATCCTGCTTTAAAGGGCGTTTGTGATATTGTGCTTTCTGCACCGGACCCGAAAACCGTTGCCGAGAACTGCGATTTGGTGTTTACCGCCCTGCCGCACGGCGCATCAAAAGAAGTGATTCCTGAACTTTATGCTTTGGGGCTTAAGGTGATTGATTTATCAGGTGACTACCGTTATAACGACCAGGCTGTTTATGAATTGTGGTATAAGCAACCGCATTCTTCGCCCGAACTTTTAAAAGAGTCTGTTTACGGTTTGCCTGAATTACACAGATATGAAATTAAAAAGTCACGCCTGATTGGTAACCCCGGTTGCTACACAACCTGTTCTATTTTAGGCTTGGTGCCCCTTTTAAAATATGATGCGATTGATAAAAAGCATATTATCATTGATGCAAAATCGGGCGTTTCGGGTGCAGGTCGCGGTCTTTCGGTTGATTTTCATTTTTGCGAATGTACCGAGAGCATGAAGGCCTACAAAGTTGCATCTCATCGCCACACCTCTGAAATTGAGCAGGAACTTTCGCTTATAGCGGGAGAAGATATTGTGCTTTCATTCACGCCCCATCTGGTGCCTATGAAACGCGGTATTTATGCAACCATTTATGCTGATTTGAAAGAGAAAAAGACCAAAGAAGAACTGCTGGCTTATTATCACGAGTGTTATGATAAAGAGCCGTTTATCCGCATTTATGATTCCGGCTTGCCCGAGAGCAACCATGTTGCCGGTTCAAACTTTGTTGATATTGCCCTTTGTGTGGATGAACGCTTAAACCGTGTGATTGTTGTCAGCACGATTGACAATCTTGTTAAAGGTGCGGCCGGTCAGGCGGTTCAGAATATGAACCTGCTCTGCGGCTTTGAAGAAACCAAAGGCCTGTTAGACCCGGGCTTTTATCTGTAAAAACAGGAGGAACGACATGCAGGAACTGATTAAAAAGGCGGGCATATTGATTGAGGCGCTGCCTTATATACAAAAGTTTTATAATAAAACCGTTGTTATTAAATATGGCGGCAATGCCATGATAAATGAAGACCTAAAACATTCTGTTATGGAGGATGTTACCCTGCTTAAATACATTGGTATGCACCCCGTTGTGGTTCACGGTGGCGGGCCGGATATTTCAGCAGCCCTTAAGACATATCAGATTGAAAGCAAGTTTGTGGGGGGCCTTCGTGTAACAGATGCGCAGACCATGGCTGTGGCTCAGATGGTTTTGGTTGGTAAAACCAACAAAGAGATTGTTTCTCTTTTAAATCAATATGGCGGCAAGGCTGTTGGTATTTGCGGTATTGATGGCGGCTTGATTGAATGTGAGCCGCTGGATACAGATGCAGACGGGAACCCTGTTGATTTAGGTTTTGTGGGTAAAATTGTAAAGGTAAACACAGAACTTTTAGAGAAACTCACCAATGACGAATTCATCCCGGTGGTTGCGCCGATTGGTATGGATAAAAACGGCCAGAGCTACAACATCAATGCAGATACTGTGGCAGGTGCTGTTGCGGTGGCTGTTGGGGCAGAAAAGTTGATGTTTTTAACCGATGTTGAAGGGGTTAAGGATAAAGAAGGCAACATCATTTATGCAATGACGCCCGAAAAGGCAAACGACTTAATTGATGACGGCACCATCAGCGGCGGTATGATTCCTAAGGTGCGCGGCTGTGTTGAAGCGGTGAATGAGGGCGTTAAACGCGTGCACATTATTGACGGCAGAATTCTGCATTCTATTTTGCTTGAAATCTTCACCGATGCAGGTATCGGCTCGATGTTTACCAACGAAGAGTAAAACGGTTTATTTAAAATTAGTTTACATAATTACCACGGATTTCCGCTTGAAATCCGTGGTTTTTTCGTGTTATACTGTGGCTTGGGTGCTTTTTGCACCCGAAAATTCAC
>JAZRUU010000021.1:0-2759 GCA_045652725.1 Clostridia bacterium | reverse complement strand
CATCCGCCCTGCGTGATGGAAGAGCCGTAAAATAAAACCGGTTTCACCTTATGCGCCGGTGCTTTTTCTATTTTTGCCCCGGCAGATAAGCCAATCTCCAGCGATTCAAGCCCTGCGTAAAGCGGCAGATAAATTTTATATTCGTGCATCCCCTCCGGCAAGTGGCAAGAAAGTTCAAAATCAAATTTCTTTTCAATAATGTCTGACACCTCGCCGCGCAGATTAGAAACAAGATGTTCCCCATCTTCGGCGCAAAGCACCACATCAAATCCGCCCTGCCCGGTAAAAGGTATATGTGGCATAATAGACACCGGTCGATAACAACCTTTCAGCAAAACCGCCGTACTGTCGGTGCAAAAGCGCACCACGCCGCCGGCGGTGTTATAGGCAAGCTGACAAACGGCGTTTGTCACCTCTTGCTGCATTCTGTCCGGCAGGCGATATAAAAAGGTTTCATTTTCCCCATCCCAGGGAAAGCCCTCAAGACCAAGCGCCTGCGGGCTATACATTTCATAAGAAACTCCCGAAACGGCAATGGTTCTGAAATTTTTGTCAAGTTCTCTGATGTCCATCTTCATTTCTCCTTACAACGGTTGTATCTGCACCGCATTAAATTTTTGCAAAAGTTTTACAGGGCGGTAAGCCAGTTTTGCCTGACGAAGACCGTCAAGCCCCATATCCTCTTCACGGTTTGCAAAGGGGATTCCGGCCCACTCATTCTTTAAAAATTCGCTGTTAATCACATTGAACAAACCGCGGTAATCGGCAGCAAACTCAAGGTGCACAAGCACCGTATCGGTTGATACCTGCTCCCCAACCGTAAAGGCCACAAGTTCGCCATCCATAAAAATGCCGCCCGCCCGCACCGGCAAAGCATCAAAATTTTCCAGTAGTTTCTGGGTTGCCTCGCGCGAGCCTTTCGACCAGCGAAGGTCTTCTTTTTCCAGAACCCATCTGTCATACAAAGCAAGGCAGGCCGGCATATCGGCACTCGTCAGCGTTTTATATTCATAAGAATATGTCTTTTTAAAATAATTAAAATGATTCCGCTTGCCGTGCAGACTTTTGCCCGATAAGTGAATCAATTTTTCGGTTTCATAAATATAATCGGCGTCATTTCTATCTTCAACAAAGGCAAAACACCCGGGGAACAACCCCTCAAGTTCTTTGACCATTTCTTCAGAAAGGTTGCGGAACACAGGGTTTAGCCCCTCATTTTTAATATAGTCTGAAACAGCGCGCACCGCTGCTTTTTTATCACCATTCCCCATAGGAAAAGAGGCCGAAACGGGCCGTTTTTCACCTTGAAAAAACAACACAAGGCATCCTTCTGCCACATCATAGGTAATGCCGCCGCCCGACCATATAAACATATTGGTAAAATTATAAGTTGAATTTACCTGATTACAAAGGCACGCCGAAAATTCGGGTTGCGCCGCGAGCGTAATCTTCTTTCTTTCTATCATACCAATCTCCGTTTCATTTGTTGTTACCTTCAAAATGCCTGTTGCTCCGGTTCGGGCCAAAAGGTCTCGTGCTATTTCTTCTTTTTAAATATACACCAAAACACCAAGAAGAATACCCAAAACAGCACCTGCCGCAACCTCAAACGGGCTGTGGCCAATCAGTTCTTTTAAGCGTTTACCGAACACCTCAGGATTATCTTTACCGATGTGCTCGATAATATCAATAATATCATTTAAAATAACGGCTTGCCGACCTGTTTCACGGCGCACGCCCGAAGCATCATACATCACCACAAACGAAAGCACCGCGCAAACAGCAAAAAGAGGCGAACCGACACCGTTTTCAAAACCCACCGCCGTGGTAAGCGCCGTAACAAATGAAGAATGTGAACTCGGCATACCGCCCGAACCCACCATACGGCGGATGTCAAACCGCTTCTCTTTCAGAAGGACCACCAAAACCTTTAATGCCTGTGCTACAAACCAGCCAAGCAGAGCCGTCATCAAAATGCGGTTTGTAAAAAATTCTCTGATAAAGTTCAACTATATCACCACTTCTGTTAAAATTCGCTTTTTATCTGTCACGCTGGAGCAAAAAGTCTGCAAGACCGCGCAAGAAATTGGCTCGCTCACCATACTCTTCAAGGGTGTCGGTTGCCATGCGGGTATAGTCTTCCAGCATTTTTTTAGACTGTTCAAGCCCATAAAGCGTTACAAAGGTTGTTTTTTCGTTTTCGCTGTCGCTTCCAACCGGCTTGCCCAGCACCTCAGTTGTGCTTTCAACATCTAAAATATCATCTTTAATCTGAAAAGCAACGCCCAGATAGCGCGCAAATTTTTCCATATTCAAAACATCGTCTTTTGTGCCGCCACCCACAATTGCACCGGCTTTGGCCGCCGCCATCATCAGCGACCCGGTTTTGCAAACATGCATCGCCATTAAGGTGACAGAATCCACAGCCGCACCTTCAGACTCAAGATCAATCACCTGACCGCCAATCATCCCCTCGGTGCCCGAGAGTGTGGCAATCACCTTAAGCGCCTCAACCGTTACCGCCGGAGACACTTTAGAAAAGTTAAGCGCTGTTTCAAAAGCGCGGTTTAAAAGCGCATCACCTGCCAAAACGGCCATTGCCTCACCGTAAACCACATGATTGGTCGGCTTGCCGCGGCGCAGGTCATCATCATCCATACAGGGCAGGTCATCGTGAATCAAGGAATAGGTATGTACCATTTCAACGGCGCAGGCAAAAGGCATAGCATCTTCAGCGTCACCGCCAAACAGTTCTGCAC
>JAZRUU010000020.1:0-20496 GCA_045652725.1 Clostridia bacterium | reverse complement strand
CGCGCAATGATTTTTGAAAAGCGCTGATGACATCATAGTGACTGTCGCCATCACGGTCGTGGCGAAAGGCCTTTTTCTGCGTGCATTGCTCAGCAAGGGGCAGGGTAACAGTCAGCCCGTTATCTGCAAGCGGAGCGGTTTGCACACAAAGTTCCAGAGAGTTTAAGGCTTTTCTGACATCACCGGCAGAACTTTCGGCAATGTGGCAAAGCGCCGCTTCTTCTACGGTGATGGTTGTGCCAAGTTCGTTTTCTAAAATGCCGCGCGCACGGGTTAAAGCTTCGGTAATGTCGCGCCCGTCAACCGGCTTAAATTCAAACACGGTGCAGCGTGATAAAATGGCGTTATAAATGTAAAAATAAGGATTTTCAGTTGTGCTGGCAATTAAGGTGATGGAGCCGTTTTCAATGAACTCAAGCAGCGATTGTTGCTGCTTTTTGTTAAAGTTCTGAATCTCATCAAGGTAGAGGAGAATGCCCCCCTGACCACCCAGACTGCCAATTTCAGAGGTGATGGCCTTAATATCTGCAACAGAGGCGTTGGTGGCATTTAACTTATAGAGCGTTTTGCCCGAAAGTTTGGCGGCAATGTTTGCCACCGTGGTTTTGCCGGTGCCCGAAGGACCGTAAAAAATCATATTGGGAATGTTCCCCGAGGTGATGATGCGGTGCAGAATCTGGCCCTCTGCCAAAAGGTGTTGCTGACCAACACAATCAGCAAGTGATTGCGGCCTGATTCTATCTGCTAACGGGCTTGCCATTTTGTCACCTCTTTCTTTTTCATTTTTAAAAAAACTGTAAAACCGCTTGGGCTTTACAGTTCTTTTAAAACCCGCAGGGGGTACTGTTTACATATAATTATTTTGCTTTTTTCAGTGCGATTACAACGCGACGATACGGTTCTTCACCAATGCTGTAGGTGTCAATCTGCTCGTTGCTCTGCAGGGTGGAGTGAATGATTCTGCGCTCGCTTGCGCTCATAGGCTCAAGCATAACTTTCTTTTTCTGGTTGATTACAGAAGCAGAAAGATTTTCTGCTAAACGAACCAGCGTCTGGCGGCGTTTTTCACGGTAATTTTCAGTATCTAAAACAACCTTGACATAGTCACCGTCACCACGGTTTACGGTCAGGCTGGTTAAGTGCTCTAACGCGTCGAGCGTGTCACCGTGTTTGCCGATGATGAGACCCATACCGTCACCGGATAAGTTGATTTTCATCACTTTACCTTCCAGAGTGATGTCAATATCCACCCGCATACCCATGCCGAGGAACACATCATCTAAAAATGTTCTTGCACGGTTTTCGGGGGAGATGTTGGAGGTTACCTGAACCACAGCATCTTTTGCGCCAATGCCGAAGAGGCCTTTTGAACCTTCTTCAATAATTTCAACGCTTGCTTCGCTTTCGGTAACCTTTAATTCAGCCAAAGCCAAGCGAATTGCCTCTTGCACGGTTTTGGCGGATTTTTTTACAGTTTTACTCATTTTTTTCTCCTTTCGGCCTTTTCAGCCTCGCGCTCTCTGAAATGCTTCTGCTCGGGCTGATCCGACGCTTCTGCCGGGAACCAATATTTCATAACAACTTGCTGTGCTAACTGGAAGATGTTTGACAAAATCCAGTAAAAACCCAACCCGGCAGGTAATGAAACAGAGAAAAAGAAGGTCATAACCGGGAAGAAGTAAGTCATCATTTGCATTGAATTAGCTGCGCCCTCTGCCGGTTTGTTGTTGCTCATTTTGTTTGTCAGCCATGATACTAAAAAGGTGGAAAGGCCGGCAAGAACAGGGATGATAAGCAGGGGAGACAGGGTAGAGATAGACGGATTCTGCGCCAGATTCAACCCGAAAGATGTAAAGTCAATGTTTAAAAAGTTTGCATCGGGGAAGTGTGCGGCCAATTCGGCAGAAAATTGATTCATATCCGAGGCCATTTTAATCTGGTCAGTTACAGGGGCGGTTGAACCGAGTGTCACCAAAAAGTCGTGCACTTCGTTGATGGTGGGTAACCCGTGTTTGCCTAACTGAATTACATAACTCAAGGGGCTGCGAATGATATTGTATAAAGCAATCAGAAGCGGGAACTGAATGAGAAGCGGCAGGCAACCACCCATGGGGTTGACGCCGGCTGTTTGATACAGTTTCATCGTTTCCTGATTCAACTTTTCTTTGTCATACTGATATTTTTTTTGAAGTTCCTGCAGTTTCGGCTGGATGGCCTGCATTTTAACCGTTGCTTTTTGTTGTTTTATGGTTAAAGGCAATAAAACCGCCTTGGTAATCAAAGTGAATATTACCAGAGTCCAACCGTAGTGCTGAAGGAGTAAATAAATAAATCGGAAAAGATATCCAAGTGGGATGTTGATAAGATCAAAAATACCCAATCCTTTGCCTCCTTTTTAGCGATTGTACTATTCGACAGGGTCATAACCACCCGGATGAAAGGGGTGGCATTTACAGAGCCGGCGAATGGCCAGAAAGGTTCCGCGCAGTGCTCCCTTTTTTGAAATTGCCTCAATGGCATATTGCGAGCAGGTGGGATAGAACCGACAGGTCGGTTTTTTCAGCGGTGAAATATATCGCTGATAAGCGCGGATTAAACCAATCAAGAACTTTTTCATAAGTCTTGCTCCGTTTTCGCATTTTTTAGTTTTTGAGAATCAGGTGATACAACAAAAAGGCGTGCATACTTAAAAAGATGACGCATTGCTTTCATGGTTTCATCCAAAGAGTTTGCCTTGAGGCTCCCTTCTTTTGCGGCGAAAACCAAATCGTATCCTGTTTTAATGTCTGACTCAAGCAATCGGTAGCTTTCTTTCACGAGTCGTCTCACCCGGTTGCGCCAAACGGCACCGGCCAGTTTTTTGCCGGTTTTAACACCCAGGCGGTTTTGCGACATTGCGTTCGGCAGGTAATAGAGCGTAAAGTTGTTGTGGTATGACCGTTTTCCTTTTTTATATACCTGCAAGAACAATTCGTTGTTGTTTAAACTGATGGTCTGTTTCATAATTTTAACACCGTAGTAGTGGCAATTATGAAATAAAGTCGCCAAAAGCGCGAGCTCTCAGCGACTGGTTTTCATAACTATGCAGATAATACTTTTCTGCCTTTAAGTCTTCTTCTAGCCAATACCTTTCTGCCGGAACGAGAACTCATTCTGTTTCTGAAACCGTGATCTTTTTTCCGTTTTCTTTTGTTGGGCTGATATGTTCTGAGCAAGTGCTCCACCTCCTAATTGCATACCCCATTTCACATACCACATTATTATATATTGCGAAAAAGAAAATGTCAAGACTTTTATCCTAAAAATGTTGTATTTTTTCGCAAGGTGTGATAGAATAAGGTATAAATACAATCAGACCTATCAGTTTCAGGAGGTAAAATTTATGCAAATTGATTTTTTATGCCCGGTTGAAAACCAGGGTGTTATTGTGAAAACCAACACAAAAACGGGTGAAACCTACGCTTTGTTTAAACTGTTTAACACGAGTGACAAAGTGGTAACAAGCGTAACCTTTTTGGCCCGCGCATTTGATGCTTATGGCGGTGAACTGGGCGAAATAAAGGTGCATTTTGATGAATTTGAAGCACAGCCCAAAACTTTTTTTGCAGAGAAAAAGGCAATTTCTTTAAAAGAGGTTGCCGAGGCCAAACACATTACGGTAGAATTTTTAGAAGTTACCTTTGCCGAAGGTGAGGCTTACATACCCACAGGCGAAGTGACAGATGTTCAGATAACAGAGCCTGACTACGATGAACGCCTCCGCCTGATTTCTGTTGCCGGTGCAGATGCTTTGTGCTATGCGCAGGATGTGGGCCCCTATTGGGTTTGTGTTTGCGGCAGACCGAATGCAGACGGCGCTGAAGCCTGTGTTCGTTGCGGACGCGATAAAAAAGAAGTGTTTGCCGGCTTTTCATCACGCGATGCGGTGAATAAAATGGTGGCGCAAAAAGAAGAAGATGAGCGCCTTTTTGAAGAAGAACAAAAAGCGCAGGAGACCGAAGCGGCAGAGAAAAAGCGCAAAAAACTGCAAAAGGCAGGTTTGTTTGGTGCTTTGGGTGTTGTTGGCGTGGTGGTTTTATATTTCCTGATTTCTCTGGCGGTAGATGGCGTTTATGTTTTGCTTGGTAACCACGCGCAGAAAAAAGGCGACAATGTTGCGGCTTACAGTTACTACCGTGCTGCTGACAGCAAGAAGGTCGGCGAAGTTTCAGAACAGGTGCGCGGTAACTCTGCGGCTAACTTGTTCCACTCGGGCCTTATGACAACCGATGCAGAAAATATTTATTACATAGACCCCAATTACAGCGTTTTTAAAGAAAACAAGACCACCGGCGAAAAAACGAAGATTCAGGATGTGAGCGGCTTTTTCTTAAATGTGGTTGGTGAGTGGCTTTACTATCTTGATCCGTTCACACAGCAGGTGATTGGCCGTGTTAAAGTCGACGGCACAGAGAATCAGCATATGTATGAAAATGCCGAGGGTGTTCTTTCCTACCTTTCTGTTGTGGGTGATGAGGTTTATTTCATCGCACAGGAACTGCGTGATGATTTAACTCCCGAACTGCAGGAACAGATCGCATCAAGCGGCAATCAGGCTGAACTGTATCAAACACGGTTGTATCGGCTGAAAGTGGGCAAAACAAAGCCCGAACGAGTGGCCGAGGTTGATTTGTTGCAATATGTTGTTTATAAAGACGGCATCTATTTTCTTGACCGTTTTGAAACAGCCGTTTATCGCATGGATTTAAACGGAAAGAATGTGAAAAAAGTTGTCAGCGGGCCGGTGTATGACTTTGAAATCGTGAACGATGTGCTCTATTATCAGGATGGCACGGTGAATGAACAAACCGGCATTCCCCGTTTGAGCCTTGAGAAGGCAGATTTAAACGGAAACCATATTGATACGGTTGTTTCAGATGTTTTGGTTACCGCTTTTGCCGTAACGGATGATGCGGTCTATTATCTCGGCATGGGCGATATTACCGCGCAGGATATGAACCTTTATAAAAAGACCGAGGCAGGCACAGAAGTGGCAATTGCCGGCGGCAATCTCTTTAATGTGAAGGATGGCTACCTGTTCGGCACCACGGTTGAGAACAAGGTGTTGAAAACAACCTTTGATAAAACCGGCTTTGAAGAAGTGGTTATGACAACGGCAGAATAATGTATAAAAAAACAAAGATGAGGGCATACTGAAAGTAACCTCACAAAATACAAAGGATGCCAAAGGCATCTCCCCGCAAAAAAAGAGGCTGCGACAACAATTGTCGCAGCCTCTTTTATGCAGTTTAGTCTGTTACATCGGCAAAGGTGAAAGGCACAATTTTTTGCAGGTCAGAGGGGCTGACCTCAACCTGATAGCCGATTTTGCCGGCGCTGAAAAGAATGGTTTCAAACGCCTCGGCTGTGGTGTGGAGCACGGTAGTGAACGGTTTTTTCATCCCAATGGGGGAGCAACCGCCGTGAATGTAGCCCGTAAGGGGCAACAGCTCTTTAGACTTTACCATTTCAACGGCTTTGTCGCCCACCGCTTTTGCCGCCTTTTTTAAATTCAGTTCCAGATTCACGGGGATGACAAACACATAATGTGTGCCGCTTTTACCAACGGTGACAAGCGTTTTAAACACGCGATCCGGATTTTGGCCCAAAACTGTGGCAACTTCAATGCCGCTGATGGCATCAGTATCGACATAGCAATAAGCGTTATATGCAATTTTTGCCTGATCTAAAAGGCGCATAACATTGGTTTTTTGTTCATCTTTATTTGTTTTTTTAGCCATAGAACATTTCCTCATCTTCTTAAAACTGTTATTATATTTTAACACAATTTTTTGCATAAAGCAAGGGTGATATATGGTTGAAAACCCCTTGCTCTATGGCATATTTCGCTTGACTTCGGATATAGATTATTATATAATAATTAAGGAGTTTTTTATTATATTCCGGCAGCTAAATGAGGTGTTTTGACAATGAGTGAAAAATTAAAAGCCTGGAAGCAAAGCCTTGCGGGTTCTAAAATTTGTGTGGTGGGCATTGGCATTAGTCATTTGCCTTTGATTGAGTATTTATGTAAACACGGTGCTCAGGTTACGGCCTGCGATAAAAAAACGCGCGAAGGACTTGGCAAAACGGCAGAAAAACTTGAGTCAATGGGCGTGAAACTGTGTTTGGGAGAGGGTTATTTATCATCGCTTGAGGGTGATGTTATCTTTAAATCGCCCGGCATTCGTCCCGATTTGCCTGCGTTTTTAGAGGCTGAGAAAAAGGGTGCCCGTGTGACAACGGAGATGGAAGTGTTTTTTGAACTTTGCCCCGCGCATATAACTGCCATTACCGGTAGTGACGGCAAAACCACCACCACAACGCTGGTGCACAAACTGCTGTCTATGGCAGGCATTGTGACCCATGTGGGCGGCAACATCGGCAAGCCTCTTTTGCCTGAAATTGATATGATTAAAGAAACTGACCGCGTAGTGCTGGAACTTTCAAGCTTTCAGCTTATGACAATGAAAAAAAGTCCCCAGACAGCGGTTGTGACGAACATAACACCGAATCATCTGGATTATCATAAAGACTATCAGGAATATATTGATGCAAAAATGAACATTCTCGCGCATCAGAATGCGCGCAATATGGCTGTTCTGAATTTAGATAACCCCGTGACGGCAGACTATGTGAAACAAGCCGTTGGTGAGGTGATTACCTTTTCAAGAAAGCAGCGCGCCGATGTGTATTTAGACGGTGATGTGATTAAAGTGTTCGGCGAGCCTGTGCTCAATGTTTCAGATATTAAAATCCCCGGTGCACACAACATTGAAAACTATATGGCAGCAATTGCCGCCGTGCACGCTGTGGTTGGTAAAGATGTGATTAACCGCTGTGCGCGGGAGTTTGGCGGCGTGCCCCACAGAATTGAACTCGTGAGAGAACTCGATGGCGTGCGTTATTATAACAGCTCCATTGACTCTTCGCCCAACCGCACCATTAACACCCTGCGCGTGTTTTCTGAGCCGGTGGTGCTGATTGCCGGCGGTAAAGATAAGGGCATTCCTTATGATGAGTTGGGGCCGTCAATCCGCGAGCATGTTAAGGCGCTCATTCTTCTCGGCCCAACGGCAAAGGTCATTGCCGATGTGGCGGCAAAAGCAGCGCCCGATGTGCCGGTTTACTTTGAAGAGACCTATGAGGCAGCCGTTCTGCGCGCTAAAGGCCTTGCAGAAAAAGGCGATGTTGTGCTGCTCTCGAATGCGAGCACAAGTTTTGATATGTTTAAAAACTTTGAAGAACGCGGTAATTTGTTTAAGGAGTTGGTTAATCGCTTATGAAAAAGAAACTGATGAAACTTGCGGCCTTAGGGGGCATTTCAGGTGAAGAATTTTCTATTTGTGAGTCGGTTAAAAAACTGTTGGAGCCTTATTGCAGCCGGGTAGAGGTTGATTTGATGGGAAATGTTGTGGGATGTGTGCCTGCGAAAAATTCCGAAGCGCCCACCGTGATGCTTGAGGCGCATATTGATGGCATTGGCCTTATGGTTTCGGGCATTGATGATGAAGGGTTTTTATCTTTTGTGCCCGTGGGCGGTGTTGACAGCGCAATTCTTCCCGGTGCAGAAGTGACGGTTATGGGGCGTGAGCCGCTTTTTGGCGTGATTAACACTGTGCCCAGTGAATATCTTCTGTCCGGTCACGATAAGGCAGAACCCATCAGCAATCTTGTGATTGATATTGGCCTTTCGGCCGACGCCGCGCGTGAAAAAGTGCGTGTTGGTGATGTGGTCTATTTTGGTGAAAAGGTTGAAAAACTTTCTTCTAAAGTCTTATCCGGCAAGAGTTTTGATGATAGAGCGGGGCTCATTTCGCTTTTGATTTGCCTTGAAAATCTTAAGGACAAAGAACTGCCCTTTACCCTGCAGGTTGTGGCAACCGTGCAGGAGGAGGTTGGTCTGCGCGGCGCAAAAGTGGCGGCGCAGCGCCTTGCACCGGCTTGTGCTTTTGCGGTGGATGTTTGCCACGGTGACACGCCCGACAGTGGCCCTGATGATGCCTTTAAACTCGGCTCGGGGGCAGTTGTCAGCATGGGGCCGAATTTTCATCCTTATTTATCGACACTCGCCAAAACAGTGGCTGAAGAAGAGAAGATTCCCATTGGGTTTGACCCTGAGGGCCGTCACGACGGCACCGATGCCAATGTGATTCAGGTAGCGGCAGAAGGTGTGCCGGTTTTGTTGCTGTCCATTCCTTTGCGCTATATGCATACCACGGTTGAAACCTTGAATTTTGATGATGTAAAGGCAGTTGGCAATTTGCTCTCCGGCATGCTTTTAAAATTAGATTTGGAGGTGCTCAGATGTACCTTTCAGAATTAGCGAATCTGCGGGGTGTTTCCGGCGATGAAAAAGAAGTTCGCCGATACATTAAAGCCCTTATGGAACCCCATTGTGACAGCATTGAAATTGACAGCATCGGCAATCTGCTTTGCTTTAAAAAGGGCACAGTAAGAACAGATAAAACCCTGATGCTCTGCGCTCATATGGATGAGGTGGGTATGATTGTTACCCGCATCACCGATGACGGTTTTTTAAAGTTTAAAACCGTTGGCTACATTGACCCGCGCCGGCTGGTTTCAAAGCGCGTTTTGGTGGGTGACGGTTGCCACAACGGTGTAATTGGCAGAAAGGCCATTCACCTTTTGACGCCCGAAGAACGAAAAAAAGCACCAAAGGTTAAGGATTTATATATTGATATTGGCGCAAAAAATAAAAAAGATGCCGAAAAAAGGGTGGAACCGGGTGACTATGTGAGTTTCGACAGCCGTTTCGTTCCCTTTGGTGACAAAATGGTTAAGGCAAAGGCCATTGATAACCGTGCCGCCTGTGCGGCTCTTTTAGAACTTGCCTCTGTGCCTTGCCCGTGGAATGTTTGCTTTGCCTTTACCGTGCAGGAGGAGGTTGGCACCCGTGGTGCAAAAATCTGCTCGCGCAGGGTGAACCCGAATCTCGCCGTGGTGCTTGATGCCACCGTGAGCGCCAATACCCCCGGTGTTGAAAAACCTTTTGTAGCATCAAAATCGGGCGGGGGTGCGGTTCTTACAATGATTGACGGCGCTGTGAGTTACGACAGAAAACGGGTTTATAATCTGTTTGAAAGGGCAAAGGCGGCCGGTGTCAGCGTGCAGATAAAAGAAACTGCCGCCGGCGGTAACGATGCCGGTGCCATTCATCTTGAAATGGGCGGCATACCTGTTCTTTCGGTGTCAATCCCCACCCGTTATATGCATTCACCGTCGAGCGTGATGGCGCTTGCCGATTATGAGGCGACAAGAGAACTTACACGCCTTTTGATTCAGGAGGTAGACAATGTTTGATTTATTAAAAAAACTGTGTGAAACTTCAGGCCCTTCCGGTCAGGAACAGGCTGTGGCCGAGTTGATAAAAAATGAAATCAGCCCCTATGTAGATTCGGTGGAGACCGATGTTATGGGCAATCTGATTGCCCACAAAAAAGGTGAGGGCAAAAAACTGATGTTGTGCGCCCATATGGATGAAATTGGTGTGGTTGCGGCTTGTCACGGCGAAAAAGGGCAGGTTCACATTTCGGCACTCGGCGGCGTTGACCCGGTTGCATCGCTGTATCAGCGCGTGAAATTTTTAAACGGGGTAGAGGGCGTTTTAGCGCCGGATGGCAAAGAGGATATTTTAAAAACACTCAAAATGCAGCAACTCTATGCCGATGTGGGCGCAAAAACAGAAGAAGAAGCAAAAGCACTGGTGAGCGTTGGTGACGCGGCGGTTTTTGTGGGTGATTATTATGAGCAGAACGAATGCATCACTTCAAAGGCGCTGGATGACCGCGTGGGTTGCTTTGTGTTGATTGAAACAATCAAGAAAATGAAAAAAAATCACAATGATTTATATTTTGTGTTCACTGTCAGTGAAGAATTGGGTTTGCGCGGTGCAAAAACGGCGGCCTTTTCGGTTGCACCCGATTATGCGGTTGTGCTTGATGTAACGAGAACGGGAGACATCCCCTCGGCTGACAAAATGGCGCTTGAACTGAAAAAAGGCGTGATTATTAAGGTGATGGACAGAGGCTTTATTGCGCATCCTGCCGTGAATGAGAGATTGATTGGCCTTTGTGAGAAAGGCGGCATTTCGTATCAGTTAGGCGTTTTAGAGAAAGGCGCGACCGATGCCGGTGCCATTCATCTTTCCGGCGGTGGCGTGCCCTCGGGCTGCCTCGCTGTTCCGACACGCTATATTCACACCCCCGGCGAAACGGTGGCAAAGAGTGATGTTGAAAACGCCCTGCAATTAACACTTGCCGTTGCGGAAGAGGGAATTTTATAATCTGCCAATGCGGACTTTCTGCGGCGGTTTTGCTTTCGGCCAAAACGGAGTGTTTAAAATAGAACAACAAATAAAAGCTATAATGCGGATTTTGACCGTATTATAGCTTTTTTTTATACACTTTTTAATCAATTTTTTCATAATGCACTTTGGGAAAATTTTTATGTTACAATACAGCCGCCGGATGAGAGGAACAAAAAGGAAAGGAGAAATAATGAATAAAATCTTACTTAAAAACAAAATGAAAGTCTTAGAGCGGCTACTATTACAGAACATTGTGCATTCTGTTCTGATTGAATAGACAGCTCTACCAAGGTAGTGCCTGTGGAGTATTTGCCGTTTTGACAAGGCTTCTTTCTTTTTTATAAAAAGGAAACAAAATATTACATATATATTGAATTTTATATGAAAGTGTGATACAATATGTTGTAACTATAAGTTTATTTATTGTGAGGTTTGTTTATGGCATCTCCCAGAGAACTTGCCTTGAAAATTTTATATGATGTAGAAAAGAACGGCGCCTATTTAAACATCAGTTTTCAGAACCACACCGAAGCGGGCGGTTTAGCCGACCGTGATGCGGCCCTGGTGAAAGAGTTGACCTACGGTGTTTTGAAGTATAAACTGACGCTGGATGCCGTGATTGCCCGTTTTTCTTCTGTAAAAATCAGGAAACTGGCCCCCTTTGTGCTGTGCATTTTGCGGCTGGGGCTGTATCAGCTTTATTTTATGGATAAAATTCCCGAAAGTGCAGCGGTGAATGAATCGGTGAAACTTGCAGGGCGCTATGCCGGCAAGTCACGCGGGTTTGTGAACGCCATTTTGCGAAAGGCGGCAGGTGAGCCGCTTTCTCTGCCGGAGGGGGACAGCCCCGAGGCGCTTTCTGTTCGTTATTCTCACCCTGTTTCGTTGGTATTGTGGCTTAAGGAAACATTTGGCGATGAAAAGGCAGAGGCGCTGCTTTGTGAAAACAATTGTGCGCCGGCGGTCTGCATTCGTGCCAACGCCTTAAAAACCACGGCAGACGCTTTAAAAAAACGCCTTGATGATGAGGGTATCTCTGCCCGCAAGGGCACGCTGACGGATTGCGCCCTGCTTTTAGATGGCGGCGGCATAGGCAAACTGCCTTCATACCACGAGGGGCTGTTCACCGTGCAGGACCAGAGCGCGCAACTTGCCGCGCTTGCCCTTTTGCCCGAGCCGGGCGACACAGTTTTTGATGTGTGTGCGGCGCCGGGTGGCAAAACGACGCATCTGGCCGAACTGATGGAAAATAAAGGCGACATTCTGGCGCTTGACTTATATGCAAAGCGGCTTGAATCGGTTGAAAAAACCGCACAGAGGCTGGGCATTGACATAATAAAAACCTGCGAGGCCGATGCAAGCCGGTATCCTTTTTTAAAGCAGGCAGATAAAATTCTGATTGATGCACCCTGCTCGGGGCTTGGCGTTATTCGCCGCAGGCCGGATATTAAATATAAACCCGAACTGACGGATTTTGACGAGTTAGTTGCCATTCAAAAAACAATTTTAGAGCATTGCGCCGCGTTTTTAAAACCCGGCGGCACGCTGGTTTACAGCACCTGCACGGTGAATCCGGCTGAAAATGAGATGCAGGTTGCCGAATTTTTGAAAAATCACGCTGATTTTTCTCTTGAGCCTGTTGATAACCCCCACATTCTGGGTGCGGCAAGGGAGATTCTCTCCGGCGGTATGGGAACATTTTATCCCGAGGCCGAGGGCGGAGACGGATTTTTTATTGCAAGGCTTAAAAAGGAGCAAGCATGACTGAAAAAATTGATTTATATTCATTGACACAAGAGCAGCTGTGCACTCTGGTTGAGACTTTGGGTGAAAAAAAGTTTCGCGGCAAGCAGATTTTTTCGTGGCTTTATGGCGGGGCGGAGAGTTTTGCCGATATGTCAAATCTATCCAAAACTTTTCGCGCTGTTTTAGAAGAAAAATGTTCTATGACACTGCCGGCCATAGCGCGCAAACAAGTTTCAACAGACGGAACGGTGAAATATGCCTTTCGCCTTTCTGACGGTGAAGTGATTGAAAGTGTGGTTATGTCATATCACCACGGGCATACCATTTGCCTTTCAACGCAGGCCGGCTGCAATATGGGTTGCCGTTTTTGCGCCTCGGCGCTCGGTGGCAAAACCCGTGACCTTACGGCCGGTGAAATTATGGGCCAACTCCTGATGGCAGAGAGGGATTTATCTGTCAGAATCGGGAACATTGTGTTTATGGGCATTGGTGAGCCGCTTGATAATCTTTCGCAGGTGCTCACCTTTATGAAAATTGCAAGCAGCGAGGCAGGGAAAAACATCGGGTATCGGCACTTTACGCTCTCTACCTGCGGCCTGTGTGATAAAATTCTGTTGCTGGCTGAAGAAAAACTGCCCATCAATCTGGCGGTTTCGGTGCATTCACCTTTTAACGAGGAACGAAGCGCCATGATGCCGGTGAATAAAAAATATCCGCTTGAAAAACTTGTGGAGGCGCTCACCGTCTATCAGGCGGCAACCGGGCGGCGGATTACGGTGGAATATGCCCTGAATAAAGGCGCTAACGACAGTGAAGAACACGCCAAAGCACTCATGCGGCTTTTTGGCGGTTTGCAATATCATGTGAATGTGATTCCCATCAATCAGGCCCGCGAGGGCTTTTACAAAAGCAATAGAGATGCCGTGCAGAAATTTGTTGACTGCCTGCTCAGCCGTGGCGTTTCAGCAACGGTGCGGCGCGAACTGGGAGCAGACATCAGCGCGGCCTGCGGGCAGCTCAAGCGCGAGGTAATGGAATCGTGAGAAAACGAGAGGTGATTATATGCTGACATGGGGAGGTTGTACGGATTTAGGCCGTACCCGCCCGATTAATGAGGACGGTTATTACATATCTGACTACAGCCGTGAGTATGACACGATGTATGCCATTGTGGCAGACGGTATGGGCGGTCACCGCGCCGGCGAAGTTGCAAGCGCTCTGGCCATTGAACAAATTTGTGCACACATTAACCGCGGTTTTTGTGTGGGCATAACGGTGGCTGAACTGAAAGAGCTTCTTGTTTCAGCGGTGAAGCAGGCCAACCGGGCAATTTATGAAAAAAGCCGGGTCGAACAAGACTGTCAGGGCATGGGCACAACCGGAACGGTTTGTTTTGTTACAGGTGAACGGGCGTTTGTTGCCCATGTGGGTGATTCAAGAGCCTATCTTTTAAGAGGCGAAAAACTCCATCAGGTAACAACCGACCACTCGCTGGTGAATGAACTGTTGATGAGCGGCCAGATAACGGCTGAAGAAGCGGTGCATCATCCGCATAAAAATGTGATCACCCGGGCTTTGGGAACCGATACGGGTGTAGAAATTGACTTATATGAATTTAAAATTCAACCGGGCGATTTGCTGCTGTTATGCAGTGACGGTTTATCAAATATGCTGTCTGATTCTGAACTGGCGTGTCTTTTAGCAGAGGGAATAGATAAGCCGCTGGAGGGATTGGCGGGTGCGCTCATTGCGGCCGCGAACGAAAAAGGCGGGCTTGACAATGTGACGGCGGTGCTTCTTAAAAAAGAATCAGAATTGTGCGGAAAGGATTGTGATTGATATGACGAACGGAACATTAGTCAGCGGTCGTTACGAAATAGTTGAAACCATAGGCAAGGGCGGTATGGCCATTGTTTACAAGGCAAAGTGTCTGGTGCTCAACCGCTATGTTGCTTTAAAAGTTCTGCGCCCTGAATTCAGGGAGGATAAAGAATTTTTAAATCGTTTTAAGGTTGAGGCGCAGTCTGCTGCCAGCCTGTCTCACAATAATGTTGTTTCTATTTTTGATGTTGTGCAGGAAGGTGACCTTGACTATATTGTTATGGAATATGTTGAGGGCGTTACTTTAAAACAATATTTAGAAGCCAAAGGGGTTATCCCCTGGCGTGAGGCGGTTGATTATGCCGCGCAGATTTGTGCCGGTCTTGACCACGCGCATAAAAAGGGTATTGTGCATAAAGACATTAAGCCGCACAACATTTTAATTACCCGTGAGGGCACGCTGAAGATTACCGATTTCGGCATTGCCAAGGTGATGAGTTCAAGCACCATTACCTCGGGTGGCGCCACTATGGGCAGCGTGCATTACTTCTCGCCCGAACAGGCGCGCGGCGGCTATATGGATGCAAAAACAGACATTTATTCTCTGGGTGTTGTTCTGTATGAAATGGTGACGGGGAAACTGCCGTTTCAGGGTGATTCTGCCATTTCTATTGCTATGCAACACATTGAAAAAACACCCGAGGCACCAACGGCGCTGAATCCCGATGTGCCGCAATCGCTTGAAAATGTTATCAGCCGTGCTATGTGCAAAGACCAGATTCTGCGCTATGATTCGGTTATGCAGATGATGGTTGATTTGAGAAAGGTATATACAGGTGCTGAAGTGGATTACAGCGACCTGACGAGAGAAGTTGCCGGCCGCGTTTCAGGCCGTGAAAAACCGCCGGTGATTCCGCCGGAATTGCTAAACGACGATGAGCCCAGAAAGAAACCGTCAAAAACGGGTAAATCGAAAAAGAAAGAAGTGCTCTCGGTTTTTGCCGGCATTGTAGCAGGCCTTGCTCTGATTGCGGCGCTGTTCTTTGCAGGTTATTACTTCACCTCAGGCAAAACAGAGCAGGTTCAGGTGCCTGATTTTGTGAACAAAACAATGACGGAGGCAGAGTCGCTCATTACCAACAGCGAATTGACGCTGGTGATTGAAAAAGAAGAAAAGAGCAACACGGTGGCGATTGGAAAAATTATTTCGCAAAGCCCTGCCGCCGGCAAAATGGTGGATGAAAATGCCGAAATCAAGGTTGTTATCAGCCTTGGTGAGGGTGAGTTCCCCATGCCGGATGTTGTGAACCGCAAATATACCGAAGCAGAAGAAATTTTAAAGAATAAAAAACTGCAATATTCTATTGTAGAAGAACCCAGTGACACGATGCCGGCAGAATATGTTGTTCGTCAGGTGCCCGAAGCGGGAACCTTTATTGACAGTGCCACCTCGGTGACGGTGTATGTGAGCACCGGCAAGGAGGAGACAATGGCCGAAGTGCCCAAGCTCGTTGGCCTGACCGTGAGCGAAGCCAAAAGCACCCTGCTGGATGCCGGCCTGACCTGGGGTCAGATTGTTGAGGTGGGAAGCACCAAACCTAAGGGAACGGTTATTGCCCAGTCTATCACACCGGGCATTGGCGTGGCAGAGCAAACAGCCATTGACCTGCGCGTTTCCTCCGGCCAGACGGCAACAGCAGCGCCTTCGGCTTCACCTGCACCTTCAGCAGAGCCGACACAGTCGCCCAAGCCCTCATCACCGGGCATTGTCATTGGGCCGCCCAATGCAGGGGGCAACTAAGCGCCTATGTTAAAAGGAACGATTGTAAAAGGAATCGGCGGATTTTATTATGTGAAAACGGAGGCAGGGCTCATTGAGTGCCGCGCAAGGGGGCGCTTTCGAAAAGAGGGCGACTCACCAATGGTGGGCGACTTTGTGACCGTTTGCCAAACGGCTGAAGATGCCGCAAAGGGCAGTGTGGAAGAAATTCTGCCCCGAAAGAATGCCTTTATCCGTCCGCCGGTTGCGAACATTGACCAACTGATTGTAACAATTTCGGTGAAAAATCCCGAGTCAAGCCTGCTGCTTGCTGACCAGCTTACGGTTACAGCCGAGGCGGCAGGGGTGCGCCCCGTGATTTGCATCAATAAGCAGGATTTAGACGAAGCCCGCGCGGCGCAGATTCAGGGCATTTATCTGACAACAGGCTACACCACAGTGATGACGAGTGCCAAAACAGACTGTGGGCTGGATGCCCTGCGTGAAATTTTAAAAGGCAAAATTACCGCCTTTGCCGGAAACTCGGGGGTGGGTAAGTCAAGCCTGTTAAACCGCCTTTGTGAGGGGCTTTCGCTCCAGACGGGTTCTGTCAGCGACAAAACCAAGCGCGGCAGACACACCACAAGGCACACAGAACTGTTTGAGTTGCCCTTTGGCGGCTATGTTTTTGATACACCGGGTTTTTCATCCTACGCGGCCGAGGGGATAACAGCGGCAGAACTCAGCAAACTCTTCCCCGAAATTGCGGCGGTAACAGAGCCTTGCCGCTTTGCGGGCTGTGCACACATTGCAGAGCCGGGTTGCCGCGTGAAAGAGGCGCTTAGTGAGGGCAAAATCACCACCGAGCGCTATGAAAGTTATCAGGTATTATATCAGGAGTTAAAAAATATTAAACCCTGGGAAATAAAGTAAAAGAAAGGTTATGATGAACATGTCAATTAAGTTAGCACCGTCACTTCTGGCGGCAGATTTTTCAAAACTGGGTGAGGAGGTCAGCGCCATTGAAAAGGCAGGGGCTGAATATCTTCATTTAGATGTTATGGATGGTCACCTTGTGCCGAATCTTTCGTTTGGTACCACCGTTTTGGCCGGTCTGCGTAAAAAGAGCGAAATGGTGTTTGATACACACCTGATGATCAGCGAACCGCATAAATATGTAGAATCGTTTGCTAAAGCAGGTGCCGATATCATTACCATTCATGTTGAGTGCGACAGCCACATTGCTGAAACGCTCGACCACATTCACGCGCTCGGCAAAAAGGCAGGTCTTGCCCTGAACCCCGATGCAGAACTCTCTCGCGCAGTGCCCTATTTTGATAAGATTGATATGCTGCTTTTAATGACGGTTTATGCCGGCTTTGGCGGCCAGAGTTACATCAGCGATGTTGAGCCGAAAATCCGCGAGGCAAGAAGGTTGTTGGGCCCTGATTTTGATATTCAGGTTGACGGCGGCATTTATCTGACCAATGTGGAATCTCCCATTGCGGCAGGTGCCAATGTGATTGTTGCCGGCAGTGCCGTTTTCGGTAGTGCTGACCCGGCACAGGCAGTTCGCGATTTTAAAGCAAAATTTTAAGAGGGCGTTTTTATGAAAGCGATTGTAATAGCGGGCGGAAGTCTTTCCGAACCCGCTTTTTACAAGCCGTATTTTCAGCGCGCAGACCTTGTTGTTTGTGCTGACAGCGGCTATTTACATTGTGAAAAACTGGGCGTAGTGCCCGATTTGGTGATTGGCGACTTTGACTCAAGCGCGCAAAGCGGTGTGCCGGCGGGCGTTCCGGTTCTTTGCCTGCCGGTTGAGAAAGATCAGACCGATTTGCATGCCTGCATTTGTCACGCGATGGAGCAGGGAGCTGATGAAATTTTGCTCTTTGGTGCAAGGGGCACACGGCTTGACCATAGTCTGGCGGCTGTTTCGCTGGTTTATATGGGGTTAGAGCAGGGTGTTACCATCCGCTTGATTGATGAACATAACGAACTGTTTATGTTTCGGGGTGCGGTAACTATCCCCAAAAAAGAGGGGTATAAACTGTCTCTTCTGCCCGTGACAAAGGTAACCGGCATTCGTGCCAACGGGGTGTATTATCCCCTGACGGGGCAGACAATGGATTGGGGCAACCCCTACGGTGTCAGCAATGAGTTTACGGAAGAAGAGGCTGAAATTTCGGCAGAATCCGGCGTTTTGATGGCTGTTCTGAGCCGGGATTAAAGGAGACAGAAATGAGCATTCGCTTGATTGCGTTTGATTTGGATTATACCATTTTACAAACAGGCGGCACGCTTTCGGCTAAAACGGTTTCGGTTCTGAAAGAGGCGAAACGGCGTGGCCTTATTTTAGTGCCTGCCACCGGCAGAGATGTGTGCGAGATGGAAGACCTTTTGCCGGCACTCTCGCCGGATTATATGGTGACGGTGAATGGGTCTTTGGTGCGAGATGGAAAAGATAACCGCATTTTGTATAAAAAAGTGCCCCCGCAGGAGGCTCTGCTTGAAAAAGTAAGGCTGGCGCAGGCTATGGGGCTCTATGTTGAAGTGTATTGCGATGGCGTTTACACCGATGCTTACAGTTATGAAAATATGGAAGCGCTCGGCATGCTCCCTGATCAACTTGCTATGTTTAAAGCCACAAGAATTGTGGCAGATGACCTGTGTGAAACCATTTGCCAAAAAGGTGACGGCGAAAAACTGCATATTATTTTTAAAAGTGCAGAGGATAAGCAAAGCCGGCAAGAGCCGTTTTTGCATCATCCTGATTTTGCCTATACGGCGGCGTTTAAAAGCAATTTAGAACTCAGCCACAAAATGGTTAACAAGGCAACGGGGCTTGCGGCCCTTGCCGAACATCTGGGCATTTGCCAAAATGAAGTTATGGCCATTGGCGACGGTGCAAACGATGTAGCAATGCTTTTGTGGGCCGGCCTTGGCGTTGCAATGGAGAATGCCGTGGATGAGGCAAAAGCCGTCGCCGATGCGCTGACACTTTCAAACGATGCTGACGGTGTGGCTGCGGCTATTGAAAAATTTTGTTTTTTATAGAAAATAATGCTTGACAAATGTTTTGTCGGGTGTTATACTAATAAGGTATTAGTAAGCGGAAACATTTGTTTTCCACCATCAGGCACCGCCTAAATGGTCAATATGCTTTTTTGTGAAGTGTATTTGCGGATAGGTGTGCGCCTGTCCGCTTTTTTTGTTTCGTGGGATGAAACCCTGAAAAACTTGATGGAGGTGCTTTGAACATTAGTAAGCAGGAAACAAAGATTAACGAAGAAATCAGAGTCGCTCAGGTTCGCGTAGTCGGTGCTGACGGTGAGCAGCTCGGCATTATGGCAACGGCAGATGCTCTGGATCTTGCGTATCAGAAAAATTTGGACTTGGTTTTAATTGCTCCTAAGGCTGAACCGCCGGTTTGTAAAGTGATGGACTACGGCAAATACAAATTTGAGATGGCCAAGCGCGATAAGGAAGCGAAGAAAAATCAGAAAACAATGAGCGTGAAGGAATTGCGTCTTTCGCCCTCGATTGATGACCACGATTTTGATACGAAAATTAATCACGCTAAAAAGTTTTTGCAGGATGGCGACAAGGTTAAAGTTTCTATCCGGTTCCGCGGCAGAGAAATTCATCACGCGGCACTCGGAACGAAAATTTTAGAACGCTTCCGCGATGCTCTTTCTGAATTCGGCACGGCCGATAAGCCGCCGAAACTTGAGGGCAGAAGCATGAACCTGATTATTTCGCCCGTAACGAAAAAAGATTAAGCAAGTACATTTATAATTATTTACAGAGTGGAAGGAGTACCAAATTATGCCTAAGATTAAAACACATAGGGCTTCAGCAAAACGTTTTAAGGTGACCAAGAATGGTAAAATCAAAATGAAACACGCTTTCAAGAGCCACATTTTGACCAAGAAATCAACAAAGAGAAAGCGTCTGCTCCGTAAGGGTGCCTACGCTAGTGATGCAAACGCTAAGGTAATTAAGAAACTGATCCCTTACAAATAAGCTATTACGATTGAGAGAAATTCAGGAGGTATAAAAAATGGCAAGAGTTAAAGGCGCTTTAAATACACGCAAAAGACATAAAAGAGTCTTAAAACTGGCAAAGGGTTACAGAGGCGGTAAGAGCAAACTGTTCAGAACAGCAAAGCAGGCCGTTATGAAATCCTTATCTTACGCTTATGTTGGCAGAAAGCAGAAGAAACGCGACTTCCGTCGTCTGTGGATTGCCAGAATCAGCGCACAGGCAAAGATGAACGGTATGAACTATTCAACCTTTATGAATGGTTTAAAGAAAGCCGGCATCGAAATGAACAGAAAAATGCTGGCTGAAATCGCTGTAAGCGATAAAGAAGCTTTTGCTGCTTTAGTTGCAAAAGCAAAGGCTAGCCGCTAATTTAAAACAAAATGTAAAAGGCTTTCATCCTGCGGGGTGAAAGCCTTTTTTGCGTAATAGATGTAAAAACACCTCTCGTATTGCGCGTTGATGTGAGAATGTTCAAAACAAAAGAATGGCGTAAAAAACAATTTATCAGACCGAACCTTACAATTTAGAACATAACTATTGATAAATGAAAGCCAATGTGATATAATATTTTCGTTGTGCAGCTTTTATGGCAAGATAAAGGTTGCAACAAATTGATTTTCAGATTTTCGGATTTAAAGGAGAGGCAGATACATATGAAATTAGGAATTGAAATATATCGGGCATTTTCATATAGTTTCATAAAATCACATAAAACTCCTTAAAACCTAGTATCCAAGCGGCTTTCAAAAGGTT
>JAZRUU010000019.1:0-3083 GCA_045652725.1 Clostridia bacterium | reverse complement strand
GCCTCTTTCCTTACCTGTACCGCCAAGGGTTACTCCCTGATAAACAAGACAGTTATCGCCGATTTCCGTCGTTTCACCGATTACAACTCCTGCACCATGGTCAATAAAAAAGCCTTTTCCGATTTTTGCACCGGGGTGAATTTCAATACCGGTGAAGAAGCGGTTCGTCTGCGAAATGTAGCGGGCCAAGCCGGGCATATGATGGCGATAAAACCAATGCGCCACACGGTGCCAGCAAACGGCGTGAAAACCTGAATACATAAAGAAAACTTCCCACCCGCTGCGAGCAGCCGGGTCACGGTCTCTGATTGCCTTGATATCGGCATGCATTTTAGAAAACACAGACATTCCTCCTCTCCGAATTTATATTATATCAAATATAGAGCCAAATAGCAAGAACTATGAGAAATTTTTCACAAGGCAAACTGCGTGGCAACTAATGCCCTCACAGCGCCCCTCAAAGCCGAGTTTTTCGGTGGTGGTTGCTTTGATGGAAATATCATTAACATTCTTGTTTAGTGCGGCGGCAACGGTAGTGCGCATTTCGTCAATGTAGGGCGAAAGTTTCGGCACTTGTGCAATGACGGTTACATCTACATTCTGCAGAAAATAACCCTTTTCTTTCACAAGGGCATAGGTTTTTTTGAGCAGTTCCAAACTGTCAGCTCCCCGATAGGCTTCGTCGGAATCAGGGAAGTGTTTTCCAATGTCACCTAGCGCTACAGCACCGAGCATGGCATCCATCAGCGCGTGGAGCAGCACATCGGCATCCGAGTGGCCTAAAAGCCCCTGTGAATGCGGTATCTGCACACCACCTAAAATTAAGGGACGGCCATCACAAAAACGGTGCACATCGTATCCGTGTCCAATTCTTAAATCCGGCATATGTATCCTCCAAACAATCTTTTGTCAATTATTGCGGCATAACAGTTCTGCCACTTGCAAATCTTCAGGCGTGGTGATTTTTATATTGCAGTAGTCACCTGCTGAAATTTTAACCTTGGCGCCGAGTTGCTCAACCAGAAAGCAGTCATCCGTTCCCACAAGAGCGTTTTGCACGGCGTTTTCGTGCGCTTTTTCAATCAATTCACGCGTAAAACCCTGCGGGGTCTGAATTTCAAACAACCGGCTTCTGTCGGGTGTATCTTGAATGTAACCCCCGGCGTCGGTCTGCTTCAGGGTGTTTTTGCAGGGCACACCCGGTGCCGCTGCGCCGCAAAGACGCACATCGCGGATGACATTTTCAATCACCTCGTTTGTAACGAGCGGGCGGGCGGCGTCGTGAATTAAAACAATGCCGGCCTGCGGAGAAACCTCTTTTAAAGCGTTTCGAACAGAGTCTTGCCGTTGCTCGCCGCCTAAGGTGATGGTTTTTAGTTTTGTAATGTCAAACTCTTCGGCAATGTCTCTGCACCCGAGCATATCACACTCTGAAGTGACAATGATAATTTCGTCAATCAGTTCGCAGGTTTCTAAAGCCGAAAGGGTGTGTGCAAGCACGGGCTTGTCACAAAATTCGAGAAAAATTTTGTTCATTTCGGCCTGCATACGGCTGCCTTTTCCCGCGGCGGCAACAATGCAACTGACAAACGGTCTGCCGCTATCCTTTTTCTTCATAAATTTCCATAGCCTTTCTGCCCACCAATAGTCATTAAAATATATACACGCCTTTTTATGGGCAGATAAGGCGCGTAATGGAAGTTGTGCACATCGCCGTATCGTGCCTTTTGGGCACGAAATTTTGGCGGTGCAATCAATTCCGCCGGAGGCATAACGCGATTTTTGGCGTTAACACCTTATTTCTTTGCTTTGTCAAGTTCTTTTTTTAAATATTTTCCGGTGTAAGAATTTTCGCACTTGCAAATTTCTTCCGGCGTTCCCGTTGCCACAACCAGACCGCCGCCGTCCCCCCCTTCAGGGCCTAAATCAATAATATAGTCAGCGGTTTTAATGACATCTAAATTGTGCTCAATTACAAGCACGGTGTTGCCGGCATCCACGAGCCGCTGCAGAACTTCGAGCAGTTTGTGAACATCGGCGGTGTGCAGGCCGGTGGTGGGCTCATCTAGAATATAAATGGTTTTGCCCGTGCTGCGCTTTGAAAGTTCGGTTGCAAGTTTAACGCGCTGTGCTTCGCCGCCCGAAAGTTGGGTAGAAGGTTGGCCGATTTTGACATAGGAGAGCCCCACATCACATAGGGTTTGCAATTTGCGGTGAATTTTGGGCAAATGTTTGAAAAATTCAAGCGCTTCTTCTGCAGTCATATCTAAAACATCGTGAATGTTCTTGCCTTTATATTTTACGTCCAGCGTTTCACGATTATAACGCTTTCCCTTACAAACCTCGCAGGGAACATAAATATCTGGCAAAAAGTGCATTTCAATTTTAATAATACCGTCACCGTTGCAGGCTTCACATCTGCCGCCTTTAACATTAAAACTAAAACGACCGGCCTTATAACCGCGTATTTTGGCTTCTGTAGAAGCGGCAAACACCTCGCGGATGTCAGCAAAAACGCCGGTGTAGGTCGCGGGGTTTGAACGGGGCGTTCTGCCAATGGGCGACTGGTCAATATCAATCACCTTGTCTAAATGTTCAAGGCCTGCAATGCGCTTAACCTTTCCGCCAACGGTGTGGGCCTTGTTCAGTTCGTTTGCAAGATGTTTGTGAATAACCTCATTCACTAAAGATGATTTTCCCGAACCTGAAACGCCGGTTACCGCACAGAATGTACCCAGGGGGATATCCACATCAATATTTTTCAGGTTGTTTTGTGCCGCACCGCGGATTTGCAAAAAGTTGCCGTTGCCTTTTCTGCGGCAATCAGGAACGGGGATGCTTTTTCTGCCGCTTAAATAGTCACCGGTGATGGAGTTTTGATTCTTCATAATATCATCCACCGTGCCCTGTGCCACAACTTCGCCGCCGTGGATGCCCGCGCCGGGGCCAATGTCAACAATGTGGTCGGCGGCAAACATCGTATCGGCATCGTGCTCAACCACAATTAAGGTGTTGCCCAAATCACGAAGACGCTTTAATGTTTCAAGCAGACGGTCATTATCGCGCTGGTGCAGGCCGATGGA
>JAZRUU010000018.1:0-2190 GCA_045652725.1 Clostridia bacterium | reverse complement strand
GTGTAACACCCTTTCATCGTAATCAAATTGTGCCATAACCGGACACCCTGCTAAAAGATATCATATCATTAAAAAGCTTATTTGTCATGTAGAGAAAAGAGATTTTTCATGATGCGCGCAAACAAAAATATGAAAGAGGAGACATTTAGCCTCCTCTTTCGTATTTGGTGCGAATGACAGGACTCGAACCTGCACGCTCACGCGTTGGAACCTAAGGGTGATGTCACCACAGTGAAGGTTTTGGTCTTGTCAAATAGAGCAAGTCTGCACATCTCCTTTATCATGTAAGGATTAGACTGCCCCAGTTTATGCGGTCAGTACAAACTGGGGCAGGCTGGAAGCGAAGTCCTTTTTGATTTAAACTCACAGATTTTGAAGCCAGGAAAAATCCTGCATGAAATATTGAAAAAGCTTTCGGTTTCCTTCGGCATTCAGGTGGGTATTGTCCGCTGCGTGGTAGCCCGGAATCTGCGCTCCGCCCTCTTCGTTGTTTTCGACAAAAGCCAGATCAAAGCGGCTTTTGAGAGTTCCTAAAGAACGAAGAATCCTGTTGGTTTCGGCAATATGTTCTCGCGAACAAACGGTGATACAGTTCAGAATGAGAATTACCCCTTGGTGTTCTGCCATGCGGATAAATTTTTCATACAGACCTCTGACAGTTTCGGTGGAAACTGTATCCTTTCGGTTGTTTGCTCCAATGGTGACCACCATTGCTTTTGGACGAAGCGCCGGCAGCATCGTGCGAACCTGATTGAGGCAACTCCAAATATCACCGGAGCCTCGTCCGGCGCATATACTGTTTCCGATCTTGGCGGCACACATTTGAGCCCATCCGTTCTCCGGCAGGTTGTGGGCACCTTGGGTCAGGCTGTCTCCGAAGAAGATGACCTTGGGAAAAACCTTTGCCGCACCGTAGATTCGGCGCAAGATAGGGGATCCTGAGAGAGCGAAAATCTGGGGAGAATCAAACATTTTTCCTGCGCGGCAAGCTCCTGCGATGGAGATGGGAGGATTTTCTTCTTGCATCAGCTCTTGGGTGACGCTGATCGCTTCACCGGTAGCAGGATTGATCACGCTGGCGCGAATGGCCAAGTTTACGCGCTCCAGCCTCATGGTGAATTCTCCCTTGCCGATCAGACCGGAGAGGGAGATACGCTGTACGATTTCCTCCGGCATTTCACTGCCTGTACAGCCTCGGTACAGGTACAGTTCACCTGCCCTCAGATCCACACAGCACAAAGAAGCGTGTTTGCAGGGGCGACCTTGCGTGATTCGGGTACCGAGGCAGATCACCTCGTCTCCTTCCGGTGCGGTTATCTCCGCCGTTAAGCACCAGTCGTCCAAAGCAGTGGATTTATGGATTATCAAAGCGTTTTCAATGCCGTGGGGCAATAAAAGCCCCTGGCGGGTACAGTCTTTGGCTGGGATTGTACCGAAAAAGTCATTTCTGTCCAAAGCCGCCTCATTGGTGAAATCCTCATAAAACAGAAACCCGTTTGGCTTTCTGAATTTCGCCGAAGGAACCGAAAGATAGAAATCGGGATTTTTGGCATAATGATTGTTCAGATAAAGATGACGGGCTGTTTCAGGAATTCTTAGGGTTTCCGGTACCCTTTCCCCTTGTTCCAAAATGTTACCCGTTTCATCCGTCAAGGAAAAGAAAGCGTTTTCCTCTTCTGAAACTGCCTGCAGGCCAATGTATTCCCCGCGCAAAAGGCTTACGTCCAACCGACAGTGTTCATAACACACAGAAGGACATTCTGAAAGGTCCCTTTTGTAAAACCCTGGGTAGGTTAAGGGATACCACCGCTCCCAAACGGTTTGTTCTGTCTTGTTATTCATACAAACATCTCCTATTTATCGCATCAAGCAAAACTTTTATATTATGATTCTATTATACAGGACAGCATTTTTTCTGCAACAAAAATTAAGACTTTTTAATCGAAAAGGGGCGGCCACCCTTCAAACTCGCCCCTCAAACGAAAAAAGAAGGCACTGCATTGCAGTGCCTTCTTTTTTATGGTGCGGATGACAGGACTCGATTTGCATTTTCTGCCGATGGCAGAAAATAGAGGTAGCCACCAGTGTTTGCACTGGTGGCAGGAACTGTCCACCGGACAGTTCCTCTGCTGTGGGTTCGAGTCCTGTTTTTCTTACGGAAATATAAAAAGGAGGCATAAAGCCTCCTTT
>JAZRUU010000017.1:0-6659 GCA_045652725.1 Clostridia bacterium | reverse complement strand
ACCTTTGATGAAATGGAATCTGATGTACATACTCCTGAAAAATACGGCATTTATCAGTCTGTTGGCGATACAACCGGCCCCGGCGGCTTGATTCGCGCAATGCGTACCATCCCTATGTTCCAGGAAATCGCCCTTGCTATTCGTGATTTTTGTCCCGAAGCCTGGGTTATTAACTACACAAACCCCATGAGCCTTTGTACGGGCATTTTGTATCGCACTTTCCCGAAAATTAAAGCCTTTGGTTGCTGCCACGAAGTGTTCAGCACACAGAGACTGCTTATTTCTGCCCTGAAAGATCAGACAGACTTTGAAGGCAAAATTACCCGTGAAGAAATTAAGACAAACGTTATCGGTGTAAACCACTTCACCTGGATTACCAAGGCACAATATCAGGATATTAACTTGTTCCCGATTTACAGAAAGTTTGCGAAAAAATACAGAGAAACTGGTTTTTGCCCCAATGAAAAAGAATTCAACTTAAACGGATTTTTCGGCACAAAGCATATGGTTAAGTTTGACCTGTTTATGCGTTATGGCTACATTGCTGCTGCAGGTGACAGACATTTGGCTGAATTCTGCCCCGGCGACTGGTATCTTAAGAGCCCCGAGCAGGTTAAGGCAATGGGCTTTGAACTGACCCCGGTAAGCTGGAGAAAACAGCATTTTGCCGATATTTTAGCGAAAACAGACAGACTCCTTTCCGGTGAAGAAGAATTTAAACTTAGTCCCACAGGTGAAGAGGGCGTTAAGCAGATTCGTGCCATCCTCGGCTTAGAAGATATCTGCACCAATGTAAACCTGCCCAATGTGGGTCAGATTCCCAACCTGCCCTTAGGTGCTATTGTGGAAACCAACGCGCACTTTACATCTAATTCTGTTCTGCCTGTTATGGCAGGTAACATCCCCGGCAATCTGGTTTCTTTGATTGGCCGTATCTGCACCCAGCAGGAGCAGATCTTAACAGCTGCAGTTAACCGCAGTGTTCCGGCTCTTTTCAATGCATTTGTGAATGATCCGTTGGTTCGTTTGCCCATTGACGAGGCTAAAAAGATGTTCTTTGAAATGGTTGATAATACCAAAGAATATCTCACTATGTATGACTGGATTTATAACAAGCTGGTGTAATGCGGGAGGAAGAATATGAGCTTTCAATATGCAACCTATGATGATTATCTTGTAAAGCTTAACCTGGTCACGGGTGAAGTCAGCATTCGCTGTGGCAAGGTGCAACTTGCAGAGAAATTGACTTTTTACAGGACGGACGGCAAAAAGCTTTGCTTTACTGCTGCTGATACCGAATGGCTGCAGACCTCTAATGATTTGGTGGCGAGATACTATGAAGATGAGGTGACACACACCTTGCGTTTCTCGGTGCATCAGGATGGCGTTACCATTTCAGCACCGGAAGAGTTGCAAATGAAAGGTGTTTGCGGCCTTGGGGCAGATGTTCGCCCCATGAGCTCAGATAAACATAACTTCTTCCGTTCCGGTTTTGGAAAAGCTTCTACAACCTTAGATGATATGCTTTTTGATGTGGAGAAGGATGCGGCTTTCATTATGAAAGGTGATTGCGGCAGACGCTTCCGCTTTAACCACGAAGCAAAGGTCTTTGAGATTGATGCCCCCATTACCGGCAAAGTGACCCTTTGCTATGAAGAAGAAATTTACAAAAGAAAATATAAAATTAACTACAAACCCATCAGCAAGGATGTTACCTTCAAAAAGCCTCCCGTGGGCTGGATGACCTGGTATGCTTTAACTTATGATGCCAATGAAGAAACCGTTATGGCAAATGTCAGGTGGGTTGATGAGCATTTAAGACGCTATGGCGTTGACACCATCTGGATTGACTGGGAATGGTATCACGATGCAGGGTTTGACACCTTCCATCCCGATACAACCCGTTACCCCAAGGGCATGAAGCAGCTTTCTGATGATATCAGAAAGTATGGCTTTAGCCCCTCACTCTGTATTGCTTTTGCAAGAGAGTGGGAAGTAAACGATTATATGCGTGAGCATCCCGAAATTATGTTGGCGATTGACCAGTTCTGGTGCGGTAAATATTTCTTTGATTATTCTAACCCCACCTATTTGGAAGATTTCTTGCCAAAGGCTCTTCATCAGGTGGATGAATGGGGCTTTGAGGCAATTAAATTTGACACCTTAGCACCGGGTATCCGTGCACAGGAACGTTTCCATCAGC
This sequence comes from Clostridia bacterium, assembly GCA_045652725.1. Taxonomy (GTDB): domain Bacteria; phylum Bacillota; class Clostridia; order UBA1381; family UBA9506; genus UMGS755. Next base: position 4,456 of record JAZRUU010000017.1, on the reverse strand, counting down.
ACATGTATGACCCTGAAATGACCTCAAAAGAGGCTTATCGCAAAGTGGCAACTATCACCCGTGATGTGCTGGGTAAAGACAGATATATGCTTTCTTGCTGTGCTGCGAATGATTCCGATATCTTATGGGCTTGCGATAAGTTTGAAGCGGCCCGTGTGGGTGCAGACGTATTTAACTGGGAAGAGTTTATTAACAATGCAGTTAAGCGAGTGGCAAGATATTATCCCTTCCATAACATTGTCTTTTATAACGATGCGGACTGCGTGATTGCCCGTGAGGAATATTCTACGATTGAGCAGGTAAAATCCCGTACGGCCTTTATTTCTATGCTGGGTCTGCCTGTCACTTTGGGTGATGACATGCCGACACTTTCGCAAGACAGAGTAGAGATTATCAAGCGTTCCATTCCGGTTTTGGATATTCACACCATGGATGTTGATCGCCATGTGCCTTCTGATGTTGCTGTTACCAGCCTTGTGATTGATACAGAATTACAAAATTATAGTTTGGTCAGCGTGTTCAACACATCTGAAAAAGCGTTAAGCAAAACGGTTTCTCTTGCTGAGCTTGGTATTGATGCGGCAAATTCATTATATTATGAATATTATTCCGGCGAAAGCAAGGATTTATCGGACGGAAGCATTACAGCAACCTTAAAGCCCTTTGAAACCAAGATTTATGCAGTGAGAGAAAAGGCAGCACATCCGCAGATTATCAGCACAAACCGCCATGTAACGCAAGGAATTATTGAAATTTCGGCAATGGCCTGGAATGAAAAGAAACACACGCTTTCTTTAACGGCAGACCTTGTAGGGCAGGATTTATATACTGTTTCTGTTCTTGTGCCTGAAGGGTATCAGTTTAAAGAACAGAAGGGTTTTGATGATGTAACCGCTATAGGTGATGTGCTGAAATTGTCTGTTACTGCTGATGAAAATGAAACCCGGGATTTTGAGATTGTTTTTAAATAGTCAAATACTTAGCAAAAGTTTTTTTGAAAGCAGAGAAGAGAAACAATGAAACACATTTTATTTGATTTTGCCAGAACCATTGTTGAGCACCCTGCAGACAGTATGGGTCTTAACATTGTTCGGGCAACGGGGCTGACGGATGAAAACGACATTTCTATGGTGCGAAATGCCATCTTTTCCGTCGGAAAGTATTTAAACAATTTAGACGATGGCTCTATGCCGCGGGATGAATACAGAAGACTGATGTCGGCTGAACTCCCTGAAAGGCTTCGTTCTTATGCGATTGAAGCAGCAGACTACCATATGAGAGTGCTGCCGCCGATTCCCGGTATGAAGGAGCTTTTGGTAAAGCTGAGAAAAGACGGCTATAAGCTTTATATTCTGTCAAATTTAGATGATTATCACACCCCACAAATGCAGGAAACGGAATATGTCAATTATTTTGATGGCATGTTCTTTTCCTGCGAAGTGGGTGTGCGAAAGCCTTACAAGGAGTTCTTTGAGGAGGCACTTAAACGGTTTGATTTAAAAGCTGAAGACTGCCTTTTCATTGACGATTTGGAGGAAAATGTGCAGGGTGCTGAGGCTTGCGGCATTAAAGGTTTTGTGTTCACAGGTGACGCGAAAGAAACGGAGAACTTTATTTACAATAATAATTGAAAGAAGGGTGTTTTTATGAAAAAGTCAAAAGTAACTTTTGCATTGTTCTTTGCCAACCGTGGATTCTTCCCCGGTGAGGTTATTGCCGATGCAAGAAAAGAAATGATTCAGGCAGTTAGTGACGGCGGCTTTGATTACATTTGTATGGATGAGAGCCTGACCCGATACGGCGCTGTTGAAACCCGTCAGGAGGGCCGTCAGTACGCTGCATTTTTAGAAGAAAACAGAGGCAAGTATGACGGCGTTATCTTATGTATGCCCAATTTTGGTGATGAAAACGGCGCAGCAGAAGCGCTCAAAGATATTGATGTACCCGTTTTGGTGCAGGCATATCCCGATGAACTGGGCAAGATGGATTTTGCCCGCCGTCGTGATACTGTTTGCGGTAAGTTTGCTATGTGCCATGTGCTCCGTCAGTGCAAAATTAAATTCACTCTGACCGAGAAAATGGCAGTTTCTCCGTTAGATGAATCCTTTGCAGGTGACTTAAACCGTTTTGCTGCAATCTGTAGAGTGGTTGGTGGCATGAAGCACTTTAACATTGGTGCCATCGGTGCCAGAACAACCGCATTTAAGACCGTAAGAACTGATGAGGTTGCTCTGCAAAACAAAGGCATCACTGTTGAAACCGTTGACCTTTCTTATGTGTTTGACATGATGGAAAAGGTTGATGAAAAGCTTCTCGCTGAGAAAAAAGCACATTATCAGAATGTGGCTTGCTTTGGCAATTACCCCGAAGAAAAGTTGACCAACATTGCTAAATTCGGTGTTGTGATGGATAAGCTGGTAGAAGAATTTAACTTACACGCAGTTGCCATTCGCTGCTGGGATGAATTTGTTACCCAGTATCACATTGCACCCTGCCTCGTTCTCAGCGATTTAAGCCAGAGAGGCATTTCTGCAGCCTGCGAACTGGATGTGAATAATGCTGTTATGATGCGTGCGCTTTGCCTTGCATCTGAAGGCCCTGTTATGCTTTTAGATGTTAACAACAACTACGGCACATCTTCTACCAAGAATATTATGTTCCACTGTTCTGCTGTGGCTTCTGACTTCTTTGAAGAAAAGCCCACCATCGGTGAACATTTAATGTTTAAAAAGACCTATGGCGAGGGTACCGGCGTTGGTATTGTTAACGGCAAAGTGGCAGCCGGCAAAGTAACGGTTGCAACTGCTAAAACCGAGGACGGCAAAATCTATGGCTTTACCACAAACGGCAAGCTGACAGATGATGCATTTGACGCAGAATTCTTCGGTACAGGTGTTGTTTTTGAGAACGAAAATCTTGAAAACATCTTCAGATATATGTGCGAAAACGGCTATAAGCACCACGTTGCCATTGCAAAGGGTGAATGGTCCAGCGCAGTAGAAGAAGCGCTTGTAAAATATTTAGGATACGAAATTGATGTATTATAAGGAGGAAGAACAATGAACAAGCTTGGTATTTTCATGAATTTTTGGGAAAAGAACTGGGATGCTGACCACAAAAAGTACATCAAAAAAGCGGCAGAAATCGGTTTTGATGTTTTAGAGTTTCAGGCACAGCCTCTCTTAGAAATGTCTGACGATCACATTCGCTCTCTGCGTGCTTTGGCAGATGAAGAGGGCATTGAGCTGACTTACAGCTTAGGTTTAGACCCCAACTACGATGTTTCCTCTTTAGATGAAACAATCCGTAAGGGTGGCGTAACTTACCTTCAGAACATCATTAAGAAAATGAAGGTTGGTGGCGGTACGCTGCTTTCCGGTGTCAGCTATGCAGGCTGGGGTACACCTGCTAACTTCTTAGGCGACAAACGTCCCTACTGGGAACAGAGTTTAAAGAGCATGGCAGAAATTTTAAAGGTTGCTGAAGATTGCGGCGTTACCTACTGTGTGGAAGCGGTTAACCGTTTTGAAACCTGCCTGATCAACACCGCGCAGGAAGCACTTAACTATGTTGCTGAACTCGACAGCCCCAACATCGGCGTACTGCTTGATACATACCATATGAACATTGAAGAAAACAACATCGGTGATGCTATCCGCCTGGTAGGCGACAGATTAACAAGCTTCCACACCGGTGAAAATAACCGTACTGCACCCGGCAGAGGTCACCTTGATTGGGATGAAATCTTCGGTGCGCTCTCTGACATCGGCTATAAGGGCAGAATCGTTTCTGAACCCTTTGTTATGGAAGGCGGCGAGGTTGGTCGTGACATTCACGTTTACCGCAACCTGGTTGATAACCCGACAGAAGCCGGCATTGATGCAGAAGCAGCATACCTCTTGAATTTCGAGAAAGAAATGCTGAAAAAGTATAATATGGCGTAAATTTTAAATTAAAAAATAGGGATATCGGTTTGGTCAGCCGTCAGGATATCGTTACGATTTCGTGGTGTATGATTACGCTTCGATATCCTTATTTTTTACCCTTTTTAAAAAGAAAATGTAAAAAATTAGGAAAGTGAGCGGTAAAAAATGAAAGAATTTGTAAAAATGTGTAATACAATTGGCAGCAAAAAAGACTATGTGCAAGGCGGTGGTGGTAACGCATCCTGTAAACATAGCGAGACTGGTATGGCAATTAAAGCTTCCGGTTTTACTATTGGAGAAATTACAGAGGTTGATGGCTATGCCGATGTGAATTACATTAAGGTTCGCGGTTATCACAATAGTGCAAAGCCGGCGGAATATGAAACAAGGGAAAAGGAATCCACGCCCTTTACCTTGACCTGTGTATCCGAAAATCCTGCAGGCAAAATTCTGCGCCCCTCTGTTGAAGCGGGTTTTCATTCCATTATGAAAAAATATGTTATGCATACCCATCCTGTCTATGCAAATGT
>JAZRUU010000016.1:0-3244 GCA_045652725.1 Clostridia bacterium | reverse complement strand
GTCTCTTTTTTCTTTTTATTCAAAAGTCATTTGTTCGCCCGGGGCATCATCGGGTTTTAAATAAGCACCGCGAGCCGGAATGTTTCTGGTTCTGTAATAGTCAAAGTCAGTAAATGTAACCTCATCCAGCGTGCAGATTTTTGCTAAAATGCTACCTTTTTTCGGGGTTAACACCTGAACGCCCTGCGTGTTACGGGTAGACTTGACAGGCACCTTGGCAGTGTCAAAAATCAGCACCTTCTGAATGTCACTCATCGCAACGAGTTCTGTATCCTGCATCAGGAAGCGTATGTCAGCCAGTGTTGCCTTTTCGCAATAGGCGTTTGCCAACTTTTTGCGGTTGGTTTTGGTTTCATAACTTGAAAGGGGCACTTTGGCAATTTTGCCGTTTTCAAAGGCAAACATCATAAAGCCTTCATATTTTTCTGTCAGCACCATGTAGAGAATTCTTTCATCTGCCTCCATGCCTAAAATATTGGGCAGATATTCACCCAAAGCGCTTGCCTTAACATCGGGCAGGTCATAGACCTTGACCTTGTAGCAGTTCTGCTTGTTGCTAAAGAGCAGAAGCTCGTCTTTGTTAGAACCCTCCCACTCACAAATCATGCAGTCATCTTCTTTAAGTTTCTGCTCGGCGCTGGCACGGAGAGATACCAGCGTGATTTTTTTGATGTAGTTCTGTTCGGTGAGAAAAACTTTTACATTATAGTCTTCAATAAAAGTTTCAACCTCGGGCAGAGTGGCTTCTTCACCCTGAATGATTTCGGTGCGGCGGTCTTTGCCGTATTTTTTCATAATGCCCGTCAGCTCTGCAATGATAATTTTCTTCATTGCAAGGTTGCTTGAAAGCGTTTTTTGAATATCGGCAATTTCGCCCTTTAACTGGTCAATATCTTCAAGGCGTTTTAAAATATATTCCTTATTTAAATGGCGCAATTTAATTTCTGCAATGAATTCTGCCTGAATCTGGTCGATTAAAAATCCTTTCATCAAGTTAGGAACAACCTGACTCTCGGCTTCGGTCTCACGGATGATTTTCACGGCCTTGTCAATATCCAGCAGAATTTTTTCAAGACCGAGCAACAAATGCAGACGGTGAGATTTTTTGTCTAAGTCAAACTCCAGGCGGCGCTTAATGCAACCCAAACGGAATGCTGACCATTCCTTTAAAATCTCGCGGATGCCCATAACCTTCGGTTTGCCGCCAACTAAAATGTTAAAGTTACAACTAAAGGTATCCTCAAGCGGTGTCTGGCGGAAGAGGCGAAGCATTAGCTTATCGGGGTCGGTGCCGCGCTTTAGGTCAAGCGTCAGTTTTAAACCCGAAAGGTCGGTTTCGTCTCGCAGGTCAGAAATCTCTTTAATTTTTCCTGCTTTAACAAGTTCAATAATTTTATCCATAATGGCCTCCACCGTAGTGGTGTAGGGCACTTCATAAACCTCGATGCAGTTATTTTTCTTGTCGTAACGATATTTAGAACGAACCTTAAAACTGCCGCGACCGGTTTCGTAAATGGCTTTCAGTTCGCCGGCGTCATAAATCAACTGGCCGCCGGTGGCAAAGTCAGGAGCGGTTAAGGTTTCAGCAATGTCACATTCAGAATCTTTTAAATAGGCAATGGTGGTTTGGCAAACTTCGTTTAAATTGAAAGAACAAATGTTAGAAGCCATACCAACGGCAATACCCTGGTTCGGGTTAACCAGAATGTTAGGAAAAGCCGTGGGGAGCAGAGTGGGCTCCTGCAGCTCGCCGTCATAGTTATCCACAAAGTCTACCGTGTTCTTGTCAATGTCACCAAAAATATCGGCACAAATCGGGTCGAGTTTCACCTCGGTATAACGGGGAGCGGCAAACGCCATATCGCGTGATTCCTGCTTACCAAAGTTACCCTTTGAATCAACAAAGGGGTGGAGCAGCGCACCGTTACCCTTGGTCAGTCGCACCATCGTTTCGTAAATTGCCATATCACCGTGGGGGTTCAGTTTCATGGTCTGACCCACAACATTAGAAGACTTTGTTCTTGCACCCGTCAGCAGATTCATTTTATACATTGTATAAAGCAGTTTTCTGTGTGAGGGTTTAAAACCGTCAATCTCCGGAATGGCACGCGAGATGATAACACTCATCGCATAGGGCATATAGTTCGTCTCAAGTGCCTGTGTTATGTTTTGTTCAATGTAGTTTTCCTGGTTCATTGTTGTCTCCTTTATATATAATAGGATAAAACTCAGTATTTTTTATTTTTGGCCGGTCAGTTCCTGCACAACATGTGAGGCTATCAACAGCCCTGCCGCCGGCGGAACGAAAGAAACACTTCCGGGGGTAGGTCGGCCGGTAACGGCGTTCGTCTCGCCTGCGGCCATAGGTGTTCGGGGAATTTCTTTCGAATATACAACCGTCACATCGGGGCATCCTCTTTTTTTCAGTTCAGTTCGCATCACGCGACAAAGTGGACACACGGATGTGTTGTACAAATTTTTAATTTCCAACATTTCAGGATGGAGTTTATTGCCGGTGCCCATACAACTGATAACAGGAATATTCAGTTGCTTGGCTTTTACTATAATGTCAATCTTGGCGGTAACCGTGTCAATGGCATCTATAATAAAATCATAGTCGTTGGTTATAATGTCTTCTGACTCGGGCAGATAAAACACATTATGCACCGTCACCCTGCAATCGGGGTTAATGGAAAGTATGCGTTTTTTCATCGCCTCGGTCTTTAACATGCCAACTGTATCATCGGTGGCAATAATTTGCCTGTTTATATTAGTAACCGAAACCGTGTCATTGTCTACCAATGTGATAGCACCCACACCGCATCGGGCAAGAGCCTCTGCCACCGCACCGCCGACACCGCCGATGCCAAAGAGCAGAACGCTTGACTTTTTTAAAACTTCCATAGCCTGTTCTCCTAATATCATAGAAGAACGAATAAACCGCTGGTTCAAAAGGCACCGCCTTTCCGGACAACAGCCCTTTTTACATATTTATTTAATCACTCTATTTTATTTTACCTTTCTTTTGCGAATTTGTCAAATTTATTTTCAAAAAGTTAGAAAAATGTTGATATTGATAAGAAAAATAAAGAAAAAACGAGAAAGAAAAGAATAAATTATTATAATTGTTTATTTTGCCTTGTTTTTGCGGTTGCAAATTGTGTAGAATGGTCGTATAATAAACAAGTCGCCTCTGAGGCGGGTAAACAAATCAGAAGCGCACCGAACCTTGAAAATTAAACAG
>JAZRUU010000015.1:0-6507 GCA_045652725.1 Clostridia bacterium | reverse complement strand
TGTTATTTCCCGCATCCTGCCGGAAGAGGATATGCCCTTCCTGCCGGACGGTACTCCGCTTGAAATCGTGTTGAACCCCTTGGGCGTACCTTCCCGTATGAACATCGGTCAGGTGCTTGAGGTTCACTTGGGCCGCGCCGCACGCGAACTCGGCTGGAAAATTGCCACACCGGTATTTGACGGTGCAAACGAGTTTGATATTATGGATACGCTTGACAAAGCCGGCCTTGACCGTGACGGTAAAACCGTTCTGTATGACGGCCGCACAGGCGAACCCTTTGATAACCGTGTAACCGTTGATATTATGTATATCTTAAAACTGGCTCACTTGGTTGACGATAAGATTCACGCCCGTTCAACCGGCCCCTACTCTCTCGTTACGCAGCAGCCTCTGGGTGGTAAAGCGCAGTTCGGCGGTCAGCGTTTCGGTGAGATGGAAGTTTGGGCGCTGGAGGCATACGGCGCAGCTTACACCCTGCAGGAAATTCTGACAGTTAAGTCTGACGATATTGTCGGCCGTGTTAAAACCTATGAATCCATTGTCAAGGGCGACAGCGTTCCCACACCGGGCATCCCCGAATCATTCAAGGTGCTCATTAAAGAACTGCAGTCACTGTGTCTTGACATTCGGGCTCTGGATGAAAATATGAACGAAATCCATCTGAAAGATTCTTCTGAAGAGGAAGAAGAATCATCTGTATCCCTGACCGTCAGAGATGACGCAGCCTTCATCGATATGGACTTGGGCGATGATGACGACGGTGACGATGCCACTGATGACGCTCTGTTTGACTTTGACGATGAAATAGAAGACGAAACAGACGATGATTTGGATGATCCTTCAGAGGATGAATTCGAGGAAGACTTCGGCGATGAACAAGGCGATTTCGTTGACGATCTCGACCTGCTGTAAGACTTACCTTTTAACGGCTCAGCCGCGAGCAAGGCGGCGAATAAATTCAGAATGGAGATGAAACGGTTGTCTGAAAATTCATTTGAAGCAATTAAAATCGGCCTGGCCTCCCCTGATATGATTCGGGAATGGTCACACGGCGAAGTGAAAAAACCGGAAACCATCAACTATAGAACGCTTAAGTCTGAACCCGACGGTTTATTCTGCGAGCGTATCTTTGGCCCGCAGAAAGACTGGGAATGTCACTGCGGAAAATATAAGAGAATCCGTCACAAAGGCATTATTTGTGACCGTTGTGGCGTTGAAGTAACCCGCTCCCGCGTTCGTCGTGAGCGCATGGGTCACATTGAACTGGCAGCACCTGTATCGCACATCTGGTACTTCAAAGGCATTCCCACCCGCATGGGTCTGCTGCTTGATATGACCCCGAGAATGCTTGAAAAAGTGCTCTACTTTGCGGCTTATGTGGTAATTGAACCCGGCACGCGTACCGAACTGCAGAAAAAGCAGATTCTTTCAGAAAAAGAATATCACGATTTCACCGAGAAATATGGTGACAGATTCCGTGCTGCTATGGGTGCAGAAGCGATTAAAGAACTGCTGCAGGAGATTGATTTGGAAGAACTCTCCCGCGAGTTAAAACTTGATTTAGAGGGTGCCTCCGGCCAGAAAAAAGTCAGACTTTTAAAACGGTTAGAGGTTGTTGAATCTTTCCGCCTCTCCGGCAACAAGCCTGAGTGGATGATTCTGGATGTTGTTCCGGTTATCCCGCCTGAACTGCGTCCTATGGTGCAGCTCGACGGTGGTCGTTTTGCAACTTCAGACTTAAACGACCTGTACCGCCGCGTTATTAACCGTAATAACCGCTTAAAGAGACTTTTAGATTTAGGCGCTCCTGAAATCATTGTAAGAAATGAAAAGAGAATGCTGCAGGAAGCAGTTGACGCTCTGATTGATAACGGCCGCAGAGGTCGTCCTGTTACCGGTCCCGGTAACCGTCCTTTAAAATCCCTTTCCGATATGTTAAAGGGTAAACAGGGTCGTTTCCGTCAGAACCTTTTGGGTAAGCGTGTTGACTACTCCGGCCGTTCTGTTATCGTTGTCGGCCCCGAACTGAAGATTTATCAGTGCGGTCTGCCGAAAGAAATGGCAATTGAGTTGTTTAAACCCTTTGTTATGAAAAAACTTGTTAATGACGGTTTGGCTCATAACATCAAGAGCGCAAAACGCATGGTAGAGCGTGTGAAACCCGAGGTTTGGGATGTGCTTGAAGAGGTTATTAAAGAACACCCCGTTCTCTTAAACCGTGCACCGACTCTGCACAGACTGGGTATTCAGGCATTTGAACCCGTTCTGGTTGAAGGTCGCGCGCTGAAACTGCATCCGCTTGTATGTACTGCATACAACGCCGACTTTGACGGTGACCAGATGGCTGTCCATGTGCCCCTGTCACCCGAAGCACAGGCCGAAGCGCGTTTCTTAATGCTTTCTGCCAACAACCTGTTAAAACCGCAGGACGGCCGTCCTGTAACGGTTCCCACACAGGATATGGTGCTTGGTGCTTACTACCTGACCATTGATAACCCCGAAGAACCCGGCACCGGCAAAACCTTCTTCAGCACCAACGAAGCCATTCTGGCTTATGCCAACGGCATCGTCGGCATCCACGCCCCCATCAAGGTGCGTATTGAGAAGGAAATTGACGGCGAACTCCGTCAAGAGTTGATTGATGTAACCGTGGGCCGCTTAATCTTCAACGAAGCCATTCCGCAGGATTTAGGCTTTGTTGACAGAAGCCTGCGCGAAAATCAACTGAAATTAGAGGTTGACTTCTTAACCACCAAAAAAGAGTTGGGTAAGATTGTTGATAAATGTATCCGCGTTCACGGCTTAACCAAAACTGCCGAAGTGTTAGACAGAATTAAATCTTTAGGTTACAAGTTCTCTACTCAGGGTGCTGTTACCGTTAGTGTCAGCGACATGAAGGTGCCTGAAGCTAAAAAGCAGTATCTGGCAGAAGCAGAAGAAGCCGTTGAAAAGATTACAAAGAAATTCAAGCGTGGTCTTATTTCTGACGAAGAGCGTTACCTCATGGTTATCAAAACCTGGAACGAGGCTAACGACAAGGTTACCAAAGCGCTGATGGATAACTTAGATAAGTTCAATCCTATCTATATGATGGCACACTCCGGTGCCCGTGGTAGCCAGAACCAGATTCGTCAGCTGGCAGGTATGCGTGGTCTGATGAACGATACCTCCGGTAAAACCATCGAAATTCCTATTCGTGCTAACTTCCGTGAAGGTCTTAATGTGCTTGAGTACTTCATCTCCTCTCACGGTGCCAGAAAAGGTTTGGCCGATACCGCTCTGCGTACGGCCGACTCCGGTTACCTCACCCGTCGTCTGGTTGATGTCAGCCAGGAAGTTATCATTCGCGAAGACGATTGCGGTACCACTTCCGGTATCGAAGTCTTTGACATTCGCGACGGTAAGGAACTGATTGAAGGTCTGTTCGACCGCTTAAACGGCCGTTATGCTTTAGAAGATATCTGCCACCCCGAAACCGGCGAGGTTATTGTGGCAGCCAACACCTTGATTACCGAAACACTGGCTAAAAAGGTTGTTGATGCAGGAGTTAAACGCGCGCTTATCCGTTCCGTTCTCACCTGTAAGGCTAAGGTTGGTATCTGTGCTAAATGTTACGGTTCAAACCTTGCAAGCGGCGATGCCGTTCCCGTTGGTGAAGCCGTTGGTATCATCGCGGCTCAGTCTATCGGTGAACCGGGTACACAGCTTACCATGAGAACCTTCCACACCGGTGGTGTTGCTACTGCCGATGACATCACGCAGGGTCTGCCGCGTGTTGAAGAATTGTTTGAAGCCAGAAAGCCGAAGGGTCTTGCTATCATCGCCGAAATCGGCGGTACAGTCAGCATCCAGGAGTCCAAACAGCAGCGTGAAGTTGTTATTACCGATTCTGAATCCGGTGAAGCAAAATCTTATATGATTCCTTACGGTTCCAGAATCAAGGTAGCAGAGGGCGATGTTGTTGCCAAGGGTGACGAACTGACCGAAGGTAGCGTAAATCCCCACGACATTCTGCGTGTTAAAGATATTACCGCTGTTCAGCAGTACTTAATTCAGGAAGTGCAGCGCGTTTACCGTCTGCAGGGTGTTGACATCAATGACCGTCATATTGAGGTTATTGTCCGTCAGATGCTCAGACGCGTTAAAATTGAAGAACCCGGTAATTCCAACTTCCTCGCAGGCTCACTGGTTGACATCAACGAGTTCGAAACCGTAAATGCCGACCTGACTGCCAAGGGCTTAGAACCCGCAACCTGCACCAGAATCATTCTGGGTATCACGAAAGCATCCTTAACCACCGATTCGTTCTTATCTGCCGCTTCCTTCCAGGAAACAACCCGTGTCCTGACCGAGGCTGCAACCAAGGGTAAGATTGATCCGCTGGTTGGTCTTAAAGAAAATGTTATCATCGGTAAACTTGTGCCTGCCGGTACGGGTATGCCGAAATACCAGAACACCGGTTTTGAAAGCCCCAAAGCAAATGATGCTTTTGATTCCGTTGTGATTGACAGCGATGCTTACATTGGTTCTAATGTTGTTCCCGAGGCAAGTGAAAATGCCGCAGGCGAAGAAGCATAAGTCAATATAAAAAATTCAATTTATAAAATACGGCGTAGTTGTCTCTCATAAAATAAGCAGGGGCAGCTACGCCTGTCTTTTCAATAAAGAAACACAAAAATATCATTTTGGGGGTTACTAAAAATGAAGTGTAATACATGCGGGTTTGAAATGCCAGAACAGGCAAAATTCTGTATGATGTGCGGCGCCGCAGCCGAAAAAGAAGTTACCCGTTGGGCTGATGGTAATGTAGAGGTTGTCTTTGAAGAATTCCGTTCAAACGAAGAATATTATTTTTTCTGCTTCCGCTTCAAAAATTACAGCGGAAGAAATATCGTCCCCATTCTGTACTCTCTGACAGCAAATGGTACATCTCTTGTAAATGATGCTTTGATGAATGTTATGGGCAAGCAGAATCAGCATGACGAAGCGATGCAGAAAAAGTTTTTTGCAAAAAGCGAGGTTCCCCATGACTGCGAAGCTGTATGTTTTCTTGCGCTCCCCCGAACCCGTTGCACATTCGACCTTAAAACTCTTTCGCAATGCATGGCCTCTCCTGCCTATTGTCTGCGCGGTGAGGACGGTTACAGCTACAGCGCGGATCAGCATAATTTTGCTGAACAACCCATTTGCCTTTAATGATTCGACTCTGAAAAAGCGATACATAGCAGCTAATCCCTGCTGTGTATCGCTTTTTTTGTTTATATTTCTCGTTATTTTATCAAAATATATAAGTATAAAAACCTATAACTCGATTTTGTGTGGATTGAATCTTTTGCTGAAATCTCAAAAAGATTTTAAGGTTGATATGTAATCATTTGCGAAAAGTTGATTGTGTTGACTAAAAGCACTAAAAATGATAATATAATCTACAAGAAAACACTATCAAAAAGCCTCCCTTGTGTAAAGGGAGGTGGGTTGCAAAGCAACTCGGAGGGATTGTAATGGACTATAAACATAATAAAGAAATTGTACCACTTGCAAAAGCACTCCGAAAGAATATGACAAAAGAAGAAAAGCACCTTTGGTATGATTACTTAAAAGAATACCCTATTAGGTTTATAAGACAGAAAGTTATAGGAAAATATATTGTTGATTTTTACTGTGCCAAAGCAAAGCTGGTTATTGAATTGGATGGTTCCGGACATTATGAGGATAAAGGAATGGAAAAAGATGCTTTGAGAACAGAGTTTTTAGAACAATATGGATTAAAAGTTATAAGAATATCCAATCTTGATATAAATAAAAACTTTGAGGGAGCATGTATATTTATTGATAATGAAGTTAAACAATCCCTCAGTCAACTCCGTTGACAGCTCCCTTTGCACAAGGGAGCCTTTTTTATAAGGGTCGGTTGAAAAGTATTGGTTGTTTCCTTCTTCGGGGATACCCACCAGATTGAGATTGCCATAGCAGGGCACATTGCTGAAAATGCAGTAAACCCATTGACGGAATGCAAGAAAACAGTTATACTATATGTATAAACTTGGATTTTGCGAGGTTAATATGAGTGAGATTTATAAAGTAAGAAGATTTAAAAGCAGTGACGCAGATGAAGTATCTTCTTTAATTATTAAAACATTAAGAACAACAAATAGTAAGGATTATTCACCAGAGTACATAGAGAATAATGTGAAAATGTTTAGTCCAGAGGGAGTAATACAAAGGGCTAGCTGGACACACTTTTATGTTGTCTGTAAAGGAATTACTATTGTGGGGTGTGGTGCAATAGGTCCATATTGGAACAAGGAAGATGAAAGCAGTTTTTTCACTATCTTTGTGTTGCCAGAATATCAAGGAAAGGGTGTTGGTAGAAAGATAATAGAAACTTTAGAACAAGATGAGTTCTTTTTAAGAGCAAAGCGCATTGAAATACCTTCTTCAATTACGGCTTGTGAGTTTTATAAAAAAATGGGTTATACATATAAGAATGGAATTAATGTTGTTGA
>JAZRUU010000014.1:0-8541 GCA_045652725.1 Clostridia bacterium | reverse complement strand
CGGAGACCTATATCAGAAAGCAGACCTTGGTCAACAACGAGCGCTACATAACCGCTGAACTCAAAACGCTGGAAGACCGCCTCTTGGGTGCGGAAGAACGCTTGCGCCAGCGGGAATATAAAATTTTCTGCGAAATTCGGGATACCTTAGCGCAAGATGTTGCCCGTTTTCAGGCTACAGCAAGTGTGCTGGCTTACACCGATGTTCTCTGCTCTTTCGCTGAAACAGCGGTGAAGAACAATTATGTTATGCCCTCTGTGGATATGTCAGACACCATCTCCATCCGTCAGGGTCGCCACCCTGTGGTGGAAAAGGTGCTGAAAAATGAGCTTTTTGTGCCAAATGACGCAGAGCTAAACTGCAAAAATGACAGATTTTTAATCATCACCGGTCCCAATATGGCCGGTAAATCAACCTATATGCGTCAGGTTGCGTTGCTTGTGATTATGGCTCAGATTGGTTCCTTTGTACCGGCTGAATCTTGCTCCGTTGGTGTTTGTGATAAAATTTTCACCCGTATTGGCGCGTCTGACGATTTAGCCGCCGGGCAAAGTACCTTTATGGTTGAGATGACCGAACTCTCTGAAATTCTGAAAAACGCCACCCCAAAGAGCCTGCTGCTTTTAGACGAAATTGGCCGCGGCACCAGCACTTATGACGGCTTATCCATTGCCTGGAGCGTGGCAGAATACATAGCAAATCCCAAAAAGTTGGGTGCTAAAACCCTGTTTGCCACCCACTACCACGAAATGACCGCGCTGGAGGGGGTTCTCTCCGGTGTGAAAAACTATTCCATTGCCTGCAAAAAGCGCGGTGACAGCGTCACCTTCCTCCGCCGCATTGTAAAAGGCGGCGCTGATGACAGTTATGGTATTGAAGTGGCGGCGCTGGCCGATTTACCGGCGCAGGTCATCAGCCGCGCCAAAGAGATTCTGGCAGAAATTGAAGCAAAAGATGGCCGCAAAACTCAAGCACCCGTCGCTTTGGCTCAACCAAATGAGCCGAGTGGTCAACTCGGGTTTGAAGACCTGCGCAGCGCAGAAATTGTGAGTCGCTTAAAAGACCTTGACCTTGCCACGCTGACGCCGATTGAAGCGCTGAATCTTTTGTATGAACTGCAAAACACCGCAAACAGTTAAAAAGGAAGTGAACCCTTTGAAATTTCTTTCTGAAAACAGAAAAGCACGGCACGATTATTTTATTGAAGAAACATTTGAAGCCGGCATTGCTCTAAGCGGCACCGAAGTGAAATCCATCCGCAAAGGTGCGCTGAATTTAAAAGACAGTTTCGTGAGTTTTCACGAGGGCGAAGCGTGGATTAAAAACATGCACATCAGCCCCTATGAACAGGGCAACATTTTTAACAAAGACCCGCTCCGCGACAGAAGGTTACTGCTTCACAAACGCGAAATAAACTATCTCTACGGCGCGGTGAAGCAAAAAGGCTACGCCGTCATTCCACTTGCTGTCTATTTAAAAAACAGTCTGGTTAAAGTGCAAATTGGCCTTGCACGCGGTAAAAAGCTCTACGATAAACGAAACGACATTGCAAGCCGCGACGCCAAGCGCCAGATGGACAGAGCGCTCAAAGAAAAAAATCAGGGATAAAAGCACAACAAAAAAACCACCCTCGCGGGTGGTTTTTTTGTTGCGACCTCGTGATGCAATCATCCAATGATTTCAACAATCACTTTTTTGTTTTCGCGGCTTGCAGCAGCCTGCATAACCTTTCTGATAGACTGTGCAATTCTGCCTCTTTTACCGATAACCTTGCCCATATCACTCTCGGCAACACGCAGCTCCAAGGTAACAGCCTCATCGCCTGCAATCTCGGTTACGGCAACCGATTCGGGATAATCAACCAAGGATTTCGCAATAACTTCCAACAATTCTTTCATGTTGTTAGCCTCCTACCTGATTGAAATAAACTGATTAGTCAATGATGCCGCTCTTTTTCAGCAGACCTTTAACTGTGTCAGTGGGCTGAGCACCGTTACCTAACCATTTCTGTGCTTTTTCAGCATCAATCTTAATTTCAGAGGGGCTTGTCAGCGGATTGTAAGTGCCGATTTCTTCGATGAAACGACCATCTCTGGGATATCTGGAATCAGCAACAACAACTCTGTAAAAAGGAGCCTTTTTCGCACCCATTCTTCTTAATCTGATTTTAACTGCCATTTTATTTCACCTCCTAATTATTTGCTAATGTATATAAACCACCAGGTGATTTAACGCTTTTTCTTTCGTTTGAACATGCGGCCCATAGCACCGCCCGAGAACTGCTTCATCATTTTTTGCATATCTTCAAACTGGCGAAGCAACACATTCACATCGTGAACCTCTGTGCCGCTACCCGCCGCAATTCTTTTTTTGCGGCTCGCATTGATGATGGAGGGGTTCTGCCGTTCTTTTCTCGTCATTGACTGAATAATGGCTTCAACGCGCCCCATTCTGCCGTCATCTAAATCTACACCCTCAAGTGCTTTTGTATCAACACCGGGGAGCATTTTCACCAACTGTGATAAGGGGCCCATTTTCTTCATCTGCTGCAGTTGGTCTAAAAAATCTTCTAAATCAAACTGATTGCGGCGCAATTTTTCTTCCAGCGCGGCGGCTGTTTTTTCATCAATGGCCTGCTCGGCTCTTTCAATTAAAGAGAGCACATCGCCGCTTCCCAAAATGCGGGATGCCATTCTGTCGGGGTGGAATTCTTCAATATCAGAAAGTTTTTCACCCACGCCCACAAACTTAATGGGTTTGCCGGTCACGGCTTTAACAGAAAGTGCCGCACCGCCTCGGGTGTCACCGTCAAGTTTTGTCATAATTACGCCGGTAATTTCAAGGCGCTCGTTAAAGGTTTCGGCAATGTTAACCGCATCCTGACCGGTCATCGCATCAATAACCAGCAGAATTTCTTCAGGCATAACGGCGGCCTTAACATCTTCTAACTCCTGCATTAAAAGGTCATCAATGTGCAGGCGGCCGGCGGTATCAATAATCACAAAGTCATTGCCGTGCGCTTTCGCATGGTCAATGGCGCTTTTAGCAATGGTGACGGCGCTTTTGCAATCTTCCATTTTAAAAACAGGAACATCAATCTGCCTGCCCACAACCTCAAGCTGGGTAATGGCCGCAGGACGGTAAATATCACATGCAACCATCAATGGCCGCTTATTGTGCTTTTTTCGCATATAGCCGGCAAGTTTTGCACAAAAAGTGGTTTTACCGGCACCCTGAAGGCCCGCCATCATCACAACAGTAGGTGTTTTTTTGCCAAATTCAATACGGGCATTTTCGCCACCCATCAGCGCGGTGAGCTCGTCATTCACAATTTTAACAATTTGCTGGCCCGGGGTCAGGCTCTCCATAACATCGCTGCCGACAGCGCGTTCAGACACGCGGCTGATGAACTCTTTCACCACTTTAAAGTTAACATCGGCCTCAAGCAGGGCGAGCTTAATTTCACGCATAGACTCTTTCAGGTCTTTTTCAGTAACAACACCCTTACCCTTTAGTTTTTTGAAAGCCATGCTCAGCTTTTCAGATAAACTTTCAAATGCCACCGTCATGGCCTCCTTTACGAATTTATAGTTCTTTTGTTAAATCCTTAAGTTTGTTTTCAAGGTCAGAAAAAGCATCAGAGAGTTTCTTTGAATGCACATAAGAACGCTCATATTCGTGCATTGCCAAAACATCTTCAATCACTTCTTGCAGCTTTTCTTCCTGATTCATAAAGCGGTTAACGAGCCCCAGGCGCTCTTCCATCTGAAACAGAAGTTTTTCACCGCGTTTAATCGCATCTCGCACGCCCTGACGCGAAATGCCCAGGGGTTCAGCAATTTCTGCAAGGGATAAATCTTCATTATAATATAAATCAATTGCCTGTGCCTGCTTTGGCGTTAACAGTTCGCCATAAAAGTCAAAAAGCATGGCAATGCTCAAATCTTTACCCAACTTTTTCACCTCTGTTCGGTTGTGTGTAAAGGTCACGCCCTACACACCTGTTCTATTTTACCCCACTCACATCATTTTGTCAAGTCTTTTTTTATCTTTTTCAAAGAAAAACCGGGATTTTTAACTGATAAAAAATTTTTTACATTTTTTTAAAAAAACTGTTGATTTTTTGTTTTTGTTGTGTTAAAATATTAAAAGTCACTTTAGAGGCAATGGAGGTGAACGATTTGCCTAATATTAAATCCGCTAAAAAGAGAGTTAAAGTCATTCAGACAAAAACACTCCGCAACCAGATGATTAAATCTGCTGTAAAAACATATATTAAAAAGTTCGAAGCTGCTGCTTTATCCGGTGATAAGGCCGTTGCAGAACCCGCATTTAACCTGGCTGTTAAGAAGATTGACCAGGCTGTCAGCAAGGGTATTATGAAAAAGAACACTGCTTCTCGTAGAAAGTCCCGTCTGGCATTAATGCTCAACAAAGTTGGCGCATAAGTTACGAAATAGAAAACACCGCAGGATTGCTCCTGCGGTGTTTTTTTGTTTTTAACAGTTTAACAGGCTATTACTCTTCCCAGTTGTGATATACATTCTGCACATCATCATTGTCTTCTAACATATCAATGAGTTTACCCATCATCTGAATGTCTTTTTCATCTGTCAGCGTAACGGTGGTCTGGGGAATTTTTTCCACCTCGGCAGAAGCAAAGCGATAGCCTTTTTCTTCTAAACCGTCACGAACAGAAGCAAACATAGTGGGGTCACAAAGAATTTCAAAGCAACCCTCTTGCGGTGAAAAATCTTCAGCACCGGCATCGAGCGCATCCATCATAACTGTGTCTTCATCTAAATCGCCCTCTTCGTTATCAATAATGATAACGCCTTTGGAATCAAACATAAAGCTGACACAGCCTGTCTGCCCCAGATTGCCGCCGAACTTATCAAAATAATGGCGAACCTCACCGGCTGTGCGGTTTCTGTTATCGGTCAGAGTTTCAACAATAACGGCAACACCGCTGGGACCGTAACCCTCGTAGGTGATTTCTTCATAGTTATCTGAACCAAGTTCGCCGGATGCTTTTTTAATGCAGCGCTCAATATTATCGTTCGGCATGTTGTTAGAACGCGCTTTGGCAATGACATCTTTGAGTTTGCCGTTCACTTCGGGGTCAGGGCCGCCGGCCTTGACAACCACCGTAATTTCACGGCCTAATTTTGTAAAGATTTTTGCTTTTTTAGCATCACTTTTTTCTTTTTTGTGTTTAATGTTTGACCATTTGGAATGACCTGACATTGTTTTACCACTCCTAATTACATAAATTATTCAATACTGTTAATACTAACACACAAAACCATTAGTAAGGATGATGTTATGCAGTATTTATGGACTTTTTTAATTGGCGGCACGCTATGCGCCATTGCACAGGTGCTCATTGACAAGTGTAAACTGACACCCGCGCGTATTCTTGTCATCTATGTTTGTGCCGGCACATTTTTAGCATTTCTGGGCCTTTATGAGCCGCTGGCTGAATTTGCCGGTGCGGGGGCAACCATCCCTTTAACGGGGTTTGGTTACTCGCTCTTTAAAGGTGTTCGCACCGCGATTTCTGAAAAAGGCTTTCTGGGCATTTTTACAGGTGGGCTCACAGGCACAGCCGCCGGCATCACCGCCGCTATTGTGTTTGGCTACCTCATTGCACTTATATGCAAACCAAAGCCGAAGCAATAAGTTATAAAATCCCCTTCTCCGCCATGCTGTAATACTGATTGCCCGATACAATAATGTGGTCAATCACATTCACATCAATAGCATCCAGCGCGGCAAGAATCTGCTCGGTTGCTTTCTTATCTTGTTCAGAAGGAAAGACCGAGCCACCGGGATGATTATGTGTTAAAATCACATTCTGGGCATTGCGCGAGAGCACCTCGGCCACAACCAACCGCGGATGGGCCGCCACTTCGTTAATCGTGCCCTTTGCAACACAACCCTGATGCAGAACATGCCGGTTTGAATCAAGGCAAATGATGCGAAATTCTTCATTGGCCTTGCCGATAAACAGATTGATGGCATATTGCCCTGCTAAATCGGTAGTGCCCAGCATAACCTTCTTATCCCACTTCGACTGATTATAAACCCGGCTCAGATGCGGAATCATTGAAAGAAGGTAAGCACTGTTCTCGCCAATGCCACACACCTCTTTCAGTTCTGCGGGGTTGGCTTCAAAAACACCGGCAAGGCTACCGAACTTTGCAATGAGTTCGTGCGCAACGGGATTTGTGTCACCCCTTGCAATGGTGCTGTAGAGAAGCATTTCTAAAATCTCGTGTTGCGCAAAATTATCAAAACCGCCGTCGTTTTTAAAGCGCTCTTTCATACGCTTTCGATGACCGTCATGCATTGTTTTGGCTCCTCACTCAAACCTTCAGCGCGCGGCTTCCGGGTTTTACCAAAGGCAAACCTTCTTTACACAGGGGGCATTCTTCTGCGGTGTAAGAGGTAACATCAAGAGAAATAACAGAAGAAATGGGCACACCGAAATCAATTTTGCCGCCGGTGCGGTCAACCACAACACCAACGCCAACAACCTCGCCGCCGTTTGCACGAACAAGGTCAATAACTTCACGAACGCTGCCGCCGGTTGTCACAACATCTTCTACAACCAGAACTTTCTGACCGGGCTCAATGGTAAAACTTCTTCTCAGCGTCATTTCACCGTTTTCACGCTCTGCAAAAATGTTTTTAACACCCAAATGTCTTGATACCTCATAACTCATCTGAATGGCACCAATTGCAGGCCCGATAACCAATTCAACGCCCTTATCGCGGAACTGTTCTGCCAGGTCTTTGCACAGTTCTTCGCTGTACTTTGTATCCTGAAAAATCTTGGCACACTGCAAATATCTGTTAGAATGTCTGCCGGATGTCAGCAGAAAATGACCTTCTAAAAGAACGCCTGCTTCCTTTAATATTTCCATAACTCTTTCTTTTTGCATATTAACTCTCTCCTATCTGATGAAATAGATTCATAATATCTCAATTATATATTGTACCTTTTTTTCGGCAAAATTTCAAGATATATTTTAAAATAATCGCAGAATTAAGGCTTTTTACATATAATATACAGAGAGTGATAAAAACTCTCAAATTCTATTTGCCCCGAGATGAAAAGGAGACGCTATGACATCAACACTCGTTGTGTTTTCTTCCTCCACAACTGCAAACAGGTTGAAGCGGCTGGCCGCCTCTGAACAACTTCACGGTGTTGGATTGATGCAAGCACCCGGGGCCATCAGCCGAAACGGCTGTACCTATGCCCTGCGTTGCCCGGCAGATGTACTGCCCGCCCTGCTGGCTCTGGCTGAGAGATATAACATCAAGCACGGCTTTGTCTACCGCGAACTGACAGATTATGAGGGGAGAAAATTCTACCAGCAAATCTAAACCCGGCTTCACCCCGCGGGGTTGCAGCAAAAAAATTGCTGCAACCCTTTTTTATGTCTTGCACCACAATGAAAACAATGATATAATAATACTGTTATTTTTTGTTAAAAGGAGTCTTGCTATGAGGCATTCAGAAAATGCGGTTCGTCACTTAACCTTTTCTGCAATGATGACGGCGCTCACAACCATCTGCACTGCCTATCTTTTGCATATGCACATTGCTGCATTCGGCGGTCAGGGTTGTTTTCATTTAGGTGATGCCGTCATTTATCTGGGCGCATCTCTTCTGCCCCCTGTTTATGCCTGCCTTTCAGCAGCCTTGGGCGGTTCTCTGGCTGATTTGCTTTGCGGCTCTGCCATCTGGATTCCTTTTACATTTATCATCAAAGCGTTGGTGGCTCTTTGTTTTTCTGCAAAGGGTAATAAAATTTTCACACACAGAAACATTCTGGCTCTGCCCGCGGCCCTTTTGATTACTGTTTCGGGTTATTACTGCGCAGAAGGGTTCATCTACGGCAATTGGCTAACACCGGTTTATTCTGTCATTGCAAATGTGATTCAAAGCGCAGGCAGCAGTTTTTTATATTGGATTATTGCCATGCTGTTAGATAAAGCAGACATAAAAAAGCAAATTCGCTTATAACAAAGGAGATACGGCTATGTTTGAAGAATTGACAAAACAAGCGCAAACCGCTGTTTGTGAACTGATTGAAAAAGCAAAACTTGCAGAAGGCGACCTTTTGGTTATTGGTTGCTCCACCAGCGAGGTGGCCGGCGAACACATTGGCAAAGGTTCAAATTTTGACATTGCAAAGGCACTTTTTCTGGGCATTGCGCCCACGCTGCAAGAAAAAGGCATTCACCTTGCCGCGCAATGCTGTGAGCATTTAAACCGCGCAATTATTATAGAGGCAGCCGTTGCAAAGGCTCGGGGATACGAACCCGTAAATGTTGTGCCCCAACCCAAGGCAGGCGGCTCGTTTGCCACAACGGTTTATGAGAACATGGCCGCCCCCGTTGCGGTTGAAGCCATCCGCGCTGATGCCGGCCTTGATATTGGCGGCACGCTGATCGGCATGCATTTAAAGCAGGTTGCCGTTCCCGTTCGCCTGTCGCTGAACGCCATTGGCAAGGCGCACATTCTCT
>JAZRUU010000013.1:0-3431 GCA_045652725.1 Clostridia bacterium | reverse complement strand
AATCAGTTCGGCGAAATATTCATTGCAGCCAATGTGGTTGTTATGCGAGTTGACGGTTTTGCTATGATGCCGAACTTATCGTTTGGTATGTCAATGACAACTTATGCCGGTCAAAATGTGGGGGCAGGGCTTTATGACCGCGTTAACCGCGGCGCTAAACAGGGCACGCTTTTGGCTGTTATCTTTTCAACTGTTATTACGGTGATTCTGCTCCTCTTCGGCAAGGGACTAATGAGCATTTTCACACAAACGACAGAACTTGTAGACTTAAGTTATAATCTGATGAAAATTCTGGCGGTGGGCTACATTGCCGTGGCTGTGAGCCAGAGCCTTTCGGGCGTTATGCGCGGCGCGGGCGATACGGTGACGCCGATGTGGATTTCGCTCATCACAACGGTGGCGATTCGTGTACCGGTTGCCTATGGCATTTCGTTTTTAACCAGAACCCCCGAACTGCCTTTTGGCCAAAAGGAGTGCATTCAGATTTCGCTGCTCCTTTCGTGGGTGCTTGGCGGTTTGATTACGCTGATTTTTTATCGCTTCGGCAAGTGGAAAGATAAGGCGATTAAATAATAATGAACATAAATAGGAGGATATGATATTATGGCTGAAAACAAAAAAGTAAAAGTAGAAATGGAAAACGGCGGCACTTTCGTAATTGAACTGATGCCGGAGTTTGCCCCTGAAACGGCGGCTAACTTTGAAAAACTTGCAAGTGAAGGTTTTTATGACGGTGTTGTGTTCCACCGCGTAATTGATGATTTTATGGCCCAGGGCGGCGACCCCACCGGTACAGGTATGGGTGGTAGCGGCACAAACATCCGCGGTGAATTTTTGCAGAACGGTTTTGCAAAAAACACTCTGTCACATACGCGCGGCGTTGTGTCAATGGCGCGCTCTATGGACCCGAATTCTGCCAGCAGTCAGTTTTTTATCTGCTATGGCAACTGCACATTTTTAGACGGTCAGTATGCGGCTTTTGGCAAGGTTTGTGAGGGAATGGAAACCGTTGATGCCTTTTTAGAAGTTGAGCGTCGCGGTCCTGAAGGCGGCACTCCCGTTACGCCCATTCGTATGAAAAAAGTTACTGTTTTATAAAAACATTATAAGGAGTTGACAGATATGTCTGAAACAAGCAAGGTTCTGGCTTTTGACTTTGGTGCATCAAGCGGACGCGCCATGCTCTTTACCTTTGACGGCAAAACACTTTCAATTGAAGAAATGCACCGCTTTTCAAATGACCCCGTAACAGTTGGCGGCAGTTTTCATTGGGATGTGCTCCGTCTGTTCCACGAAATTAAAGCGGGTATTTTAAAAACAATGCACGCAGGCCACACCGATATTTTATCCATTGGTATTGACACCTGGGGTGTCGACTTTGGTTTGTTTGATAAAAACGGCAATATGCTCGGTAACCCCTACCATTACCGTGACAACAGAACTGAGGGAATGGTTGACAAGGCCGATAAAGAAGTGGGCAAGCGCTATATTTTTGACCACACTGGTATTCAGTTTAATTTCTTTAACACCCTGTTTCAGTTGATGGCCATTCGAAACGACCCGTCACTTGAAATTGCTGAAACTCTTTTGTTCACTCCGGATATTTTCAACTACTTCTTAACGGGTGAAATGAAAAATGAATATACAATTGCATCAACTTCTCAGATTCTGGATGCAAAAGCAAGAGATTGGGATAAGGAACTGCTTGAAAAACTGCAGATTCCCACCAAATTGTTCGGTGAACTGATTCAGCCGGGCGCGGTTGTGGGCTATTTGACCGATGAACTCTGCGAAGAACTCGGTTGCCCGAAAATACCCGTGGTGGCGGTTGGCTCGCACGATACCGCCTCGGCTGTTGCCAGCGTGCCGGTTACTGAAATTTATCCCTATGCTTACATCAGCAGCGGCACATGGGCGCTGATGGGTGCAGAACTTGACGAACCCGAGATTACCGATGCTTCTTTCCGTTATGACTTTACGAATGAGGGCGGCGTTTGCGGCAAAATTCGTTTCTTAAAGAACATTATGGGTCTGTGGATTGTTCAGGAATGTCGCCGCCAATGGAAGCGTGAAGGCAAAGAATTTTCGTTTGATGATTTAGAAAAGGCAGCACGGAGCGCCGCGCCGCATCGCTCTTTCATCAATCCTGATGATTTGAGTTTTGCACCGCCGGGCAATATGCCGCGTCGCATTCGCGAGTTCTGCGAAAAAACAGGTCAGCCTGTTCCGCAGACAGAGGGCGAGGTTATTCGCTGCGCGATGGAAAGCCTTGCTTTTAAATGCCGCATGGTGCTTGATGCATTAGAAGATGTGCAGGGCACGAGCATGGAAGCTGTTCATATGCTGGGTGGCGGTATTAAAGATACTATGTTCTGTGAATTTGTGGCCAATGCCACCCGTAAAAAGGTGCTTGCCGGTCCGGTTGAAGCAACCAGCACAGGTAACGCCATTGTGCAGCTTATGGCAATGGGCAAACTCTCTGATTTAATGGCGGCCAGAACAGTTGTGAAAGAATCTTTCCCCGTTGAGACCTATGAACCGGCAGAGAGTGCCGATTGGGAAGCGGCTTACGAGACATTTAAAACCTTTGTTTCACTTTAATTAAAAACCTATTTGGGGGCAGTTATGAACGGTGAAGCAGAATTTTCAACAAGGCTTAAGTGGCTTATTGCCATTGTCTGCAGCGTACTCATCACGCTGGTGGGCTTATTGCTTTTATACCGCGATGTTGCAGATCAAACCATAGAAGAGCCTGCCACACAGTATGTAGCACAAGAGGCGGCGATTCACGAGGAGACAGAAACAATAACTGCCGGAGAAAAACTTGACTTAAACCGTGCCACGGCAGAGGAACTTAAAACTCTGCCGGGCGTGGGTGAGGCTCTTGCCGGTCGCATTGTAGCCTTTCGCGAGAAAACGCCCTTTAAAGTGGTGCGTGACTTAAAGAAGATTCCGGGCATTGGTGAGAAAAAGTTTAAAGCGCTCTCTGGCTATGTATGTGTCGAAGAGGCGAAAGTAGAATAAAAGGAGCCTAAAATGGAACTACAAAAGACGATTGAAACAATAGAAAAAGGCGGATTTGCATCGGCGTTTTGTCAGTTATACGGAACGGATGAAGCAGAACTTCTGCGCCAGAAAAAGCGCTATATTGATGCCGTTTCTGCCTTTGGCAGACTATATCCTGAAAGGGAGGAAATTCAATTTTTTTCTGCATCCGGCAGAACAGAAATTGGTGGCAATCACACCGACCATCAGCATGGTTGTGTGCTGGCGGCGGCGGTGAATCTTGATACTGTTGGCGTGGTGAGTTTTCACAACGAGGGCGTGATTCGCATTCAGTCTGAGGGGTATGAGCCTTTTTCTGTGTCGGTCAGCGATGTAGAAATAAGAGAGAATGAAAAGACCTCGGCTTCGCTTGTCCGCGGTATTGT
>JAZRUU010000012.1:0-1917 GCA_045652725.1 Clostridia bacterium | reverse complement strand
CCAGTAGTATTAGGGCTATGCCCGAAAATGAAAAACCGTTATACGGGGGGATATTTATTCTTTTGTATAGATTGAAAGATAACGGGTAATCTATTTAAAAAGGAGGTTTTTTATGGTAGAACAAGATACAATCAAACTCTTAAGAGAATGTGATGCCGGTGTGAAAATGGGCGTTTCATCCATTGATGATGTGCTGGGCTATGTTCGTGATGACGGGCTGAAAAAAACGCTCAACGAGAGCCGCTCTGACCACGAAAAACTGCGGAGTGAACTGCAGGGGCTCTTGCGTGATTATCACGATGAGGGCAAAGAGCCGAACCCGATGGCCAAGGGTATGTCGTGGGTGAAAACTAACGCCATGCTTTTTATGAACGAATCAGATGCCACCATTGCCGATTTGATGACAGATGGTTGCAATATGGGTGTAAAATCATTAAACCGTTACCTTAATCAATATGAGGCGGCAGATGAAAAAACAAAAAATCTGGCAAAAAGCCTGATTCATTTAGAAGAAAATCTGGCCACATCTATGCGTCAATATCTGTAAGAAAAAAGTCGCCGCGGGCAAAGTGCTTGCAGTGACTTTTTTTGTCTGTTTTTAAAATAATTTGTGCAAGATTACAAGACAATTTTTCTTGATTCTTTTCTGCTGTTGTGCTATAATAAATTTCCAAGCCTTTTTTTGACAGCTTATTTTTTCTACGCACAGGCATAGGATTATTATAAACACTTGGAGGATACTAAAGATGAAGGCGAAATTATCGTCGATTTGGTACGGCGCGCTTAAACTTTTAAAAGAGAAACAAGAAATCAGCCAGTCGGCATATGACCATTGGGTTGAGCCGATGATTCCCGTTGGGATGACGGAAACGGCTATTTATTTAAAAGTGCCAACAGAACTGCACTATGAAATTGTGAAGTCAATGTATTTAGAGGCCATTAAACAAGCCGTGAACGAAATGGCAGATACCTATTATACCGTAGAAATTCTGGATTATAATGAGCCGCTGCCGGCCGAGCTTGCGGCAATGGTAACCTACACAAACCGGGGCGATGATGCCATTACCTTAAACCCCCGTTACACCTTTTCTTCTTTCGTTGTGGGTGACTCAAACCAGTTGGCGCACGCGGCCTCCGTTGCTGTTTCTGAGCGCCCGGCCGATGCGTTTAATCCTCTGTTTTTATACGGTAGCCCGGGTCTTGGTAAAACACATCTGGTGCAGGCTATCGGTAACCGCATTAAAGAAAATAATCCCGGTGCGAATGTGCTTTACATCACGAGTGAAAATTTCACAAATGACTTTATTAAAATGGTTGCAGATAAAAATATGGTCGACTTCCGCAACAAATACCGCAACTGTGATGTTATGAGTATTGATGATATTCAGTTCATTTCAACAATGGAGAGAACGCAGATTGAGTTCTTTCACACTTTTAACGCGCTGTATGAGTCAAACAAGCAGATTGTTATCACCTCTGACCGTCCGCCGAAAGAAATTAAAGAACTTGAAGAGCGTCTTCGTGCCCGTTTTGAATGTGGCCTGATTGCCGATGTAAAACCGCCCGATTTAGAAACCCGAGTGGCAATTTTAAAGAAAAAATCAAGCGAAGAAAATTTTGAAGTGTCAGATGATATTCTGTTCTACATTGCAGAAAATTTAAAGTCAAACATCAGAAATTTAGAGGGTGTTTTAAAGCGCCTGATGGCCTACAAGGTGCTGATGGGCAAAACCGTTACCATGCAACTTGCCGATGAGGCCATTAAAGAATTTTTGAATAAATCTGATGACCCCCATGTGAATACGGAATATATCCTGTCAATCGTTTCAAATTATTTCAACTTAACATCAGATGAAATTCTTTCATCCAAGCGCACACAGGAGATTTCATATGCACGGCAGATTGCAATGTATCTGA
>JAZRUU010000011.1:0-7904 GCA_045652725.1 Clostridia bacterium | reverse complement strand
AGCAACAATATCTGCCCGACAAGATTAAAGATAAAGTCTATTATGTTGGCGGCAAAAACAAAAACGAAGAAACCATCCGCCAATATTGGGATAAAATCAAGAAAAGAGAACAGCCATGACAAACAGTTATCAAGATTTTGCCGCCCTTTATGACACACTCACCTTTGATGTGGACTATGAACAAATTGCCGGTTTTATTGCATCGCTTTTGCAAAAAAACGGCATTAAAAGCGGTATGGTTTTAGATTTAGCCTGCGGCACGGGCACGCTGACACTTGCGCTTTCAGAGCGCGGCTATGAAATGCTCGGCGCTGACCTTTCAGAAGATATGCTCTCGGTTGCGCGACAAAAAGAGGGTGCTGAAACCGTTTTGTTTTTGAATCAGCCGATGGATGATTTTGAACTCTACGGCACGGTCGATGCCATTGTTTGTGTGCTGGACAGCATCAATTACCTAACCGAGCCCGAGGCGCTTCATAAAACCTTTCGCCTGTGTGCCAACTACTTAAATCCCGGTGGTATTTTAATTTTTGATGTGAATTCCGAATATAAATTTGAATCGGTTCTGGGTAACCAGATTTATACTTACGAAACGGATGAAATTTTTTATAATTGGGAAAATGAATATGATGCTAAAACCCAGCTCTGCGATTTATATCTCACCTTCTTCTGTCGGGAAGAATCCGGCCTTTATCGCCGCATTGATGAGGTGCACACCCAGCGCGCCTACTCACACGATGAACTGACAGAGGCACTCAAAAAAGCAGGTCTTGCCCTGCTTGCTACCTATGATGACTACACAACAAAAGCGCCGGGCGAAAAAAGCCAGCGCATTGTCTACGAAGTGAAAAAACCGTGATGGAGGAACCCGAAGTGAAGCAACTTGTTTTGATTAAATATGGTGAAATTATTTTAAAAGGCTTGAACCGCCCGTTTTTTGAAGAAGCACTCGTCAAAAACATTAAAGATGCCTTGCCCAAAGAATTTAAGGGTATTGTGCACCGGGCACAGGCCACCATTTATGTTGAGCCTGAAGACCCTGCTATTATTGATGAGGTCATCCGCCGAATGACCAAGGTGTTCGGCATTACCTCCGTCACCCGCGCTTATTGCCTGCCGAAAAACATTGAGCAAATGCAAAAAGGTGCTGCAGAAGTGTTGGCACCGGTTCTCAAAAACATCCACAGTTTCAAGGTTGAAGCAAAGCGCGCCGATAAAAAATTCCCCATGACCTCGCCGGAAATTTGCCGCGAAGTCGGCGGCTATCTGCACGATGCATTCCCGCATTTAACGGTTGATGTGAACAACCCCGAAGAAACCGTAATGGTTGAGGTTCGTGAAGAATATGCCTATGTTTACTGCGGCAGAGTCAAAGGCGCAGGCGGTATGCCTGTCGGCTCAAACTCAAAAGCCACCCTGCTTCTCTCCGGCGGAATTGACAGTCCCGTCGCGGGATATATGACCGCAAAGCGCGGTGTAAAACTCAACGCCGTTCACTTTTTCTCTTACCCCTACACCGGCGAGCGTGCCAAAGAAAAGGTGTTAACGCTGGGCAAGATTCTGGCCGAATACGCGCCGCGCCTTGATGTGCATGTTGTTCCCTTCACCGAGGCTCAACTTGCCATTAAAAAGAACTGCCCGGCTGAGCAGTTAACGATTATTATGCGCCGCCTGATGATGCAGATTGCCGAGCAGGTTGCCATAAACACCGGCGCTAAAGCGCTGATTACCGGCGAAAGCATTGGTCAGGTTGCCAGCCAGACGATTGAAGCCTTAACCGTAACCAATCAGGCCGTGCGACAACTCCCCGTTTTCCGCCCTGTAATTGGTATGGATAAAGAAGAAATTGTGACCATTGCACGGCAGATTGGCACCTTTGAAACCTCCATTCTGCCCTATGAAGACTGTTGCACCATCTTCACACCGAAGCACCCGAATACCAAGCCGAAACTTGAGCGCATCATTGAGTCAGAACAAAAACTCGAAACCGAAAAACTGATTGCAGATGCCATTTCAGGTATTGAAATTATTCGTTTATAAGGAGAATCCTTATGTCAGATGCTGTTATTTCTTTTTTACAAAGTTACGGAATATCCGATGAACTGTTAATTTTTCTGGTATCTATGCTGCCAATCATTGAACTTCGCGGTGCCATTCCCCTTGGCGTATTTTTAAACATGAATTCTTGGGTGTTATTGACGCTGGCACTATTGGGCAATATGTTACCAATACCGTTCATCATTCTCTGTGCAAGGCCGGTGGTAAACTTCTTTTTAAAAACCAAAGCACTTCGTCCGCTCGGCAACTGGCTGGAAGAAAAGGTGAGAAAAAATTCTCACAAGGTGAAGAAATATGAGGCCTGGGGTTTGTTTCTCTTTGTTGCCATCCCACTGCCCGGCACAGGCGCGTGGACGGGGGCTCTGCTTGCCGCCTTAATGAATATGCGCCTCAAAACCGCCCTGCCCTCTATTTTGCTCGGCGTGGTGGTCGCCGGACTTATTATGATTTTCGGCAGTAGCGTTGTTGACTTTATCGTTTCTTCTTTTGTTTAAAATTAAAGTAAAGGCGTGACTCCCCGCGGGAGCCACGCCTTTTAAAAATATAAAAAGCCCGCTCACAAAAAAGCCCGCTCGATGAGCGGGCTTTTTTTGTTAATTCTATTCAGAGGTAAAGGGCAGCAACGCAATATGTCTTGCACGCTTGATAGCCTCTGTAAGCTGTCTCTGATGTTTTGCACAGGTACCGGTAATTCTTCTGGGAAGAATCTTGGCACGCTCAGACACAAAACGTCTCAGTTTTGCTGTATCTTTGTAATCGATGTAATCGATTTTATCCTGACAAAAGGCACAAACTTTTTTCTTTGCCTTTCTGGGTCTCATGGGTCTTTCTGCCATGTAAAACGCCTCCTTCCGGTAATCTTCCGCTAAACTTTAAAAGGGTAAATCTTCTTCTTCAACAGGCATAAAGCCGTCAATATCGGCAGAGGGTGCCTGCGGTGCGGCAGGTGCCTGAGGTGCAGAATATGAAGGAGCATCAGCCTGATAGCCGTTCTCATTTTTGCTTTGAGCAAACTCAACATCTTCCGCAACAACCTCGGTAATATAGCGCTTGTTGCCGCTTTGGTCATCATAAGACCGGGTCTGAATACGACCGTCTAACGCAATGCGCATCCCTTTGGTAAAGTAACGGCTGATAAATTCAGCGGTTTTGTTCCACGCAACGCAGTTAATAAAATCTGCCTGGCGTTCTTCACCCTGGCGGGTAAACCGTCTGTCACAAGCAACCGTGAAGCTGACAACAGCCGTTCCTGACTGTGTGTTGCGCAGTTCGGGGTCGCGAGCGAGTCTACCAACTAAAACAACCTTATTCATACATTCTCATCCTTTCCGCATTCGAAAAGTTTCCTTTTAATTATTTGCTGATTTTTCTTTTTTCTTCCTTTTTGATTACGATGTCACGCAAAATGCCATCGGTAATCCGGTAAATTCTTTCAAGCTCCTGCGGAAAATCCGGTTTGGCGCTGAAATGAATCAACACATAGTAACCCTCGGTTAAGTCATTGATCGGGTATGCGAGTCTGCGCTTGCCCCATTCATCAACAGATTCAATTTCACCTGCATCAGAAATCAATGATTTAAACTTTTCAACAAGGGCCTGAATCTTTTCTTCTTCTAAAGAAGCGTCGATCACGAAAATAGTTTCGTACTTGTTGATTACTTCAATCATCTTTTTCACCTCCTTCTGGACTTTGGCTCTCTAGCAGTTGTAAAGAGCAAGGATACTTATATCAAAATATGACATAACAGTATAATTATATCGGACAAAACTCATTTTGTCAAGAAAAAGTTTTTAGTTGTCGTAAAGTGTTTATTTCATTGATAAGTATTTTGCATTTTTAACCAAATAATCCACGCCGGAGATAATGGTTAAAACAGCAGCACCCCAGATGCAAATGTCAATAATAAGATTTTTTCCGATTAAAAGGGCTAGTGTCAGCGCAATAAACTGCCACATGGTTTTTGCCTTGCCCCAGATGCTTGCGGCAATCACATTCCCTTCTGCCGCCGCCGCAATGCGCACGCCGGATACGATAAATTCTCTTGCCAGAATAATCACCGTCACCCAAACCGAAACATCACCGGTGGCATTTAAACAAACAAGCGCCGCCGTCGTTAAGAGTTTGTCAGCCAATGGGTCCATAATCTTTCCAAAATTTGTTACCTGATTGTTCTTTCTGGCAAGGTAGCCATCCAGCCAGTCTGTGAAAAAGGCCAACACGAACAAAGCGGTGGCAATTATGCGTGAATACGAAAAGTCATACAGCATAAAAACCATAAACACGGGCACCATCAGCACCCTTAAAAGCGTTAACTTATTCGGTGTATTCATTTGAATCTCCTTCCTCATCAAAAATCGCACGCCCCACAAGTTCATAGGTATCAACATTTAAAATTTCAACCATCACGAACTCACCCGGGTTGTGTTCTTCTTCTGAAGCAAAATATACGGTGTTGTCAACCTCGGGCGCATCTCCGGCAGAGCGGCCGAAATATAGCAGGCTCTCTGCTTCATAGCCCTCAACCAGCACCTCTATAATTTGACCTAATTTCTCCTCTTGCAGAGAAAGAGAAATTGCCTCCTGCACAGCCAGAACTTTTGCCGCCCGCTCATTTTTAACTGCTTCGGGCAGTTGGTCGGGGAGTTTGGCGGCCGGTGTGCCGTCCTCCTGCGAGTAGGCAAAGGCACCCAAACGGTCGAACCGACTCTCTTCTACAAACGAAAGCAGGGTGTTAAACTGCTCCTCCGTCTCACTGGGAAAGCCGGCAATCACAGTCGTTCTGAGCACAATGCCGGGCACTTCTTTTCGAAGTTTTTCAATAAGCGCCACAAGTTCTTCATGCGTAAGGTGCCGCCCCATTCGGCGCAGAACCTCGCTACTTGCATGCTGAATGGGAATATCCATATATTTAACAAGTTTTTCTTCTGTCTTAAACACATCAATCAGCGCGTCGGTAATCATTTCTGGGTATAGGTAAAGCACCCGCACCCAATGGAGTTTTTCGATGGCGCAAAGCTTTTGCAGCAGTTCGGGCAGTTTGCACTCTCCATACAAATCCACGCCATAGCGTGATGTATCCTGCGCTATCACAATAAGCTCACGAACGCCACCCTCGGCAAGCATTTCGGCCTCTGCCACAACATCTTCCATTCTGCGGCTGCGATAACTGCCGCGCAAGGCCGGGATGATGCAATAGGTGCAACGATTGTCGCACCCCTCTGCAATTTTGCAATAGGCCATATAGCCCGGGGTTGCAAGCATGCGCTCTTCTTCGGCAATAGGCTCATTCATATGCCCGAATAAAACAACCTTTTCACCGGCTTCGGCTTGTTTGATAACTTCGGCAATTTTGCCGTAATCACCCGTGCCGACAACGGCATCAACCTCAGGCAGTTCGGCGAGAATTTCATCCCGATAGCGTTCTGCCAGACAGCCGCAAACAATAAGCAGGCGACAACGGTCTTCTTTATAGGCCGCCATCTCTAAAATGGTTTGAATTGATTCTTCTTTCGCCGAATCAATAAACGCACAGGTGTTAACAATAATAACCTCCGCGCAAGATGGGTCTGCCACAATTTTGTGACCGCCACCATCTAAAAGACCGAGCATAACCTCGGTATCTACCAGATTTTTCGCACAGCCAAGTGATACAATACCAATATTCAAAAAACTCACCCTTATATAGCGTCAGAATTGTCAGCAGTTTCTTCAGCCATTTTCTGTTCTGCTGCTTCTAAAGCCTCTGCCTTTGCAATGTCTTCTGCCTCGCGTTCGAGCTCCTGCTCTTTTGTTTCGTTCACAACCAAAACTTCACCTGCGGCAATTTCTTCAACCGCTTTGGTGATGCTTCTTGCGCCGTCAATACTGCCTTTTTCTTCATGATTATCTTTTGCATTGTCCAAAATGTCTCTTGCGCGCTTTGAAGCGGCAATAACGAGAGAATAACGGTTCCCCGCTTTTTTCATCAGATCCATAATAGAAGGATACAACATCATAACTAAACAACCCTTTCTTTTTTATTACTTTTTATTTGTTATCGAGAAAATCCCGAATCCATTCGCCGTTTCGTTCGGTTCTGATTGTTTCGGCCTCTATGATTGACCAGAGGCGCTCGGTTGCCGAATCAACCGTATCGTTAATTACTATGTAATTATACCGTTCCATAAAGGTGCATTCCCACTTGGCTTTTTCAAGTCGTTCTGCTATCACCTCGGGCGACTCTGTGCCGCGGCCCGTCAGCCGTTTTTTCAGTTCCTCAAGAGAGGGGGGAATCACAAAAACAAAAACCGCCTCAGGATATTCACTTCTCACCTGCATAGCACCCTGAACTTCAATTTCTAAAATAACATCTTTGCCCTCTGCCAAAAAGTCTTCTACCCTTTTTTTCGGGGTACCGTAATAATGCTGGCAAAAGTTGGCCCATTCAATAAAACCGTCATTTTCCCGCATTTCGGTGAAAGTTTCTTCACTCATAAAGTGATAATGCACACCGTCAATTTCACCCGGGCGTGGTTCTCTTGTGGTTGCCGAAATTGACATTTCAATGTCAGAATGTTCCTCCATCAGCGCTTTGCAGATTGTACCCTTGCCGGCACCTGAAGGACCGGAAACCACAATCATAAGACCTTTATTCTTCATCTTCTTCCTCCTCGCCAAGCAGCACATCACCGTTTTCGTTCATTCTGTTTGCCACGGTGGTCGGTTGCAGAGCCGATAAAACAATGTGGTCGCTATCCATAATAATCACCGCGCGGGTTCTTCGCCCATAGGTGGCATCAATCAGCATACTCCGGTCACGAGCCTCCTGCACCATACGCTTAATAGGGGCAGACTCGGGCGAAACCACCGCCACCAGACGCTGGGATGATACAATGTTACCAAAACCAATATTGATGAGTTTCATATTTTCTCCTCCGCGGCAAAATTATTCAATGTTCTGAATCTGTTCTCTTAATTTTTCAATTTCTGCTTTCATATTCACAACGAGTTTTGAAATACGCAGGTCGTTTGCCTTTGAGCCAATGGTGTTGACCTCGCGGTTCATCTCCTGCACCAAAAAGTCGAGTTTTCTGCCAATGCCCTCTGCCTCACCCAGAATATTTTCAAGTTCGTTAAAATGGCTCCGCAGGCGCACCGTTTCTTCGCTGACGCACACCCTGTCTGCCATCAGCGCCACCTCGGTCAGAAAACGGGGTTCATCAACGGGAACATCCTCAAGCAGTTCCTTCATCCGCTCGCGCAGGCGTTGTGCATAACCCTCTGCCATTTTTGCCGCAAGCACTTCAACCTCGGCAAGGTCAGAGAGAACATTTTTAGCGCGCAGGCGCAAGTCAGAAACCATGCGCTCACCCTCACGCTCGCGCATTGCCTCAAAATCGTCAACCGCTTTTTCCAGACACGAAAGAACCATCTGCCACACGGCTTCCTGATCTTCTTCCTCCTGTTTGGCAATGAAAATGTCTGAAAAGCGAGTCAGATCTGAAAGGCCGATTTCGTGGCGGATGCCGTAAGTATCACGAATTTCCGAAAGAACCTCATAATAATTCTGCAAAAGGTCTTTATCCAGCGTAATAGCCTTGTTCTGGCTGACATAACTTTCAAAATACAGTGAAACATCAATCTTACCGCGATGCACGCGTTTGCCCACATAGTCTTTAATCTTATCTTCCAGATACATATACATTCTGGGCAGTTTCACATTGATGTCACAATAACGATGATTCACACTTCTTAAATCAATCACAATTTTTTTTTGTGCATCCACACATTCGCACCGACCGAAGCCGGTCATGCTCTTTACAGTACTCATACTCTAACCTCTTTTAAAAAGATTTATGTTGTTCTA
>JAZRUU010000010.1:0-1479 GCA_045652725.1 Clostridia bacterium | reverse complement strand
ACACCGGCAATGGCAACACGGCGCTTTTGCCCGCCCGAGAGTTCAAATGGTGAGCGGTTTAAATATTTTTCAGAAAGCCCCACATGATTCATAGCCTCGCGCACACGCTCGTCAATCTCATCTTGCGAAAGGCCCATGTTTTTAGGACCGTAACTAATGTCTTTATAAACGGTTTCTTCAAACAGCTGGTGCTCGGGGTATTGAAAAACAAGCCCCACCTTCTGGCGCAGTTTTTTCATATCGGCCCCTTTTTCGGTGATGACCATATCATCTACCTTTATGGTGCCTGAGGTGGGCGCAATCAACCCGTTTAAATGCTGAATCAGGGTTGATTTGCCGGAGCCGGTGTGGCCGATGATACCGATAAATTCGCCATCGGCAATAGAAAGGGACACATCTTTTAAAGCGTGTTTTTCAAAAGGACTCCCTTGCATATATACATAATTTAAGTTGGATATTTCAATTGCCATCGTTTTACTCCCTTAAATTACTTTAAAAGTTGCTCAATTGCATCGGCACATTCTTCCACGGTTAAAATGTCACCGGGGAGAGAGAGGCCTGTTTTGTTTAAAAGATAACACAATTCTGTTACCTGCGGCACATCAAGCCCCAGGCTTTTTAAAAGTTTCACTTCTGAAAAAACTTTTTTTGGCACATCGTTCATCACGACCTTGCCTTTATCCATCACCACAACGCGGTCAGCCTTAACGGCCTCTTCCATATAGTGTGTGATGAGTACAACGGTCATTTTCTTTTCGTTTTTCAGTTTTAAAATGGTATCAATCACCTCTTGCCGCCCTTTGGGGTCGAGCATAGCGGTGGGTTCATCAAACACAATGCACTCGGGCTCCATTGCAATTACCCCTGCAATGGCAACTCGTTGTTTTTGACCGCCTGATAACAGGTGGGGCGCGTGCCGGCGCAGTTCATACATGCCCACGGTTTTGAGCGCCTCATCAACCCGATTGCGGATTTCTTCAGAGGGCACGCCGAGGTTTTCGGGCGCAAAGGCAACATCTTCTTCCACCACGGTGGCAACAAGTTGATTATCGGGGTTCTGAAAAACCATACCAACCGTTTTGCGAATATCCCAATAATGCGCTTCGTCTTTGGTGTTCATACCTGAAACATACACCGTGCCGCCGGAGGGGAGAAGCAGACCGTTTAAATGCTTGGCGAGGGTAGACTTTCCGCATCCGTTGTGCCCTAAAACGGCAACAAATTCACCTTTTTCAACGGAAAACTCAATGTCATCCAATGCAAATTTCAATTCCTCGGTTTCTGCGGCGGTATAGGCGTAGCGCAGATGTTCCGTTTTTATCATTGTGCTCATCCTTTGTTATCTGATTTGACCGTTGCCGTAAACGATGTGTTTTGTTGAGGTCAGCGCTGTGAGCCCCATCGGCCCGCGGGCGTGGAGTTTTTGGGTGCTGATACCCATCTCGCATCCCAAGCCGAACTCGCCGCCGTCGGTGAAGC
>JAZRUU010000009.1:0-2850 GCA_045652725.1 Clostridia bacterium | reverse complement strand
ATCAATTGGCGCAGTACATTTTATATTATATGCAGGCGGCGCAGATGTTTAATGATGTGCCTCGAGTATATTATGAGCTTTTGGATTTTAAACGCAAAAATACATTTCACTTTTCAACAGAGTTGGGGCTCGCTGTAGATATTTGCTTATCTTTTTTTGAAATGATTTTGAATATTAAAGAGTACGAAGAGGGGCATGATGTATATATTGATGAAGACACATTTTTTGTCTTCAAAAAATCTTATGAGCACTATTTGAGGAGCATTATGGATGATGAGTTTGGCATATTTGATGAATGGGCAAGGGTTTTTGTTAATGAACAGCTTAATTTTGGATATATGCTTTTTGCAAACAATACTTCGCTGGATAAAGAGACAAGAACAAAAATATATTTAAAGTGTATAAAATATGGTGAAGATTCATTAAATAGTCTTGAAGATTTGAGCAAAGTAACTCCGAGTAAGGAAAATCACGACGACAAGGGAATTCTGGCACTGTTTCGTGCATATGTTTTCAGAAACATATATATTGCAAAGAGTTATATTGGCGACGCAGATGCGATAAAATGGTTGAAAGAGTCAACGGAACAGCGAGAATTTTTGAAAAACACTTATGGAAAAGGATCAATTGACACTCAAATATACAACACTTTTTGTATGGAGTATTATCTTGCATTAATCAACTATATTGAAGTTGCAGATGATGAGGCAATAGATGAATTTGATATTCTTATGTACAAAAAGGAAATAAAGGAGTATCTTCAGTCTGTAAAATCTCATAAAAATGAAACCGCATATTTACATAAGATTCAAAACTGGTGTGATAAATGATATCAAGCCTGTATCATAATTGTTCAGTTTGAATTTCATAAAAAAAGATTGGCATCTAAAGCGTATAGTCTTTATAAAGTAATAAAAGTCAAATATTGCTGCGAAATTAGCAGTGGTTACATAAAAAATAAATAATTTACATTAAGAGAGGATGGATATGATGAAAGCATATGTTATTATGCCCTATGGCAATTCTGATGCCGAATTGAAAAAGGAATTTGATAAAATTTTCCGTTTTTTGATTCGCACGGCAGTAGAAACCTATGATAAAACGATTGAATTGGTGCGACAAGACCATTCGGGTGAGGGTGGCCACATTGTAAATAATGTAATTGAGAATTTGGGTATGGGCGATATTGTTATTGCTGATATTTCGGCTTTGAACTGGAATGTTGCTTATGAACTCGGTATTCGCCACGCTCTGTCAAAAAGCCGTACGATTTTGTTGTGTAATAATGAAACCGAACTTCCGTTTGACATTCAGCATATGAATGTGATTATCTATTCCCGCAAAACCTGGATGGATGATATGGATGAGGTTGAAGACAAAATTGTGCAGGCTCTCCGTAATGCAGTTGAAACCAGCCGTTGCGACAGTCCGGTTCATTCTTGTTTTCCTGCTTTGCCCGAGTCATTAACGGCAATGCTGAATAACAACAACGATGCCGAGCAGAAGCGCATTTCAGAACTCACTGCGAAAAATCAGCAGCTCGTAGATGAAAATGAGGCTCTTAAGAAAAAACTTGAAAGTGCCGGCCTTGATTCTGCAACAAGTGAGAATAAAACAAAAGATTTAACGCAGATTTTTGTCAAAGCGGCAAAAAACAGAGGTTTAATCAGCGACACCGCCGTTGACCATTTGCGTGAACTGGAACAAGAA
The DNA here is from genome assembly GCA_045652725.1 of Clostridia bacterium. Taxonomy (GTDB): domain Bacteria; phylum Bacillota; class Clostridia; order UBA1381; family UBA9506; genus UMGS755. The sequence continues at coordinate 1,140 of JAZRUU010000009.1, read as the reverse complement.
AAGAACTATGAAGAATTTGCCCGTTTTCTTTCTGAAGTTCTTGAAAACGGCTATTTAGATGAAATTGATTGCCGTAATGTTTACATTATCTGTAAGCGTCTTGGTATTCCTGAAATCACTAAACAATATATTCAGATTGCTACCTCGTTCTATCCTGAAAACGAGGAACTTCAGGGGTATCTGGCTAATGTTTACAGTAATGACTATCGTGAAAAAGACCGCGCGCTGACGCTGGTAAATGATATGCTCGGTGTAAAACGCGTTAACGGCCAGTTTGAGCTGACCACAAAAGTCCGTTCTGACAGAATGCTCGGTTCTTTCTTTGATGTGTATCTGCATTTGAAAAAATATGCAGATATGATTACCATCGGCAAGCTGCTGCTAAAGAGCAATCCTTCCAGCAGTTCTCTTGTTTTGCGTAATATCTCTAATGCGGCTATGAATCTGGAACAATATGATTTGTCTTATGCTGCGCTTTGCCGCGTGCTGCATACCGACCCCCTCAACGATGTGAATCACAGCAGAGCATTCTGGTATTACCTTCGTCGCGGTGAGACGGTTAAGGCGTATGAATCTATTGAAAATGCCATTTGTCTTGACAGTTCATACACAGATTATTATTATAACCTCGCCGGCCATATTTGTGATGAATTGATTGCCCGAACCGAAAGCGGTAATGTTGAAACCATTAGTGCTTTAGATAAAGAGCACTATGTTTTCCCGTTCATTCTGCAGGCCTTTTTGCTGGATAATTCCACCATTGAGCGTGCGGCCACCTTCCTGAAGAAAAACAAAATGGCAGACCGGATTCCGGCTATGATTGCCGTTTATAAACGCGAAGTAAAAGCCGAAGATGCATTTGACGATGTAAATATGTCTGCCGTTCATGCCTGCTTTGGCAAAAAAGAACGAATTCTGGCTGATGTCAATGAACTGCCTGATGATTTTGATAAATATATGGCATAAACATAAATAGGTAAAATAAAAACCCCCTATGTTTGAACAGAACCAGTAAAAAAGGACAATAGAAAAAAACACCCTCCTATGGTAGAATAATATAAGCTACCATAGGAGGATTTTTTATGCCCAGAGAGTATCGACACATCAAAGAATACGAAAAGGAACTGCACGAATTAAAGT
>JAZRUU010000008.1:0-18439 GCA_045652725.1 Clostridia bacterium | reverse complement strand
CGAGTACATCATACTGATATACATAAGAGGGCTTGTGACATGCAATATAGTCAGCCTCATCCAAGAGGTAGGTAGATTTAATCGGCTTGTGACCAAAACGCAAGTGAGACATGGTTACGCCGCCGGATTTTTTAGAGTCATAATCAAAGTATGCCTGTGCATAGAGTTCTGTGTTGTCACCAATGATTTTGATGGCATCTTTGTTAGCACCAACCCTACCGTCAGAACCAAAGCCCCAGAACTTACAACGGGTTGTGCCAGCAGGCGCTGCGTTGATGGTTTCACGAGCAGGCAGAGACAGGTTGGTCACATCATCGTTAATGGAAATGGTAAAGCCGTATTTGGGCTTGTCCTGAGCCAGGTTTTCAAATACAGAAACGATGTGAGTCGGTGTGGTGTCTTTAGAACCAAGACCGTAACGACCGCCAACGATAACGGGCGCATTTTCTTTGCCGTAGAACAGGTTGCAGATGTCAAGATACAGAGGTTCGCCCAGTGAGCCGGGTTCCTTTGTTCTGTCGAGTACTGCAATCTTCTTAACGGTTTTGGGCATTACATCAAAGAAATATTTAGCAGAGAACGGACGATACAGATGAACTTTAACAACACCCACTTTTCTGCCGCGAGCGTTGAGGTAATCAACTGTTTCTTCAATTGCTTCGCAAGCAGAACCCATAGCAACGATGATTTCTTCAGCATCTGCTGCACCGTAGTAATTAAAGGGCTTGTACTCACGACCGGTAATCTTGGAGATTTCTTTCATGTAGTCAGCAACTACATCGGGGATAGCATCATAGAACTTGTTGGCTGCTTCTCTGCCCTGGAAGTAAATGTCAGGGTTCTGAGCAGTACCGCGAAGAACGGGATGTTCAGGATTTAATGCTCTGTCTTTAAATTCTTTCAGAGCCTTCCAGTCAACCAGTTTAGCCAGATCGTCATAATCCATTACTTCGATTTTCTGAATTTCGTGTGAAGTTCTGAAACCATCGAAGAAATGCAGGAAGGGAACGCGACCGCGGATAGATGCTAAGTGAGCCACACCGCCAAGGTCCATAACTTCCTGAACAGAACCGGAAGCCAGCATAGCAAAACCGGTCTGACGGCAAGCCATAACATCCTGATGGTCACCGAAGATTGAAAGCGCGTGTGCAGCGATTGCACGAGCACTTACATGGAAAACTGTCGGCAGTAATTCACCGGCAATCTTATACATATTGGGAATCATCAGTAAAAGGCCCTGAGAAGCAGTAAAGGTGGTGGTTAAAGCACCGCCCTGCAGTGAACCGTGAACAGCACCAGCTGCACCGGCTTCTGACTGCATTTCGCAGACATCAACTGTCTGACCGAAGATGTTTTTCAGGCCTTTTCCACTCCATTCACCAACATATTCAGACATAGTTGATGACGGGGTAATCGGATAGATAGATGCTACTTCAGAAAACGCATACGCGCAATGAGCGGCAGCACAGTTACCATCCATGGTTTTCATTTTTTTAGCCATTTTGAATCCTCTCCTTCAATTTATTTAAAGTTTATTGTTAACAAACATATATATTATAACATATAAAACTCGAAAATGCAAACAATTTTCGCAATTCCTTTCAAAAAAAATCACAAATTTTATATGAAAATTTCTATATTTTTGTTAAAAACAGAATTTATGATATAACCAACAGATTCTTTGGGTTTTTCCTTGATTTTTATTTGAAACTGTGTTATAATAATTGTACTTATATTTTTATTTTCGGGAGGTTTTTATTTATGAACGAAAATACAATTTGCACCGAGAGCGGTGCCGTTAAAATTTCTGACGATGTTGTTCAGTCCATTGCCGCAATGGCGGTTAAAGATGTTCCGGGTGTTATTCTGCCCGCAACCGCGGCTGACGGTTTTGTTGAAAAGTTAGTGAAAAAGAACTTTTCAAAAAACATTCGTGTAGAAACAAATGAAAAAGAAGTTAAACTTGAACTGCATGTTTTAGTGGATTACGGTGTTAAAATTCAGACCGTTTCTACCGAACTGCAAGAGGCGGTTAAAGCAAGCATTGAAACGATGACTGATTTAACTGTTACTGCCGTAGATGTTTATGTTGACGGCATTCATTTTGCGAAAGAACCCAAAAAGGCAGAAGCGCCTAAAACAGAAGAGTAAAAACTTTTCCCCTTGCCCTTACGCGCCCGCGGTAAGGCTGGGTTTTTAGATTTATTTTTGCGGGCAGAAAGGCTACGAAAGATTTATGGCAACTGATGTTTACAGCAGTCCGCTCTGCTCCCGCTACGCCAGCCGGGAAATGCAGACGCTTTTTTCTGAAGATACAAAATTTAAAACCTGGCGCAAGCTCTGGATCGCTCTGGCTGAAACCGAAAAAGAATTAGGCCTGCCCATTACCGATGAGCAACTCGATGAAATGCGCGCCCATGTTGATGATATTAACTATGATGTGGCTCGTGCCAAAGAAAAAGAAGTGCGCCATGATGTTATGTCACATGTGCATGCTTATGGTCAGCTTTGCCCCAAAGCCAAGGGTATTATTCACCTGGGTGCTACTTCTTGCTATGTGGGTGACAACACCGATTTAATTCTCTTAAACGAGGCTATGAAACTGATTCACAGAAAACTCGTTTGTGTAATCGCGGCACTCAGCAAATTTGCAATGGAATATAAAGATATGCCGACTTTGGGTTTCACCCATTTTCAGCCGGCTCAGCTTACCACCGTTGGCAAGCGCGCCACGCTCTGGATTCAGGATTTGTTACTTGACCTTGAAGATTTAGAGCATCAAATGAAAAAAGCGCGTCTGCTTGGCTCTAAAGGTACTACCGGCACGCAGGCAAGCTTTTTGGAACTGTTTGAAGGCGATATGGATAAAGTCATTGAAGCCGACAAGCGCATTGCTAAAAAGATGGGTTATGAGGCTGTGTTCCCCGTTTCGGGTCAGACCTATTCGCGCAAGGTTGACAGCCAGGTGTTAAACATTTTAAGCGGCATTGCACAAAGCGCTTATAAATTCAGTAATGATATGCGCCTTCTGCAGCACTTAAAAGAAATGGAAGAACCGTTTGAAAAGAATCAGATTGGCTCTTCTGCAATGGCTTATAAGCGCAACCCGATGCGTTCTGAGCGTATTTCTTCACTCGCGCGCTACATTATTGTTGACAGTTTAAACCCCGCCATCACCGCCGCAACACAGTGGTTTGAAAGAACGCTTGACGATTCTGCCAACAAGCGCATCAGCGTGCCCGAAGCATTTTTAGCAACCGACGCCATTCTTTCTATTTATTTAAACATTGCAGAAGGTTTGGTTGTTTATCCTAAAGTTATTGAAAGCCGCATTATGAGTGAACTGCCCTTTATGGCAACCGAAAACATTATGATGCAGGCCGTTAAAAAAGGCGGCGACAGACAGGAGCTGCACGAGAAAATCCGTCAGCATTCTATGGCGGCGGCTAAAGTGGTGAAAGAAGAAGGCAAGGCAAACGATTTGTTAGAAAGAATTGCTGCCGATTCAGCTTTCCAGCTCGACTTAAGTGAACTGCAAAGCACTCTGTCACCCAAAGAATACATAGGTTGCGCACCCGAACAGACAAAGCGCTTCATTGATGAATATGTTGCACCTGTTTTAGAGCGCTTTAAAGACGAATTGGGCGTTAAAACCGAATTGAATGTTTGATCTTTTGCCGCAAACGGCTGTTTTGCAGCGAATCTCACATACTGAAAGGCTGTGATTTCTTTGAAACTTGGTTTTATTGGCGGCGGCAACATGGCGTTTGCCATTGCCGGTGGTGTTCTGGCCGCAGAACTTACAACAGAAAAAGAGTTATATATCAGCGACCCGAATGCAGAAGCGCTTAAAAAATTTAAAAAACTTGGCATTTCTGCAAAAGAATCAAACGAAAATGCTCTTTCGGCCGATTATATCATCCTTGCCGTTAAGCCGTTTATTCTGCCTGCTGTTTTAACAGAACTGAAAGAAAAATATAACAAAAAAATTCAAGATAAGGTGTTCATCACCATTGCGGCCGGTGTTGAAATTCAAGCCATTAAAGACATTTTAGGGTTTGATGCCAAAGTGGTTCGCGTTATGCCTAACACGCCCGCAATGGCGCTTTGCGGCATGAGTGTTATTGCTGCAGAACATCTGCCGGCAACCACTTCTGAATTTTCACAGGTGAAAGAAATTTTTCAGGCCGTTGGTGAGGTACAGATTCTCCCCGAATCTCTGCTTAACTCTGTGATTGCTGTTTCAAGCAGCAGCCCTGCTTATGTGTTTATGATGATTGAGGCAATGGCCGACGCCGCCGTGCGTGACGGCATTGCAAGAAACGCCGCCTACCAACTGGCTGCACAATCTGTTATGGGCGCGGCAAAACTGATGCTCGAAACCGGCAAACATCCCGGCGAACTCAAAGATATGGTCTGCTCACCCAAGGGCACAACCATTGAGGCTGTGAAACGGCTTGAAGAATGCGGTTTCCGCAGTGCTATCATGTCGGCAATGCAGGCCTGCACAGAAAAAGCAAACTCAATGTAATGCATAAAACCGCCGCAATTGTTACATACTAACAACGAACGAAACAAGGCGGAGGTAAAATGATGAAAATGAGTTTTTTAAGCGGTATGATTGCCGGTGCAATTGTTGGTTCGGCTCTGACAATGGTGATGGATCCCATCACTGATAAACAGCGCCGCAGAATGCACCGTAGCACCCATTCAATGTTCCGAACAATGGGTACGGTTTTAGATGCAATGATAACCAAATAACAAAGGGCTGCGGCAAAAAAATCGTTTTGCCGCAGCCCTTTCTTTCATTTGACAAAATGAGGAAAAATTGGTATACTGAAAAAAACAATCAGAAAACGAGGTTATGTAATGCTTAAGATATTTAGAAGTGTTTTAGCGGTAATCGGTGTGGTTCTTCTTACAAACGCCGCTTATCTCTGGACTGTTTCAAACTGCAATGTCGGGTTGATTCTGTTAACGGTTATCGGTGTGTTGCTCGTTATCTATTCTATATTTATGTGTGGTATTCACAAACTGTTAAACAACCGGTTCGGAACATGGTTAAAGGTGTTTTTGCTCCTGGCCACGGCATATTTTGCTTTTACATCTACAATGATTGCAATGTCTGCCAATAACGACACCGCCACATTTTCTGAAGATGCTGTTATTGTTTTGGGGGCTGCCATTCGCGGTGAACAGGTCACAAGGCCGCTCGCTTATCGCCTTAATGCCGCACTCACCTACCACCAACTCAATCCTGATGCTTACATAATTGTTTCAGGTGGCCAAGGGAACGGTGAGAACATTACAGAAGCCGAGGCGATGGAACGCTATCTCACCGAGCGCGGTGTGAACCCTGAAAAAATTGTTCCTGAAATCCGCGCCACTTCTACCTATGAAAACTTTCTTTTTTCAAAACAAATTTTAGATAAGTTGTTGCCAAACGGCTACGAAGCCGCATACATTACCAACGGTTTTCACACCTTCCGCGCCGGAAGGCTTGCAAAATCTGCAGGGATTATGGTTCACCGCATGCACGCCCGCTCAAGCATTTTAACCCTGCTCCCCGACTATCTGCGAGAGTGCTGTGCGGTGGGGCTGATGTGGATAACGGGCAAATAAAAAACAAAATAAAAGCCATCGGCATCGCCGATGGCTTTTATTTTGCAACTTATCTGTATAAGGGATATTTACTGCAAAGAGCCGCAACGCGGTCAATTACTTCGTTCTTCTTTGCATCAAAATCGGTCAGCGTCATATAAATGAGTTTGGCGATTTCTTTCATATCATCTTCCTTCATGCCGCGGGAGGTAGAAGCCGGAGTACCGATTCTGATACCGCTGGTGATGAAGGGGCTCTGTGTTTCAAAGGGAATTGTGTTCTTGTTAACGGTGATGTGCACCTCGTCAAGCATGGTTTCAGCATCTTTACCGGTTACGCCCAAACTGGTCAGGTCAGCAAGCATCAGGTGGTTATCTGTTCCGCCTGAAACAAGTTTAACACCTTCAGCCATCAAGCCGTTTGCAAGAGTTTGTGCATTGTTAATTACCTGCTGCTGATATGCTTTAAAGTCTTCAGTTAAGGCTTCAGCCAAACAAACTGCCTTAGCGGCAATCACATGCATTAACGGGCCACCCTGAATACCGGGGAAAATGGCTTTGTTAATCATTTTTGCATGTTCTTCTTTGCAAAGAATCAAGCCGCCTCTGGGGCCACGCAGTGTTTTGTGGGTTGTGGTAGTAACAAAGTCAGCATAAGGCACCGGATTGGGATGCAGACCTGCCGCAACAAGACCGGCAATGTGCGCCATATCTACCATAAAATAAGCGCCCACTTCTTTTGCAATTTCAGCAAACTTTGCAAAATCAATCTTTCTGGGATATGCACTTGCGCCGGCTAAAATCAATTTGGGTTTATTTTCAAGCGCAAGTCTTCTCACTTCTTCATAATCAATGGTGTTGGTATCTTCGGTAACACCATAAGGAACAATATTAAAATATTTACCGGAAATGTTAACCGGGCTACCGTGGCTCAAGTGACCACCGTGAGATAAGTTCATACCCAAAACGGTATCACCGGGGTTTAACGCCGCAAAGAAAACGGCAAGGTTTGCCTGTGCGCCGGAATGCGCCTGCACATTGGCGTGTTCTGCGCCAAACAGTTTTTTAGCGCGCTCAATGGCAAGATTTTCAGCCACATCAACAATGTGACAACCACCGTAGTAACGCTTGCCGGGATAACCTTCGGCATATTTATTTGTAAGCGGAGACCCCATAGCCGCCATAACCGCAGGTGATACAAAGTTTTCAGAGGCAATCAGTTCAATGTTCTGATTTTGTCTGCCAATTTCTTGCATAATCACTTCTGCAATCTGCGGATCGGTCTTTTTAACATCTTCAATTGAAAACATCTCTAAAACTCCTTTATCTTAATGTAAAATTATTTTCTTTTCTTCTTTTTGGAATGCACAATTTTTTCGTTTGCATTTTTAATGGTGGGTTTATTCACAAGCACCGCGGTGATAATTGCCATCACAATAAAATAAACAGCCATTGCAATGTAAACTGTGATAACCGCAGCAATGTGATTGTATAAGGGGTAAGTAATAACCTTAGAAGCATATAACAGCGCACAACCTATAAAAGCACCCAGTGCAACGGCGCTGTAGTTCTTAGCTTTTGTGCCCTTGATTTTGCCCCAAACAAACAGAAAAACAGCCAAAGCCGCGCTGACGATACCCGCGATTAAAATAATGGTATAAGTCAGTTCTCTGCTGCTTGCATTGCGAAGTGCTGTGTTTACATACAAAAGCACAACGGCTGCCACCAATAAAATACCAAAGTTTAAAACTAAACGGTTTGAAAGTTGTTCTTTTCTTTCTTTTGTCATAATGTACACTCTCCTATTTTTTAATACCGTAGCGGTATTTTATTTACATTCCATTTCTCCCCACTCATAAAGCAAGGTTGTAAGCGCAACAAGACCGGCCGTTTCGGTTCTTAAAATTCTTGGCCCAAGAGTTGCTGCATTAGCGCCGGCCTGCAAAAGAAGAGCCGCCTCATCAGGGTCAAAGCCGCCTTCAGGACCAATGAATATGCCCGCTGTTTTTGCTTTTTTGCCCGAAAGAGCCTTGCGAACGGAACTTGTCCTTTCTTCTTCATAAGGAAAAAGCAAAAATTCAGGCAATTCTGAATTCACAAGTTCTTTCACGGTTACAGGCATTAAAACTTTGGGAATTTTACCCCTGCCGCATTGTTTTGCGGCCTCTCGCGCTGTTTTTTGCCAGCGCTCAACCTTTTTTTCTGCCTGCTCGGGCGAAAGTTTCACAACGCTGCGCGTCATCTGCACCGGAACAATGGTCGAAATGCCGAGCTCGGTGCATTTTTCAATAATCCATTCCATCTTGCCTTGTTTCGGCAATCCCTGAAACAAGGTAACCTCGGTCTCAGGCTCATTTTTGCAGGGATATGAGGCTAAAATCTCCGTCACAATTTCATTTTTTGCAACAGAAGTAATTTTTACTTCATAATCATAACCCTCACCGTCACAAAGGAGCAATGCATCACCCTCACCCATTCGTAAAACGCGGGCAATGTGTGACACATCCGAGCCGAGAATCACAGCTGTTTTATCGGTTATTTGACTTTTCTCAATAAAAAACTTTGACATAGGCAAAACTCCGTCATTTCAATATGAATAGTATATCATTTTTCGCCCCTGTTTGTCAAGGTTATAATGACGATAAAAGTAAGATTTTGCCTTTATTTTTGCCTACCTGAAAGAAAGATAAAACCAAGTGCCAAAAGCAACAGATAGTCATCACACGAATTGAGCAACAACAAGAATAAAACCCCTAAAATAACGATGTCATCCTGTGTGAGATTACTTAAAAAGTTTTTCTTCTCTTTTTCGCAGGTTTCTTCACAAATTTCGCGTTTTGGCATCTCTTCTGCCACAGGTTTAACCGTGGTTTTTGGTGGCTCGTTAGTTGTTTCATATGTATGCATCGTATCCATCACACTCTGGGGTGGCCTGTAGGCTTTTGGCTCTCTGGGAATGGGTGCACGAAAGTTGTTGCTCGGGTTATAATATTTCATTTCCATTTTTGTCACCCCTTTTATAACAAGTTCTTAAACAAATCTAGTTCCTGTGCGGTTTTAGCAAGTTTTGAGAGTTTTAACAGTTTAACAGCCCGGTCAACATCAGCATGTCTCTCGCTTTTTAAAAAAGGTTTTAAGGCATAAAGCAGCGCACTTCGTTCATCATCTGCCTCACCGCTCATTAACCCCATAATACTTTGCAGTTTCAGTAGCATAGAAAGGTCAAAGCCGCTTTCATCATCGGTTTCGTCTTTTGCGTTCTCACCATCAGGTTTCTCGTTTTCGTTTGACGAAAGGGCTGAAAGCATTGCCCCGATTTTTTCCTCGGGATTCTCCCCCAGCATTCCCATCAGACTTTCAAGCAATTTGCCGCCATCATCACTCATAAAGCGCCTCCTGCTATTCTTGTTCGCCTTTTTTCTGTGTCAGTTTTTCGGCCATTTTTTTCAAATCATCCTCACCCATGCCGTCAATTTTCAGGCCTTCAACCGCTTTTTTTGCCTTGGCCGGGTCAACGCCTGACAGGGCTTTTTTTATGCTTTCTTCATCTTTTAAAATATCTGCAAGTTTGGCTTTTTGCGAGGGTTTCATCTGCCCCATCATTTTTTCGATTTGTTTCAGCATTTGCTTGTCAAACATTTTGTTTCCTCCCATTAAAAAATCATTCAATAACAGTATATGATGCCGGATAAAAAAAATGACCGTAACATTCTCCCGGCCGGATGCATAAAATGAAAAAAAGGAGGAATTTTATGATTTATTTAGACTATGCCGCCACCTCGTTTAAAAAACCGCAACAGGTGTATCAGGCCGTTCAGAACGCGCTATTAAACCACAGCGCAAACCCGGGCCGTGGTGCTCATTCGCCATCACAAAATGCCTCAAAACTCGTTTATGGCACGCGAGAATCGCTTTGCCGCCTGTTTGGAATCAAAGCACCTGAGCAGATTGCCTTTTTCTGTAACACAACAGCGGCATTAAACGCCGCCATTAAAGGCGTGCTCCGGGTTGGTGACCATGTGGTTTTAAGTTCAATGGAGCACAACTCTGTTCTGCGCCCTGTTGCCGAGCTAAAGCGCCGTGGCGTGATTGATTACACAATTGTTCAGGCAGATGAACGCGGCAATCTTTTACCGCAGAATTTTGCCAAAGCATTTCGACCCAACACACGCCTTGTGATTTGCACGCACGCCTCAAATGTTTGCGGCAATGTGTATGACATCACGGCCATCGGCCACCTTGCAAGGCAATTTGGGGCTTATTTTCTTTTAGACGCCGCCCAGAGCGCCGGGGCAATTCCCATTGATGTAAACGCGGTTGATATGTTCGCCTTCCCCGGTCACAAGGGGCTTTACGGCCCACAAGGCAGCGGCGGGTTATATGTTCGCGACGGCATTATGTTGCAAACCATCATCGAGGGCGGCACAGGCAGTCAATCGAGCCTGAACTTTCAGCCCGAAGAAATGCCCGACCGTTTAGAAAGCGGCACGCTGAATGTACCTGCCATTGCAGGTCTTGGCGCAGCGGCTGATTTCATTTATAAAGAAGGAATGAAAACCATTTTTGAACACGAAACAATGCTGACAAAATTTTTTGAAGAAAAAATCAGAAATATTTCCCGAATTAAAACCTACGGCAGCCACCACAAAGCCGGTATTATGGCTTTAAACATTGAAAATAAAGATTGTGTTGAAGTTGCCGAAGAATTAAACCGATATTACGGCATTGCCGTCAGAAGCGGTTTGCATTGTGCTCCGCTTGCGCACGAAACGCTTGGCACCGAGGGCGGCTGTGTTCGGTTTAGTTTTGGTTATTTTACAAAAAAATCCGAACTCGACCAAGCCGCATTTGCACTGCATCAAATTGCAGAAAAAAGCGTATAAAATCAAGGTTTTTAGACAAAATAAGGTTGGCGCAAAAAGATAAATTCAGAATTCTGAAAGGAGAAATAACCATGAACGCAGGCAAACAAACCATTAAATGTACCGTTGAACAATGCACCTATAACAACTGCAGCGAACAGTATTGCACGCTCGACTCCATCACAGTTGGTACGCACGAGATGAACCCGACAGAGATGCAATGCACAGACTGTAAATCATTTAAAAAGAAAACATCCTGAAAAAATCATTATATTATGGGAGAAACCACTCGGTTTCTCCCCTTTTTTCATAATGTTATTGACATTTTCAAGGTTTTTCTCTACAATATAATATGATTTGTTTCAGAACATTGCTAAAGGAGAAAACAATGAATATAAGACTTTCTGACCATTTTACATATAAACGCCTGCTACAGTTCACCCTGCCCTCTGTTCTGATGATGATTTTCACATCTATTTACGGCATTGTTGACGGTTATTTTGTTTCAAACTTTGCTGGCAAAACACCTTTTGCCGCCGTTAATTTTATTATGCCTTTTATTATGATTTTAGCAACAGTCGGCTTTATGCTGGGCGCAGGCGGCAGTGCACTTGTTTCAAAAACCCTCGGCGAAGGTAAGCACGAAAAAGCCAATGAATATTTTTCACTCATTGTTTATGTTGCCGCAGGTGTTGGCACGCTGATTTGCGCCGTTGGCCTCGCTTTCATCAGACCTATTTCTTCATTTTTAGGGGCAACGGGTGAACTGCTTGAAAACTGCGTTCTTTATTGCCGTTTTATTTTGGCAACACTCCCCTTTTACATTCTGCAAATGACATTTCAAAGTTTTTTTGTCACGGCTGAACGCCCCAAACTCGGTCTTTTAATGACCGTGATTGCCGGGGTTACAAATATGGTGCTTGATGCGTTGTTTGTTGCCGTATTCCGTTGGGGATTAACCGGCGCAGCCGTTGCCACCGCCTTCAGCCAGTTTATCGGCGGCTTTGCACCCTTTTTATATTTCGCTCTGCCGAATGACAGTTTGCTTTCTCTTAAAAAAACATCGTTTCACGGCAAAGCGCTGTTAAAAGCCTGCACCAACGGTTCATCTGAACTGATGAGCAACATTTCAATGTCTGTTGTTGGAATGCTTTATAATATGCAGTTAATGAAATACGCCGGCGAAAACGGCGTTGCGGCTTACGGGGTTATTATGTATGTCGGGTTCATTTTCTGCGCCGTTTTTATTGGCTATTCCATTGGTTCCGGCCCGGTTGTCGGCTATCATCACGGTGCTAAAAACCACACAGAATTAAAAAGTTTACTTAAGAAAAGCATTGTCATTATCGGCATAGTCTCTGTTATTATGTTAGCGCTTGCAATGCTTTTAGCAAAGCCGATGTCAATTCTGTTTGTGGGTTATGATACTGCACTTTGCAATCTAACCGTCAGCGGATTTAAGATTTATGCTTTTGCATATCTGTTTATGGGTTATGCTATTTATGCTTCGGGGTTTTTCACTGCACTCAACGACGGCCTCACCTCGGCACTCATTTCGTTTCTCAGAACACTCTTGTTTCAAATTGCCGCTGTGCTGATTTTGCCGCTTTTGTTTGGCATGAACGGCATCTGGTATTCTGTTATTGTGGCAGAGATGCTCTCGGTTATTTTGTCGGTCGTGTTTTTAATTATAAAGCGAAACAGATATCACTATTTTTAAATAAAACACCAAAAAGCATCAGGGCAGAACAACTTGTTCTGCCCGGATGCTTTTTTAACAGAAAAAACCCTCGCACCGCAGTGCGAGGGCAATAAACATTTTCTGATTATCTCTTTGAGAACTGAGGAGCGCGACGAGCGGCCTTTAAACCATACTTCTTTCTTTCCTTCATTCTCGGGTCACGAGTTAAGAAACCGGCCTTCTTCAGAATGGGACGGAAGGTTTCTGCGTCAACTTCGAGCAGAGCTCTTGCAACGCCGTGACGAATTGCACCAGCCTGACCAGTGAAGCCACCGCCAACAACGCTGACAATAACATCATACTTACCTTCGGTGTTGGTAGCAACCAACGGCTGCTTAACGATAACCTTTAATGTCTCCAGACCAAAATAATCGTCTAAAGAACGGTTATTGATTGTAATTTCGCCTTTACCGGCAACCAGTCTTACTCTGGCGATAGATTTCTTTCTTCTACCGGTACCGTAAAATAATTCTGCCATTTCTCACAAACCTCCTTATTTAATCTCTAAAGCCCAGGCTTCAGGTTTCTGTGCATCATGCTCATGGGTAGCGCCGGCATAAACCCGGAGTCTTGTCAGAGCCTTAGCACCTAAGGTGTTGTGAGGCAGCATACCTTTAACTGCCTTGGTCATAGCAAATTCGGGACGCTCGCTCATCAGCTTATCGTAACGAACTGCCTTAATACCGCCAACATAGCCTGTGTGTCTGTAGTAGTGTTTCTGCTGCAGTTTTTTGCCGGTTAAAACAGCATCTGCAGCGTTAATGATAATCACATGGTCACCGCAATCGCAATGAGGTGTGAACTCGGGCTTGTGCTTACCGCGAAGGATAGCTGCTGCCTGAGCGGCCACACGACCTAACGGTTTGCCGGCTGCATCTATGATATACCATTTTTTGTCCAGTTCATGAGCTTTCGCCATAAATGTACTCATAAATCTCTTACCTCCTGTATAATTCAAACATTATTTCCAAAATGCAACAGTAAATATTATAATCTACAAAAAGGCTTTTGTCAATAGGTTTTTTTAAAAAATTAAAATAAAATATACAAACTTTTATTTTCGCCGTTTTTCTCTCGTTTACTCACGAATGCTCAATTGTCATTTTCACTTTTTGATAGATTTCATCCGCAATTTCATCAATCGTACGGATTTTTTCACCATCGGCGCAGTTAATTTTTTCCCATCCTGCCATGGCGGCAATTGAAACAGCATTATAATATGCCTTGTCAAGATGCTGTGGGTCACGCTCGTGAATATCTTTCTCTGCCTCGCCGGTAAATTTGTTGGCACGGTTTGCCATCAACCGTCTTGCACAGGCCGGCGGCATATCTAAAAACAACACAAGGTCAGGCCTTGGGAGTGTGAGTTTATCATATTCCAAATCGTGTAACCAATTCATAAAGTCGGTTTTATCCCCGTCAATTTTCGCAGCCTGATGCACTAAATTGGAAGTTACATAACGGTCTGCAATCAAGATGCCACCGTTTTTATAAAACTCTCCCCAATCACGCTTAAAACTCGCGTAACGGTCAATGGCATAAAACAAGGACGCCGCATACGGGCTGACATCGTTGGCGTTTTTACCCAAATCGCCGGCCAGATAGCGCTTAACCGGCACAGAAAAATCGCTGTCATAATCAGGGAACGAAATCTGCCGAACAGGATAACCCTCTGCCTTGAGTTTTTGAACAAGTTTCTCTGTTTGGGTGGCCTTGCCGCTTGAATCCACACCCTCAACAACAATCAGTTTGCCCATTTTATGCCTCCTGCTTATATTTTTTTCTCATCTCTGCCGCTTTGCCGCAGGTCATTTTACCTTCAGGACACGGCCCTGCAACGCAAGAAGGCCCCGCAAGAGAAAACAAGGTGGGCGCAACCTCTTTAACAAGGCAAAGCATCTCATCTGCCAGGGCGCGAATTTCCCACTGGGCACGGCTGCAGCAGCGATGGTGGAAAAAGTTCATAAGGCTGCGGGCATTCATCGTAACAATCATTTTTGTTTCGCAGGCGTTGGGCAAAACAAAGCGTGCATCTTCAATGGCCTTTTTCTCAGCCTGATTTTTTGCCTGTTTTTCTGCCATACCGGCGGCTAAATTTTCTGCCAGATATTTTTCACACAAAATATCTGCAAGTTTGTTATATGTTTCCTGCGCGCTTTGCATAGACTCTAAATATAACTTGTGCGCCACATCGTTTTCAGAAATGGCAGGCGGTGTGATAAATTCAAACTGCCCTTCTTTAACATAGCGCTGCGATTTCACCGAATAACTCGCAATTCTGTGACGGGTTATCTGTGCCAGAAGGCTACGGCTCACACCCTCAATACCAAAGGTGAAACTCACATGCTCAATCGGGCTTTCATGGCCTAAATCCATCAGCATTTTCAGAAACTTATCTATTTTTTCTTTATCAAGCCCGTCTAAAACATCTTTCACACCCGAACTTGAATAACAAAGTTTTGCCGCCGCAGAAATAATTTTCTCCGGTTCACCGGTATATTGCAATAACTCAACATGAAGTGCCATATTCCATTCCCCCATCAATCAAAAATTACCTATTAAAATAAGTATAAACTTTACACCGTTTTTTGTCAAGCAAAAGCCATAGCGAAAAACTTTCTTTTTATATATCTTTTTCGAAAAATTTGTGATACAATAAATAATAGATTTAATTTTGGAGATGAAACTATGAAAATATTATGGGAACTGTTTTTCACCTTTGCCCGCATTGGGGCCTTCACCTTTGGCGGCGGTTATGCAATGCTGCCAATGTTCCAGCGCGAACTCGTTGAAAAAAAAGGTTGGACAACCGAAGAAGCGCTGATGGACTATTACGCCATTGCCCAATGCACACCGGGTGTTATTGCGGTGAACACGGCCACTCTTGTCGGTTACAAAGTTAAAGGAAGTTTTGGCGCTGTCATTGCAACCTTTGGTGTTATCTTTCCTTCTTTTGTGATTATTTCTGTCATTGCGGCAATTTTAACAAATTTTGCCGAACTCGCCGTTGTGCAAAACGCTTTTGTCGGCATTCGCGCCTGTGTTTGCGCTCTCATTTTAGATGCGGTTATCAAATTAGGTAAAAAGGCAATTAAAGATATACCCACCCTGTTGATTGCCGTTTTGGTTTTTGTTCTGACCTGCTTTTTTAATCTTTCACCCATTATTTTGGTGCTCGTGGCCGGCGTTGCCGGACTTTTATTGCAAGGGAGGAAGTTTTCAGAATGATGATTTATATAAAACTCTTTTACGAATTTTTCAAAACAGGCCTTTTCGCTGTAGGCGGCGGGCTTGCAACCCTCCCCTTTCTCCACGACATTGGTGCAAGAACCGGCTGGTTCGATGAAGCAACACTTTCAGATATGATAGCTATTTCTGAATCAACCCCCGGCCCGATAGGTGTGAATATGTCAACCTACGCCGGCTATGTAACAGCAGGCATCCCCGGTGCTATCATCGCTACCTTGGGTCTTATTCTTCCCTCGCTCATTGTGATGCTGATTGTAGCACGCCTGCTTGCAACTTTTCGTGATAACCACTATGTCAACGCCGCATTTTACGGTTTGCGTCCTGCTGTTTCCGGTCTGATTGCCGCCGCAGGCGTTTCTGTGGCTCAAACGACGCTTGTTACTCTGCCAACCGACGGCAACCTGCTTTCAGCTATCAGCATCCCTTCTGTTTGTATTTTTCTTGTTGTTTTTCTGCTCATGCGCATCAAAAAACTGAAACTGCACCCCATTTTCTACCTTGCCGCATCAGCAATTGTTGGAATAATTTTAGGTTTTTTGAAATAAACTATTGACAAAGCCGCTTAATTCTCTTATACTTAAATTAACAAATAAATATCCTATGAGGGAGTAATCGGCACGGTTTTCCGTGTAGTATTATCGACATCACGGCATCGTTTACGGTGCACGGTATTACTTTGAATGATGAGACTCAAGGCTGGCTAATCTGCCTGCCTTGAGTCTTTTTATTATATTATAATGAAAAGGAGAATGAAAAATGGAAATTTTATTACAGGTCTTTTTACTCGTCGTTGGTTTTGTGCTTTTAATTAAAGGTGCAGACATTTTTGTTGATGGCGCCTCAAAAATCGCAACCAAACTCGGCATCCCCGCACTCGTTATCGGTTTAACCATTGTTGCTATGGGCACGAGCCTACCCGAGGCTGCCGTCAGCATTTCTGCCGCGCTCAAAGGTAGTGCCGACATTGCTGTGGGTAATGTTTTGGGCAGTAACATTTTAAATGTTCTGCTTATTTTGGGCACTTCTGCTGTTATCACACCGCTGGCCGTGCAGAAATGTACTATGAAATACGAAATTCCCATTACATTCTTTGTAACCATTGTGTTCTCTGCCTGGGGCCTTTACAACGGCGCAATCGGCACATGGGGCGGCATTCTTCTCTGGGTTTTATTTCTTGGCTACCTTGGCTATTTGTTCTGGATTTCAAAAACAGGCCAGGTTGAAGAAGAGCCGGTAGAGGAAAGTCATACAAATGAAAATATATTCAAATTGATCTTCTTTATTATTATTGGCGTTGCATTGATCATTTTAGGCAGTAACATATCCGTTGAAGCGGCAAAGAAAATAGCAAAGGCTTTCGGTATGAGCGAGCGTTTAATCGGCCTTACGATTGTGGCTCTCGGCACTTCTCTCCCCGAGCTCGTTACCAGCGTGATTGCAGCAATGCGTCACAAGGCAGACATTGCCATTGGTAACATCATCGGCAGTAACATCTTTAACATTCTGTTTGTTATCGGTTCTTCTGCACTGATTACACCGGTATTATATCAGAGCGCATTTGTTTTTGACAGCATTGTATGCGCAGCATCAACCCTTTTGCTTTTTGTTTTAATTTTAAACAAAAAGCGTAACTTAACCCGCATCGGCGGCGCTATTATGCTCCTTGCCTTTGTTGCATATCTTTGCTATTTAATCCCCACTTCTATGGTGGCATAAACTTTTAAAAAAGGCTTTTCTTTTGCCGCACATTGTGATATAATAAGCAAAAAAGAAAGGACGATGTAACATGATTTTAGATGTATTAAAAAACAAACACCTTTATGAAAATGTTCACCCCAACTTTAAAAAGGCTTTTGACTTTTTAGAAAAAGCGCAGAAAGAGCTGCCCGCCGTTGGCAACTATGAGATTGACGGCAGAGATGTGTATGCCTTTGTGCAGGAGTATGACACCCTGCCCATTGCTGAAACAAAGTGGGAGGCACACAAAAAATATATTGACATTCAGTTCATTTATGAAGGCTGTGAGGTTATGGGTTGGGACACTTTCAACAACCTGCCCGAAGGCGAAGAATATAACGAGCAGGGCGATTGCTATGTGTTCCGCACAGATAAGAAAACCACAGATTTAGAGGTTCACGCCGGTTCTTATGCCATCTTCTTCCCCGAAGATTTGCACCGTCCGAAGGGTGCTTACAAAACGCCCGGCCCGATTAAAAAAATTGTTGTTAAAGTTCGCGTGTGACATTAAGATAAAAAAACGACAGCATCAACGATGCTGTCGTTTTTTTCGTCTTTTTTCACCTTTTTCACCACTGTAGAATACAATGAAAGTGGGCACACCCAAAAAATCAGAAAGGATGAAACTAAATGGATGATTTCTATTCCACACAGGAGCGCGTAGGCTATGCTTATGTTCCTGTACAAAATTTTGGTGAGATCTACTCACCCGAAGAAGGGCTTGAACGCGGCACAATTTTCAAAGAGTTAGACCTGCCGATTTCGGTATATGGCCCAAGAATTGATTAGGAGGATGAATATGTCAGGAAATAACAGAAACGAAGAACGGCTGTTGAAGCAAATCAAGGCACTCTCCTTTGCACAGTATGAGTTGATTTTGTTTTTAGACACCCATCCCGATGACAAAAAGGCACTTATGAGCTATCACGAAATTACGGCAGAACTCGATGGTCTGCGAAAATTCTACAGAGAAAACTTCGGCCCGCTCACCCCTGCCGAGGTCAACTCGACTACCGATTGGACCTGGGTTTGCGGCCCATGGCCGTGGGAAAATTAAAGGAGGCAGAGTTTTTCTATGTGGCAATATGAGAAAAAATTACAGTTCCCTATCAACATCAAACGCCCAAACCCAAAACTGGCGAATTATATCATCAGCCAATATGGTGGACCCGATGGTGAAATGGGTGCATCTATGCGTTATCTTTCACAGCGTTATTCTTTTGATGACGATGTGGCAAAGGCCCTGTTAA
>JAZRUU010000007.1:0-18617 GCA_045652725.1 Clostridia bacterium | reverse complement strand
CATGACACAGTATGACAAGACAATGCCTAACGTTGATGTGGCATTCCGTCCTCAGGTTCTGACCAATACCTTAGGTGAATATCTTGCAAAGAACAATCTGACTCAGCTCAGAATCGCCGAGACTGAGAAATATGCTCACGTTACCTTCTTCTTTAACGGTGGCGTTGAAGCGGTTTCTCCTGGTGAAGACAGAGCGCTTATTGCATCGCCGCAGGTTGCAACCTATGATTTAAAACCCGAAATGAGCGCGTTTGAAGTGACCGAAGAGGCGCTTTCGCGCATTGCATCTGATCAATATGATGTTATCATTTTAAACTTTGCCAACTGTGACATGGTAGGGCATACCGGCGTATTTCCTGCGGCTGTTTCGGCCGTTGAAGCCGTTGACACCTGCATGGGTAAGGTGATTGATGCCGTTCTTGATAAAGGCGGCGTGGCGCTCATCACGGCTGACCACGGTAATGCCGACCAGATGGTTGACCCCGAAAACGGTGAAGCCTTTACCGCGCACACCACTTTCCGCGTTCCCTTTATTGTTGCAGGCAAAGAACTTGCCCTGCGTGACGGTGGCTGTCTGGCTGACATTGCTCCCACAATGCTCGCTATTTTAGGCTTACCCCAACCCGAAGAAATGACAGGCAAGAGCCTGATTGTTTAAGTTTATTAAAAAATTATATTTTTAGGAGGAAAACACAATGAAACAATACATTGAGATTATCGATGTACTGGCAAGAGAAATTCTGGACTCCAGAGGCAACCCGACCGTTGAGGTTGAGGTTTATACAGAAGATGGCTTTGTTGGCCGTGCTTCCGTTCCCTCCGGTGCTTCCACAGGCGCGTTCGAAGCAGTTGAGCTTCGTGACGGTGACAAGAGCAAATACCTTGGTAAAGGTGTTTGTCAGGCTGTTGAAAATGTTAACACCGAAATCGCAGAAGCAATTATCGGTATGAATGTTTTAGACCAGGTTGACATTGACCGCACCATGATTGCTTTAGACGGTACTCCCAACAAGGGCCGTTTAGGTGCTAACGCTATTTTAGGCGTATCACTCGCTTGTGCTAAAGCTGCTGCTGAATGCTTAGGCGTTAGCCTTTACAACTACATTGGCGGCTGCAATGCTAAAACTTTCCCCGTTCCTATGATGAACATCATCAACGGTGGTAAGCATGCTGATAACAGCGTTAACATTCAGGAATTTATGATTATGCCTGTTGGCGCTACATCCTTCCGCGAAGCTCTCAGATGGTGTGCAGAAGTGTTCCACAATTTAAAGAGCGTTTTAAAGGGCAAGGGCTACAGCACCGCTGTTGGTGACGAAGGCGGCTTTGCTCCCAACTTAAAGAGCGATGAAGAAGCCATTCAGGTTATTTTGGAAGCTGTTGAAAAAGCAGGCTTCAAGCCCGGTGCAGATTTCAGAATCGCTATTGATGCTGCTGCTACCGAAATGTTTGAAGAAGCTAAGAAGATTGGTAAAGATGGTTACTACTTCTGGAAGACCGACATCTTCATGACCCGTGACGAAATCGTTGCTTACTGGGAAGACCTGGCTGCAAAATACCCCATCATCTCCTTAGAAGACGGCGTTGCCGAAGAAGATTGGGATGCTTGGAAAATCTTAACCGACAAACTGGGTGACAAGATTCAGTTAGTTGGTGACGACCTGTTCGTTACAAACACCGAACGCCTGAAGAAGGGTATTGAACTCGGCGTTGCTAACTCCATCTTAATCAAGGTTAACCAGATTGGTACCCTGACCGAAACCTTAGAAGCAATTGAAACCGCTAACCGTGCTGGTTACACCGCTGTAACCTCTCACAGAAGCGGTGAAACAGAAGATGCTACCATCGCTGACATTGCAATTGCTACAAACTCCGGCCAGATTAAGACCGGTGCACCCTCCAGAACTGATCGTGTTGCAAAATACAATCAGTTACTGAGAATTGAAGAAGAACTCGGTGATATCGCTTACTATCCCGGTATCAACGCTTGGTTCAATCTGAAAAACAAATAAGATTGTTCTTTAAAAAGGCAGAAACGGCATCGCCATTTCTGTCTTTTTGTCGTTTGGGGAGTGTTGAAATTTGGTGAAGAGTGTGGTATAATTGACACATACAGAATTTTATTTCATAAAATTCTTAAGAGCATTCACTCTTTTGTGCTCTTCTGAGCACTGTGTCAATTGACGGCGTTACAAAAATCTCCTTGTGAGCAAGCATTTTTACTTATTGTAGCGGAGCAGGAAAATATAATATTCCTGTGGGTTCTAATGGAAATGTTCGAGGAATAGCAGGTTCTTATCATTCACTGTTCACCTGTCTAGATACGAACTGCCACCTAAAAGATTGGCATCTAAACCGTCTGTCCTGCATACATGGGGTATGTTGAATGATAATACAATAAAAAAAGGAGTAATATTATGAAAACAAAAACACAAAAATTGGTAATGGCATCAATGCTGGCGGCACTTTGCTGTGTTGCGACGATGATTATTAAAATACCGTCTCCGCTTGAGGGATACATAAATCTCGGTGACTGTGTTGTGCTTGTTTCGGGGTGGCTTTTGTCCTCGTGGTATGGTTTTGCGGTGGCAGGTATTGGCTCTGCACTTGCAGATGTTTTCTCCGGTTATGCCGTATATGCCCCTGCAACTTTTATCATTAAGGGTCTTATGGCAGTTGTTGCGCATTTTTGCCATAAAGGTATGCACAATAAACTGGGTGATACACCATCAAGAATCATAGGTGGTGCCCTTGCAGAAATCACAATGGTGCTTGGCTATTTTGTGTTTGAAGGATTTTTATATGGTTTTGCACCCTCTGTTGTAAACATACCTGCTAATGCCGTACAGGGCGTGGCAGGGCTTGTAATTGGTTTTGTGCTTGTGAAGATATTTGAGAAAACAAAGCTGTTTTAATAAATAATCTTTCAAAACTGAAATTGCAAATAAAACGATCGTAACAGGTGGGGCAAAATGAAAAAAGAGATTATTGTTTTTGACAAAGATGGCACATTATTAGATTTTGATGCATTCTGGGTCAGTCAGACAATCGCGGCGATTAAAGAGGTTTTAAAAGCCGTTGAGAAAGAAGAAGCAGATCTTGAAGCCATTTTAAAAGCCTTTGGCGTAGAAAACGGCGTTACTGATATTGACGGTGTGCTCTGCCACGGAACTTATGAAGAAATCGGTCTCGTTTTATATGAAATTTTGAAAGAAAATGGCGAGACAAGGTCGGCGGATGAAATTGTCAGTCTGTTTAACGATGCCTGCAAAAACAATGTAGATAAAGGTGTTGTTCTGCCGACTTGTGAAAACATAAAAGAAGTTTTAACAAGGCTCAAAGAAGAGGGCAGAACGCTTTTGATTGTGACAACCGATAATTATGAAACCACCTATCGATGTTTAGATGCACTTGGCATTAAAGATTATTTTGAGAAGATATATGCCGATGACGGCATAACCCCCACAAAACCTGACCCGACCTGCATTGTAGAATATTTAAAGGCCGTGGGAAGTTCTGCAGAAAAAGCAGTGATGATTGGCGATACAATGAATGACATCGGCTTTGCAAGAAACGCCGGTATGCATGTGATTGGCGTGGCAAAAACGGAGAAAACCCGCGCCAGACTTGCGCCGTACGCTGATTTTGTGATTCCTGATATTTCAACTGTTTGCGATGTTATTAAGGAACTTGAAAAAGAATGATTACGGGGATTTTCGCCGGCGTTATGTGGGCGCTTGAAACGGTCGCGATTTCTCTGGCTCTAACAATAACGCCCTTTGTTTCAAATGGTGTGAGTGTGCTTGCGGCACTTTTTGCGGCCGTTTCCTATTTGTTCTATTATAAAACAATTGCGAAAAAGGGCGCCGCAAAAGCAATGGCACTTAACATTACTTACACAGCGTGGGCAATGATAAACAGCAAATTTTTGGCCTCGTGAGGGTCATTGATATACACAAAAGGAGAAGTTACTATGAATTTTAAAAAAGATTTGATAGAAAATATTTTACCTTTTTGGCTTGACCACACCATAGATGAAGAAAATGGTGGCATTTTCACCTGTGTGGATAAAAAAGGGACGGTGTATGGCACAGATAAAAGCGTTTGGTTTCAGGGGCGCGCTCTCTGGAGTTTTTGCAAGGCTTATAACACCGTAAACCCTGACCCTGCTTATTTAAAGGCGGCCGAAACCATCTATCGCTTTTTGCCCAAATGCACAGATTCAGATGGCAGAATGTTCTTCACCGTAACGGCAGACGGTCGCGAACTGCAGAAGCGCCGCTACTATTTTTCAGAGACTTTTGCAGCCATCGGTTGTGCCGAATATTACAAGGCAACGGGAGATGCCGCTGTTTTAGAAACCGCCGAGCGTTATTTTGATGTGGCTTATGAATGTTACACCGGCGTGCGGAAAAATCAGCCGAAAATCAACCCTGAAAATCAGGCGTTGGTGGCACTTTCACCCGTGATGATTATGCTTTCAACCGTGCAGGTATTGCGAAGCGCTAACCCTTGCGAAAAATATAATAAAATTGCTGAAGAATGCCTTGCAAACATTTTAGACGGCGGATTTTTAACCGAGCGCGCCTTGATGGAGCATGTGGATGCAAAAGGGCAGTTTGTGAACACCCCCACCGGCAGAATTGTAAACCCCGGCCACTCAATGGAGGCGGCCTGGTTCATTATGATGGAGGGGCTCATCACGGGCAACCGTGAGGCCATTGATGTCGGAAAGAAGATTATTGACATTACCTGGCCGCTGGGCTGGGATAAAGAACACGGCGGAATCATTGCCTTTACCGATGCTTTAGGCATGCCGCCCCAGCAACTTGAGTGGGATATGAAACTCTGGTGGCCGCAATGCGAAACTATGATTGCCCTGCGTATGGCCTATCTGTTATTTGGTGATGAGACCTATAACGAAAAATATCAGCTGGTGAAAGACTATTGCAAGGCGCATTTTGCTGATGCAGATGACGGCGAATGGTATGGCTATCTGCACTATGATAACACCGTTTCTACCACTTTAAAGGGCAACATTTTTAAAGGGCCTTTCCACATTCCCAGACTCTACATTATTATGGCGCTTCTGGATGAAGATGGAACTTTTGACAAATACATTGGTTAAAACCAACTGATAGCGTGGTGTTTTTATGAAAGTTGTGATTGCAATTGATGCTTTTAAGGGTAGTCTTTCCTCCCTTGAGGCAGGGCAGGCGGCGGCAGAAGGTATCTGCCGGGTTTATCCCGAGGCGGCGGTTGCTGTTCGCCCTGTTGCCGATGGTGGCGAGGGCACAGTTGATGCGCTGATTGACGGCCTTGGCGGCGCGCGACAAAGCGTTACGGTTTGCGGACCGCTTGGCGCACCCGTTGAAGCCGAATAAGGCATTTGCGGCAAAACGGCTGTGATGGAAATGTCTGCGGCGGCAGGCATCACTCTGGTTTGTGAGGGTGAAAGAAATCCTCTTGTCACCACCACTTACGGCGTGGGCGAAATGATAGCCGATGCCGCAAAAAAAGGGTGCCGTGATTTTATCATTGGCATTGGCGGCAGCGCAACAAATGATGGTGGCATTGGTATGCTTCAGGCATTGGGCTTTGGTATGCTGAATGCGGCAGGTGAGCCTGTGGAACGCGGGGCAAAGGGCCTTTCTGAACTCTGCAGCATTACAACTGATAAGGTGCTGCCGGAACTTTCAGAATGCCGTTTTTCCGTTGCCTGTGATGTGGTGAATCCCCTGTGCGGTGAGCGGGGCGCCAGCGCGGTTTACGGTCCGCAAAAGGGCGCAACGCCTGAAATGGTGAAAGAGATGGACGCGTGGCTGTTGCGCTACGCTGCACTTGCAAAAACAGTGAATAAAAAGGCGGATGCAGAATCGCCCGGCGCCGGTGCGGCAGGTGGGCTCGGCTTTGCTTTTTTAACATTTTTAAACGGCACTTTGCAAAGGGGTATTGACCTCATTTTGCAAAAAACCGAACTTGCCGCCTTTGTGCAATCGGCAGACTATGTTGTAACCGGTGAGGGGCGGCTTGATGGCCAGACAGCAATGGGCAAAGCGCCTGTGGGCGTGGCCACCGTTGCCAAACGCTTTGGTGTGCCGGTGATCGCCGTTTCGGGTGGGGTAACACCCGAGGCTGCCCTCTGCAACGACCGTGGAATTGATGCGTTTTTCCCCATTGTGCGGGGCGTTTGCTCGCTGGATGAGGCGATGGAAACAGAAAAGGCAAAGCGCAATATGGCTGATGCAACAGAACAGATTTTTAGACTGATACAGATGGTGAAGAATGATTGAGGTGACTTTTGTGAAACGAATATTTTTGTTTGCGGCATTATTCCTGATTCTTTTGGGCGCAAAAACCTATGCTGAAGAGAGTTATCTTGTTTGGCTTGATGATTCGGTTCAGTTATTTTCATCACCGCGCGAAGAAGAGCCAATGGTTGATTTCCATGTGTTAGATGGTGAAACGCTTGCAGAATGTTTAGATGCAGGCATTGTTAAAAAATACATTCCCAATGCCACAATCCGCCTGTGCGAAACGGCCTGGAATCAGGAGGCCATCAAGGCGGCTTTTCCGCAAAAAGTCGGTTGCCGCGGCAATGATGTTACCGTGGCGGTCATCGACTCGGGGATACAGGAAATCGGTGTTTTATCGGGGCGCGTTCTGCCGGGCAAGAATTATCTGGATGACACAACGGATGTTACCGACAATGTTGGCCACGGCACCTTTGTCAGCGGCATTATTGCAGCAGTTGCAGACCGTTGCAACATTCTCCCGTTAAAGTGTTTTGACAGCAAAGAAAGCACACTGGGTGATGTGCTTGAGGCAATTTATGATGCGGTTGTGAATTTGGATGCTGATGTGATTAATATGAGCATGGCTTTAAACGAAAGCGACTTCACAGCGGCACAAATGGCAGAGATCAAGGGCGTTTTAGAGACCTATGTGAGCAATGCCTCAACGCTGGGCGTTTTGGTGGTTGCCTCTGTCGGCAACGAGGGAAACACGGTGATGAGCTATCCGGCCGGATGCACCGATGCTATTGGCGTTGGTGCGGTGGACCGCGAGAACAGGAGAAGCGTTTTTTCACAGTATAACAAAAGTGTTTTTGTGGTAGCGCCGGGTGAATCGCTTATCAGCACTGCCATTTCGGGCTACACGGGCAACTCGGGCACATCTTTTTCGGCGCCTCATGTTACGGCGCTTGCGGCCATTGCCAAGTCGATGCAGCCCAATATCACGACGGCAGAATTTAAAACTCTTTTAATGAACACCTCCCGCGATTTAGGCGCGGCAGGTTGGGATAGTGAATATGGCTATGGCTTGATTGACTGCGAGGCGGCAACCAAAAAACTGATGGAGGGAAACAAGGTTTATGTTTCTCCCGTTTATCAAAACGGCGGCCGTGCCGGCGCGGTGTTTTATAACAATTCGGCCGATGCGGTGACAGTTTCGTGCATTGGTGCGACCTATGGCACAAATGCGCTGGCTTTAGCGCCGGTTGTGCAAACGCAGACCATAGCGGCAGGTGAAACTGTTACGCTTGAAACAACATACACAAGCGGAATCTTGCGCTTTATGGCGTGGAATAGCCTTTCGGCGGTGCAACCTTTGGGCAGTATCCGCGAAAAATAGAAGAAAATAAAAAAAACAGCCGATTGCGGCTGCTTTTTTTATGCCTTGATACATCAAGGTTTTTGCTGTGTTGAGTGCTCTAAAAGGAGCAAAGGCTAGCATCTGTTAAAAAATAAAATAACAGAGAAGAGGCCCAGCAGTTGCCCTGAAACTAACCTTTTATAAATAACTCTGCACCCAAAGCACAAGAATGATAATCGGCAGAATGTATTTAACATATAGCCTGAGCGCACGGGGAAAGCGAATGCCTCTGCCGGAGTTTGCCTCGTTTAAAAAGTTATTCCATCCCCAACCAAAGCGGTCACTTGTAACGAACAACACATAAACAAGTGAGCCAAGCGGCAAAATGTTGTTGCTGACGATGAAATCTTCTAAATCTAAAATGTTTGTGCCGCTGCCTAAGGGCTCAATGCCTGCAAGCAGGTTAAAGCCGAACACACAGGGGAGAGAGAGGAGAATGATGAGAATGCAGTTTACAATGCAAGATTTTTTGCGACTCCATCCCCAACGGTCCATAGCGTAAGAAATGATGTTTTCAAACACGGCAACAAGGGTAGACATTGCTGCGAAAATCATAAACAAGAAGAAGCAAGAACCCCAGATTCTGCCGCCTGCCATTGCGTTAAACACATTGGGCAGGGTGTTAAAAATCAGGCCGGGACCGGAATCGGGCTGAATGCCAAAAGCAAAACAAGAGGGAATGACAATGAGACCTGCCATAATGGCCACAAAAGTATCCAGCACGGCAATGGTGATGCTCTCACCCATAAGACGGCGATCTTTGCTGATGTAACTGCCGAAAACCGCCATTGAGCCCATACCGATGGAAAGGGTGAAAAACGCCTGACCGAGCGCCGCCATCACGACCTCACTAATGCCTTTTTCAACCATTTTGCCAAAGTCGGGCACGAGATAATAGCGCAGGCCTTCGCCGGCGCCTGGCAGCATAACGGTTCTTGCTGCGAGAATAACGATGATGGCAAGCAAGGCAAGCATCATGGTTTTTGAAATTTTTTCAACGCCGCCCTTTAGGCCGAGTGAACAAATGATGAAGCCAACAACAACAGCAAAAGCCATTGCCCCCGTCATCAACAAGGGGTTTTGTGTCATTGCTGTGAATTGAGCAGTTATCTCCTGTGCGGAGTTGCCTGCAAAGTCACCGGTGAGCATTTTAACAAAATAAATGAACATCCAGCCGGTGATAACGGTGTAAAACATCATTAAAAGATAGTTGCCGGCAATGGCAACGGGGCTATACCAATGCCATTTGGTTCCCTTTGGTTCAAGCTCTGTAAACGAGGTTGCAATGCTTTTGCCGCTACCGCGACCAACAGAAAATTCGATTGCCATAATGGGAATGCCAAAAACGAGTAAAAATAAAAGATAAATTAAAATGAATGCGGCACCGCCATATTCGCCGACGATATGGGGAAAACGCCACACATTACCAAGGCCAATGGCACAACCGGCCGAAATTAAAATAAAGCCGAGGCGTGAGCCAAACTGTTCTCTTTCTTTTTTCAAGGGGAAAACCTCCTTATGCAAAAATAAAGCGGGCAATTTCTCAATCGCCCGCAATAATATCTCACTATTCGGCTATGCTCACGCTTTGCCGTCGCAACCTAAAACATTGATTAACTTGTTCTTAACCAGTTCTTTGATGGCTGCACGAGCAGGAGACAGATACTGTCTCGGGTCGAAGTGGCCCGGATTTTCAGCCATATATTTACGGATGGAACCGGTCATAGCCAGACGCAGGTCAGAGTCAATGTTAATTTTGCAAACTGCAGATTTTGCAGCTTCACGCAGCATTTCTTCGGGGATACCGATAGCATCGGGCATGTTACCACCGTTAGCGTTGATCATATCAACAAATTCGGGGATAACGCTGCTTGCACCGTGGAGAACGATGGGGAAGTTAGGCAGACGTTCTTCAACTTCTTTTAAGATATCAAAACGCAGCTGGGGTTTCTGACCGGGCTTGAATTTGTAAGCACCGTGGCTTGTGCCGATAGCAATAGCCAGAGAGTCAACACCTGTGCGGGTAACGAATTCTTCAACTTCAGATGGACGGGTGTAAGAAGCATCTTCTTCAGATACATTTACATCGTCTTCAATACCGGCCAGACGACCGAGTTCACCTTCAACAACAACGCCGCGTTCGTGCGCATATTCAACAACCTTTTTGGTCAGTTCAATGTTGTCTTCAAAAGAATGGTGAGAACCATCAATCATAACGGAGGTAAAGCCACCGTCAATACAAGACTTACACAGTTCAAAACTGTCACCATGGTCAAGGTGCAGGCAGATGGGCAGATCGGTTTCGATCAGCGCTGCTTCAACCAGCTTAACGAGGTAAGTGTGGTTAGCGTATTTTCTTGCACCGGCGGAAACCTGCAGAATCAGGGGAGCGCTGACTTCTTTAGCAGCCTCAGTGATACCCTGAATGATTTCCATGTTGTTTACATTAAAAGCACCGATAGCATAGCCGCCATCATATGCTTTCTGGAACATTTCCTTACTTGTTACTAATGCCATTTGGTTCAACTCCTTAAAAATTTTTATCATATCTATTGTATCAAAACTCACACTTAAAATCAATAGTGAATTTAAATAATTTGACATTTTTTTCACAACAGAAATATGGTAAAAAATGAACCGTTTGAGGCAAAAGTCAGAAAGGGTTAAACGGGTTTTTCAGTTCTTCGGGCAAAAAGGCTAACAAAAGCCCCAAAGTGATAAAGGCAATGGCGTCATCGGTTGCAAGCTCTGGCACTGCCACGGGGAATTCCTGCGGGTCCAGCACCATGCCTGAAAGTGTGACAAAAGAGCGTTGCAGGCAGCAGAGCAAGCGGCTTTCGGGCCTTTTGTCAAGCGAAGATGCGGTGACGGTTGCCAAAGGATTTAAGCCGTAGGTAATAACCAGTGGTTTTCGCGCGGCAGGTATGTCAATTTTTTGATCTGTGTTTAACAGCACAATGTCATTGTCAATATCCGGCAGGTCACAGGGGGTGTGGAGCAGCAAAATGTTGCAGTCGGTTTGAATGTCTGCCATAAAAGAAAGGCGAAAAAGACCGGGGCGAACCGTTTTTTTTGTGACATTATTTTTCTTTTTTAAAAGAAAACGGTAAAAAAGTTCAGAAATGGCGCCATTGTCTTCTGCCACGGTGACGGTGACCATAGGAACACTCCCAAAGAAATATTCTGCTTTTATTGTAACAACAAAACAGTTTTTTATGCGAAGTTGGCATAATGGGCGCAGAGAAAGCATAGATTTTAGCAAGTGAAACTGTGAAGGAGGAGCAAAGAATGCAAATTGCTTTAAAAAAAGAGATTGTCAAAGTCAGCGAGCCGGTTGTGAATCAATCTGAAACCCTTCTTATTGAGGGCGATGTGATTGTGCCGGATGTTCAGCCGGATATTAAAGAGGTTCTGCTGACTGAAGCAACGGCTGTGATTACCAATTACAGTTATAAAGACGGAAAACTCAGTTTTTCGGGGATGATAGCAGCAAAATTTTTATATCTTTCTGATGAAGAGTTGTGCCAGCCAAAAACAATGGAGGCTAAATTCGATTTTAAAGATGTGTATGAACTTGCCTGTGGTGAAGATGTGTCATTACATGTAAAAGCCTCTTGTGAGCATATTGAATTTTCGCTTGTTAACTCGCGCAAACTGAATGTTAAGTTTGTGGTTTCGGCTGCCGTTCGCGGCTACAGTAAGAGAGATATGGCGCTATATATGCCCGAGGGAGAAAATGCAGACTTTAAGGTTAAAACACGCGAAATTGCGGCCTATCATACGGTGGCAGATACCACTTGTGAACTTGTTATTTCAGAGAATTTTGAAATTCCTGCCGCGAAACCTGAAGCAGCTGAACTTATTAAAATGAATGTGCACGCCCTAAAGGGTGATTGCAAAATTATGTCAGGAAAAATGATTGTGAAGGGCACCTTGGTTGTGCAAAGCCTTTACCTTGCATTAGAGGGCGGGCTTGAACTGATGGAGCACGAACTGGCCTTTAGTGAAATGCTTGAGATTGACGGGCTTGATGAGGCGTGTCTTTGCAATGTTTCTTATGAGGTGAAAAATGTTTACAGCCTGCTGAAAGAAGATGCAAACGGTGAACTCAGGCTGCTCTCAATGGATGCAGTTCTTTTGGCAGATGTTATTGCCTCAAAAACCGAAGAAGCGCAGGTGATTGAAGATTGTTATTGTGTAAAAGGTGAACTTGCCGCCAAACGCGAGGCTCTTTTCTATGATGAACTTCTGGCAGACGGCATCAGCCATCTGAATATGAAAGAAATTGTGACGCTCCCTGAATCTGCCCCAACAGCCGATGTGATTTACAGCCTCACCTGCAAGCCAAAGGTGACGGAACTTTCGGTAGAAAATAATGCCCTGGTGATTCGTGGCAAACTGACAGCGTTTGTTCTTTACGGTAGTGCCGGGGGCGAAAACCCGGCTCACAGCCTTGTGAGTGAGTTTGATTTTAGCCACAGCGTTCCGGCGGCTGATGCTGATGCAAGCGCCTTTTGTGAATGCGGCATAACAGACAGTAACATCAGTTTTGTTCTCAATGCGGCAAAAGAAATTGAACTTCGGTGTGTGCTTGAATTTTATACCCGTGTGATTAAAAAGAGAGAAGTCAGCATGATTTGCGGCGGAGAAGTTGCAGAAAACGAATCAAATAAAATGCATCAGGGTCCGGTGATTTATTTTGTGCGCCCGGGTGACAGCCTTTGGGATGTTGCAAAACATTACCGCACAGATAAAGAGAGCATTTTGCTTCTCAATCGTTTAGAAAACGAAACGCTTTTTGCGGGGCAGAAACTTCTTATCCCCCGAAAATAAGAGATAAACAAAAGAGGCTGTGGCAATAGAGTTGTCACAGCCTTTGTATTTGAAAAAATTGTGGCAAAAAAAACGCCACCGCATAAGATGTTATTGAGAAGAAAAGGGATGTTTCCCACAGCATACGCCTTATCGGCCCGCGGATAAGAAGATGCGTATGAAAGAACCTTTGCGGGCAGAAAGGCAAGAAGAAACTATGAACGAAAAACTTCGTAACCCCTATGGCGGTTGTCAGGATGCAAAGGATGCTGTATGCATACATACGGATAAAATTTATGATTCCTGCAAGGATAAAGACTGTATTGAAGATGCCAGAGTGTATTTCACCGCAGCAGGGCAGGAACTTATAGACAGAGCAGTGAATGTGAAATGCCGCAAGGCAGAAATCATCTGGGTGTTCACCGATGTTGAGCCGGTGCCCTTTAACCGTGGCTATTTTACGGTTGATTTGAAATTTTTCTTCAAAATCACGCTGGATGTTTTCACCGGCGTGGGCAAACCCTGCAAGGTTGAGGGTTTGGCAAGTTTTGATAAGAAGGTGATTCTTTTCGGCTCTGAAGGCTCTGCCAAGGTGTTTGAATCACGCTACAGTTACGACAGTTTTGATGAACAACTCTGGCAAAAAACCAATATGCCCAAGGCAGTTGTTGAGGTGGTTGATCCGCTCTGTTTATCAGCCAAAGTGGTTGACACCTGTGATAAACTTTGCCATTGTTGTGAAGAACTTGATTTTTCAAGAATCCCCCAATGTGTTTGCAATGTGTTTGACGATGCTCTTGTGCTCGGCGGCGACAAGAAACGCGTGTTTGTTTCCATCGGCCTGTTTTCTATTGTTAAGATTGAAAGAAGCGTGCAACTTCTGATTCCGGCTTATGATTTTTGCGTGCCGCAAAAGGAGTGTGTGGCATCAAGCGAAGACAGCCCGTGCGATCTGTTTGAACAGATTGAGTTCCCGTTTGATGAATTCTTCCCACCCGAGAAGGATGATTGCAAGTTCGAGAACTTACGCGACCTGAGAAACGGTTGCTGCGGAGAGTGATAAGTGGGAAGTTTAATGTAAAAAATAAATGAAAATCGCCAAGCAGAGAAAACATTTCTTTGCTTGGCGATTATTATAGCATAAAAGGATTACTTTTCAGCATAGGCTGAAAGGAAAATTTTGATATCATCATATTTTTCGTAGCAGGTACTTTCATCCGTTTCGGTGCATCCAATTTTGATTTCATCGTCATCATCAGTAACATAACCCCAATCTCTGTTTATGACTTTACCGTTTTTGAAAAATAGAATATTGTATTCTACATATTTTGCAGGTTTTGATCCATTGTTGGTTATAGAAATAATAGCCTTTTCGGGCAATTGTGTGATTTGGGTTGTAAGGGATGATGTTATACAGTCATAATATTTAACTTTTGAAACATTTAATTCATATGAAAAATCTGAAAACTCTATATCATTCGAAAAAATCAGGCATGTTTCTTGGTGCGCTTCAAAAGCATCTGTGCTGTTTTTGTCTGCACCGACCAAATTGCCAGATGCATCTTTGAACAACACATCTGCAGTTAAATCACAATTTATATCGGTGTTGTTTTTAATGACTAATGCAAGGTAGTAGGTTGAATATTTTGTCCAGGTGTATGTCGTGATATCAAAATTATTTAAAAGTTCATTTTCGCTAAAAGAACCGCTTGGTTTGGGAACATAATTCCCAATATAAACACTTTGCGTTTCTCCGTCCCATTGTACATTTTTTCCAAAAGCGTTACCTACGGCGCGGACAGGCAAATAGGTTGTTCCGTCCATAATGAACGGCTCAACTAAATTGCCATTTGCATCTTTGGGAACAATTTCGTTTCCGTCTATGAAGATTTTTATGTTGTTATAAACCAATTCTGCAGTTTTTGTGATTTGGCTCGCGAAAGAAACACCACTCGTTAAAATTATCCCGATTAAGATGCCTGCGATCAATCCCTGTAATCTTTTCTTCATTATGTGATACCTCCATAAAAATAATATTTTGCACTTATATAGGTGCATATCTATTATAAATAAAAATTATAATAAAGTCAAGAGTTTTGTTCTGAATTAAGTGCAAAGGATTGATTTTATGAATATGGCTATAGAGAAAAAAGTTGGAAAGAACATTAGAAAAATCAGAGAAGCAACCGGTATGACACAAGAGATGCTTTCTTCCAAATTACAGTTGCGGGGTTGTGATATAACTCGTAGCGCTATTGCAAAAATTGAAGTTGGTCAAAGGCATTTATATGCAGATGAGATTATTTTAATTAAAGAAATTTTATTGACAGATTTTGATTCAATTTTTTACGGAGAGAAATAATATGGATTTACCAAAACAAAAGTCAACAAATTTGGGAATATATAGACACGAATGTGATACGATGGGGAAAAAATTGTTTTTATAAAACAGAAAAGTCGCAGTGAATTCCACTGCGACTTTTCTGTTTTGCTTTCATTTATTTCCGAATCATGCTGACATCGCGGGTGATGGGTTCGTTGATGGTCATATGCTGGTAGACATCTTTTTTCTCGCCCTCGATTAAAAACTGCACCTTGTCGATGCCAGAGAGTTCGGTCAGCGAGTTTACAATGGAGAACACAATGAGTCTCTCTGCCGATAAGCCCACGCTGTTACGGGCAATAAAATCAGATGACAGATTCACAAAACAAACGCTGTCTTTGGTCTCAATGGAGAGAATTTTGGTTTCGGGAGGAACGGTGGGGCTGTTGCGCGTTGACTGCGGGCCGTTGATGAGCGCCTGCATCACGAGTTTTTCTAATGATTCACCGCGCCGCACCTTAATCTGATGAATTTCAGGCACGAGATATTCGGCATTTAAGTCAGAGAAATAGAGCGTGATGTTTGATTCATCTTGCATCAGTGCATCGGCATCAAAAACCACATCCGACTCCTTTAAAATGCCCAGTTCAGAGCCATCTGTCGTTAAAAGCGGTTGCCCCTCAACGGTGATTAACACCTGGTCAATCCCCTGAACAGAGCAAAGCGATTTAACAATTGAGGCAACGGCCAGAATGTCATAAATGCTTTCCTCGTGGTAAAACTCTTTTGAAAGGTCAA
Source organism: Clostridia bacterium (assembly GCA_045652725.1). GTDB lineage: Bacteria > Bacillota > Clostridia > UBA1381 > UBA9506 > UMGS755. The sequence goes on along the minus strand of JAZRUU010000007.1, from coordinate 3,028 downwards.
CTTTTGCAAGGCTCTTATCTGTCGCAACAGATAAAAGTCGTGTGCCGGCGCGAACAGTCCGCGACATTTCCGGTTCTACCGGGCCCTCGAGCAGTTTGTTAATAATAAACTCAGGCAGGTCCAGTGAATTTTTTTCACTGGTATCATATTTAACGGAAATCAGGTCTGACCCTTCTGCATTGGCAAAATAAATAACCACATGTTTTTGAGAAGTAGAGACCAAATCCGTCTGCGAGCCCGGCTTTGCGCAGGCGGACAGCGCTAAAACAGCAATCAGCAGAATTAAAAACAGTTTCTTCATAGTTATAGCCTCCTTGATAACGGTTTGTGTTAGAAGAATGTTGTTTTCGGTTATATAATACGATTTTTTTGTAAAACATCGCACCAAACAGATGTTTAAAATAAAAATACTGCTGCGAAAAAGCACAGCAGATATTTTTTACTTCAGCGTCTTTTCAGGCTCTCAATTTCAGCCTCTAAAGCCCGGATTTTTTCAGTGTAAACCAAAATGTTTTTTGAAAGCGCCTGCTCGTGCTTTTGCTGACGAAGACAGTCATCGGCAAAGTTGATTGCCGCGAGAACCGCAATGTTTGCTGTGCTTAAGGTAGAGTCGCTCATTGCAATCTGTTTCATTTTCTTGTCAACCAAATCGGCAACGCTGAGCATATATTCCCGCGATTCGGAGGATGCCAGCGTGTATTCACCGCCGTTGATTCTGACTACTAATTTATTCTTTTCAGCCATAGGAGCCTCCCCTCTGTCTGCCGGGGCAGACTGTGGCGCGAGTCAAATGCTTACAGAACTAACTCCGCCTCAACAATTTTGTCTAAAATATCTTCAATATTTTTCTGGCTGCAGGCCTTTGCCACCACAAGCTCGCTGACTAAAATCTGCTTGGCATTTGAGAGCATTTTGCGCTCTCCGGTAGAAAGACCGCGCTGCTTATCACGATGCATCAGATTTTTCACAACATATACCACATCTGAAATGTTGCCGCTTTTAATGCGCTGCATATTTTCGCGATAGCGCTTGTTCCAGTTAGAATCCATATCAATGGGGCATAATTCAAATTCTGCCATTACCTTATCGGCTACCTCGGGGGCAATAACATCTCTGAGGCCGATTTCCGCTGCGGTTTGCATCGGAACCATCACCTTCATATCCCCCACGGGAATCCGCATAATGTAATATTCCTGCTTTGTTCCCATAATTTCGCGTTCTTCAATTGCTTCAATAACTCCGGCGCCGTGCATAGGATACACAACTTTTGAGCCGATTTGATACTGCATTGCTACAGACCCCCCATCAGGATGGATGAACCCTGATTCTATTATAGTACAAATGAACTCGCAATGTCAAGACTTGAAACAGAGAAAGCAGACAATTGAGAGAAAAAATTTAGCAAAATATGTCTTTACGATTTGCAATTTTAAAAGGAGTGATGTATAATAGAAATATAACATAAAATTGGGAGATGAATAAAATGCAGAATAAAATTACATTGGCTGTTATGGCGGCCGGTATGGGTAGCCGTTTTGGCGGATTAAAGCAAATTGAACCTGTTGGCCCTAACGGGGAGATTATTATTGATTTTTCTGTTTTTGATGCCAAAAAAGCAGGGTTTGACAAGGTTGTTTTTATCATTAAGAAAGAAATTGAAAAAGACTTCCGTGAGGTTATGGGTAAGCGGATTGAAAAAATGATTGATGTTGACTACGCTTTTCAGGAACTTGACAAGCTGCCTTGTGGTTTTTCTGTTCCCGAGGGCAGAGTGAAACCGTGGGGAACAGGTCACGCTATTTTGTGCGCTAAAGATTTGATTGATTCACCGTTTGCTGTTATCAATGCCGATGATTATTACGGACCTTATGCCTATCAGACAATCGCAGAGCATTTAAAGTCGGGCAGCCCTGATTATTCAATGGTCGGCTTTCTTTTAGAGAACACACTGACAGAAAACGGAACCGTTGCCCGCGGTGTTTGTGAGGCTGAAAACGGTTATTTAAAGACCATTACTGAGCGCACCAAAATTCAGAACTCGCAATATACCGAAGATGGCGAAACATGGATTGCTCTGCCGGAGGGAACCATTGTTTCAATGAATCTCTGGGGTTTTGATACCTCTGTTTTTGACCATCTTGAAGCAGGGTTTGAGGCTTTTTGCAAAACCCGTTTAACAGAAGAAAAGAGCGAGTTCTTCCTGCCCGGCGTGGTGGATTCGCTGATTCAAAGTGGCGAGAAAAAGGTTCGTGTTCTCTCAACACCCGAAAAATGGTATGGTGTAACCTACCGCGAGGATAAAGAAATGGTGAAAGCCGCAATGGCAAAATTTGTTGCAGAAGGTATGTATGAAGGCATTTAAACGGTGCCGGAGGAGAGAAAATGGCTGAGAAAATTTTATTGGTTGCCACGGGGAACAAGGGTAAACTTGCTGAAATCAAGTCGATTTTAAGCGGCTATACGGTGCTTGGCGCCAAAGAGGCCGGCATTGACTTTGATGCAGATGAAACCGGCGAAACCTTTGCTGAAAACGCCGCCATTAAGGCGCGCGAACTGAAAAAACTGACAGACCACGCCGTGCTTGCCGACGATTCGGGCCTGTGTGTGGATGCACTGGGCGGTGCACCGGGCGTTTATTCGGCACGCTATGCAGGAGATGATGCCACAGACGATGCGAATGTAGATAAACTGCTTTTGGCATTAGAGAACTTGCCCGATGAAAAACGAACGGCGCATTTTAAAAGTGTGGTTTGCCTGATAACCGAAAACGGTGAAGAAATTTTTGGTGAGGGCACCTGTTTGGGTCGTATTCTCACCGAGCGCCACGGCAATGGTGGCTTTGGCTATGACCCGGTGTTTTATTCTGATGATTTTGGTGAGAGCTTTGGCGTTTTAACACACGAGCAGAAGAACGAGGTCAGCCACAGAAAAAGAGCGCTGGTTGACTTGTTGAAAAAACTTTAATACAAATAAAATGGACCCGCAACAAAATGCAAACATTTTGTTGCGGCTCTTTTGATACCTTTTT
>JAZRUU010000006.1:0-10685 GCA_045652725.1 Clostridia bacterium | reverse complement strand
ACCAATCATTTCATCATATTTCCAGATGAAATCAATCGGCTTGCCGTCTAAACAGAGCAAATCACCCTGGCGATATAAATCAATATCAAACAAAACAGAAAGAACATTTAAAGGAATGCAGGCGCTACCATCAATAGATGTCATCGGATAGCGGCTTTTTGAGATTCTTCCATTATAATAGAATATATCGCTGTTCATTGTGCAAACAAGGTTATCGGAACCTTTTGCAATTGTAACTGTGTTGTCAGCCCCATTCCAGGTAACTGTTGCACCAAAAGATTCAGCAAATGCCTTTAAAGGAACAAGGAAAGTGCCCTCCACTTCTTTAATAGCAAAGGGTAAGTCATAGAACTTATTGTCCTTATAAAAACGAAGTGCATCAACATGAGTTACAAAGCGATTATACAGCGCCTGATAACAGAACTTGTCATAACGCATCAGAAACGCCGCAGAATATTCTTCATTAAATGTCCACTCGTTTGCTGTATATTTCGCCCACTCTGCCTGAAACTCTGTTTCTGTTACAGGGGCCTTTGCCGCGTAAATTCTGAAATCATCAAAATAGTATTCGCTTTTTGCCGTTTCTTCCAAAATATCAGGAACGCGGAACTGCATAGCTGCAACATTTTCAATATTCGCAGGCAGGTTAACCGTAAACTGTTTCGTACCATTTAAATACAAATCTGCCTTCTGATTGTTCAGGTTCATTGCAACTGCAATTTCATACCAAGTGTTAGGATCCGGAGTTTCAACTAAAGTTGTACCCACGGCCTTAATGTCACCAGAAATGGTGATCAGATCAAAACCGGTTGTAACACGGTCAATATAATCTGTCGCATCCGGGTCATTTGCGTTATAGTAAAGTTCAATTCTTCTTTTAGAATTCGCATCAGGAGATTTGACTTTTAAACTGAACACATATTGCCCGTCATAATTTATTTTGTTAATACCTGCGTAAGCAAGTGCATGATATAAGAACCAATAGTTAGTTTTAGAACCCTCACGGATGCGGACAGCGTGTTCACTATCATTACCCGATCCGGTAACTGCCTGAATATCAGACACCACTTTTCCCGCCTGAGAACCGCCGTAGGAGACGAACCCATAGGGTTTGCTATCTCCTAACGGCTGCTCTTCAAAACTTAAAGAGGTGTAAATCATCATTGGTTTTTCTTCTGTAGCGCTACTTGCAAAAGTAGGTAAAACGGATTGCAGCAACAGTAAAATAAATAATATACTTGCAAAATACCGTTTCATAAAACCAAACTCCTCTTAATTACTGATTGTAACGATCGTAAGCCTTCTGCTGTACTTCAATCAGTCTCTTAATGTTTAATGCTTCGAGCTGTTTGATAAATCCATCATAAGTAGATTCAATATCGTTAACGCCTAACAGCCATTTCTGAACAGTTTCATCAACATAGGTCTTAATCGGGGTGTAAAGTGCGGTGTATTCGTCAAATTCTTCGGGGAGATAGGAAGAATTGAGCGGCGGGAAGATGTCTAAGAACCAATCAAGGTTGCTTTCATACATTTCCATACCCTTAACTGCAATCGGATGCAGCCACTGTTTTTCATATTCAAAGTCTTGCTTGTAACCGATTTCAACCTGAACACCGTCAGTTGTAATTAAAGACTGGAAGTCGTCACGAGCTAAAAGTTCGGGTTTGAACTGGGGTTTGCCGTCAACCATGTCATAGTGAACGCCTTCAATACCGAAGTTAACCAGACGGCTACCCTTTTCACTGAACCAGAAATCAAAATATTTGATAGCGGTTTCAATATCTTTACACTGTGAGCTAATACCCCAGCCATAGCCGGCAGTTGCAGGTCTGTGCTGCGGTTCTTTGCCATCAACAGCGGGGATTGCTTCAAATACGAAGCCATCAATTTTGCCTTCTAATTCTCTGTTGAATTTAGCGGTTGAACCGAACCAGTCATGAGTAGAACCACCAACATTGTTGCCTAAGAGTTCTGCTCTGGAGTTAGAACCTCTGGTGAAGATTTCTTTATCAATCAGGCCTTCCTGATACCATTTTGCCACATTGATCATAGCATCTTTAAATGCAGGATCATAAGGACCGTATTTAACGGTTCCGTTTTCAGTATACCAGGAGGGTCTTGCGTTCCACAGGGGATACAGACATTCAAGACCGGTCAGAGATGTTTTGCTCATTGAGCCATTAAAATAAGGAATTTCGTCTTTCTGGCCATTGCCGTTGGGGTCCTTATCACGGAAAGCAACTAAAACATCATAAAGTTCTTCAACAGTTTTGGGAGCTTTTAAGTTCAGTTTTTCGAGCCAATCTGTTCTCATGAACCAACCGGTAGAAGCATAACCACCCTGCATAAAGGGGATGTAATAGATGTTGCCGTCATAAGAAGTCATCTGCTTTCTTGCTTCAGGGTTTTCATCTAAGAACTTTGAGAAGTTGGGCATAATATCCAGATATTTGTTAATGGCAACAAATGCACCTTCAACACCATACTGGGTAAATGCTGCAGAAGAATAACCTTCAATAATGTCATCCATCTCGCCGGATGCCAGCATCAGGTTGAACGCCTGATTGTAGTCAGAATTTGACTTGGAAACGGTAACTTTTAAGTTAACATTGGTCATTCTGGCTGCTTCTTTCAAAGTATCCCACTGGCCATCTTCTTTTTTAGATGCGCTGTGGAAGAAGGTGAATTCAACGGGTTCTTTTGTAATAATCGTGTCCTGAGAGAGGTCAACATCACCGATGCCGCCACCTGATGTGCCTTTGCTGCACGCAGTTACAGAGAACAGCATAACCGCAGCAAGAAGAAGTAAGATTGCTTTTTTTGTTGTTTTTAACATAGTATTTCCCTCCATTAAAATAATTTATATTTTTATTTATAAAGAACTACAGAGTAAAGACTGCTCCAGTAGTATAGAATTAAAAGGTTAGAATAATTTTCATTATCGCGTGCATATTCTACTAAATCATCTGTTGTAGCCACGGTAACCTCGCCTGTTTCACTGTCATACATCGGGAAGGTGGTATGACGCGAAAGGTCAACTGCATACATATTGTCAAGAGCAGCATCCATGTTGGCAAAACCAACACTGGAACCTTTGATATAATTATCTTGACGGCGATACAGACTATATTTCAGAATATTACGCCCATCTAGGGTTCCCTCGTAAGATACACTACGATCGGGGTCTATACAGAACTGATTCGTTTCTGCATCGTAGACCTTAGCGTATTTCTGGACCTGATCTATAGGATTAAGCTGCAGAACAATTGTGTCACCCACAGCAAGGTCAGATGTATCAATCATATCTTCAGAAAGGTATGAAAGTTTTTTACTGCCGCTGATCAGATTAAATTTGGTTACCGAAGCACCGTCAGCGTTGAGAACTTTTTCAAGGCTTTCAACCATCATCAGGCTTGCTGATAGATCAATCATGCCACCGGAAACCGCGGTTTTAGGATAAAGAACAACAGCAATGGGGAAGATATCGTCTCCAACGGTATAGGTTTCAACAACACTGGTACTATTGTTGTTGGCAACTTCTTTATCAAGGCTTGATATACGGAAGTAGTCATCATCAAGAATATCTTGATCGGCTTTCGGCACACAGAAGATGGGGGTGCTGTTATTACCTAAAAATTCTTTGCTCGCCACAGTAGCAACGCCATAATATTTACCAGTGGCCGCTGGTTCACCTTCGGAGTTGAATTTAAGAGTCAGCATATCATTTTCTGTAGTTTTTGCGGTGTAAATTGCAGTCAGAACATTGTTAGCATCAACGCGGTAACGAACCAACTGAGAAATAGCACCGTCAGATGCCAGACTTAAATGACTCTTTAACATGGTGAGTGTTGAAATAATGTCTTCAGATTCAACAACTACATCATTGATCTGAATTTTTTCTTTGGTTTCAAAAATTTCAACCTTAGCATTGGTTAAAATCTTTAAGAAAATCTGGTTATCAAATGCACCAGATGTCTGACCGTATGTAACAAGATAACCGAGTTTTAAACCATCGGCAGAAGCATCTTTAACATAAACGATTTCATTTACAGCATTTAATATGAAAGAATAGGTTGAGCCAAGTTTCACTTTCGCAAGGCAATCAGCCGGGCAACCGGATGAAACATTATAAGCCGTTGTTTCAACCGTAATAGTGTCGCCACCTATCTGCTTCACCGTGCCGGTGATGGTTGAAGAAAGAACGGTTGCCGTAACAAATTTATTGTTAGTGCTTTTTGCAATGGCAAGAACGGTGCCGGCTTCAAGTTCTTCAAGAAGCACTTCCTGACCAAGGCCGTTGTCAAGTCTGAAGAACTCTGTTTCTTTCAGTTCATATTTTGCACTTTCACCATAAATGATCTCTCGGGATAAATCAACGCTGATAACCTCATCATAAACATAATCGTTAATCACAATAACATCTACTATAGAATCATCATCGTTATCAATAAACTCTGCAGTACCCGAAAGATTGTTTAAAGCATCTGTCAAATTAGCCGCATCACGGCTACCGTTATAAATAACATCGGTTGCAGAAGAATAATGCAGTTTCTCAACCTTTCCGGTTTCCGCATCAATATATTCAACAAGACCGCTTTCGATAGAATCAAAATCTGATTCGCCCAGGGTGACAGTTGTGTTGCCTTCAAGCACATAACTGAAAAGGGTCTTCGGGCTCTCTGCGTCATCCTGCTTATAATAATAGGTAACGGTTTTACCAATGCAGTTCCAGATGCTTGTATCATCTAAAAGGAAGACGCGCTCATTACCAATTAAAATGCTCTTTTCGTTCGGGGTGAATGAAGCATTTAAACTTGTAATGGCATTGGAGTTCACAACATCGGTTTCTTCATATATATTATGATACTGTGCAAGAACCGTTGTTTCTTTGCTGGTTTCATAGCGGGTGAACTCAGGTGATACGCTAACAACATCATAAACCTGAACAGAAAGTGCATTATGAACCAGTTTAAAGAGAACGCTTCTTGTAAGCGGCATACCGTTCGCAACAGTAACGCCGTCAATCAAACCGGTTTCTCTGGCAAGTTTCATATAACCGTCAGGATAGCCGCCGGAATACTCTGCTCTCCACTGATAACCCAAAGCAACCATAGCTGCCTTCACAAAGTGAATAACTTCAATGGTGTCAAACGGTCTGAAAAGATTATCACCAAAGCCGCTCATAGCTTTCATACCCACCATAGCAGCAATGCTGCCGGATGCGGGATCGTCGGGCAAAACATCAATGAACTGCACACCAATGTCAGAACTTGTGCCTGCGCCTAAATTCAAAAGGCCGCCAATAGCCATAGCCGCTTCACCACGGGTAACACCTTTTTCACCGTCAAAGAAGCCTTCTTCATCCTGATAGAGGGAGAAAACTCCTAATCGTGTTAAAATGTCATAGTAACGCCCATCGTCTTCATTGATGAATAGCAGTTCGCCTGCACTGACATGCAGAATACAGCCGAAGAGCATCAATGTTGCAAGGAGCATTGCAATACATTTCTTCATAAATTTTTACCTCCTTTATCTATGACCGATAAGCCGATTTATTTTAAACAGAACTGCATCGTTTCATAAATAATTTTTGTTGCTTCAGCACGGGTTGCAAAGGAAGTCGGGTCAAACAGGTTGCCTTCTTTGCCGTTTACAATACCTGCGGCCTTAAGTTTGCTGGCCGCTACTTTGGCATAATCTGCGATTTGCTCTGCATCTTTAAAGTCAGCTACCGAAGAACCGGGAAGGTTCACACCAAGATTTTCTGCAAGACGGTAGCAAAGAGTTACAATGTCCTGACGGGTGATGTTGTTGTTTGCACCAAACAAGTCATCGCTGATGCCGTTAACAATGCCCTTCTCTGCTGCAGCAGCAACAGAAGCATAGGCCCAATGTGAGGGAGCCACATCGGCAAAATCTGCAACGGCGGAAGTATCTGCCATACCAAAGGCACCCATTAAAATCTTAACAAATTCAGCACGGGTGATTTTATCCTGCGGGGCAAATGTGTTTGCAGCCTTACCGCTGATAACACCCTTTTCTGCCAGAGCATTGATGGCCTCGTGTGCCCAGGTAACAGAAGCAATATCGTTAAAACCTGCTTCGGGAACCGGGGTGTTGTTAATCAGTTCGTTGTCAACTTCAACAAAACTAGGACGGCCACCGATTCCGCCACCACCACCGGCGGGATAGTCATCCTCTTCTTCATCCTCTTTAATCTCCTGATACTTATCGGTCAGGGTGTCAAACGAATTACGGATGCTTTCAAGGCTTGACAGGGGCTCGTCACCGAACTCATCTTTAAAATCTTCTATGTATGTATCAAGGTCGGTGGCCTTTGAAAGGTCAAGACCAAGAACATCGTTGTTATTTTCAACTACAAGATATTTTGCCTGAGCGGTATCTTTATCTGCAATTTCATTCACAATGACTGCTTCGTAGAATGCATTCTTCACATCATCAACTGAAGCGTAGGTTTTAGTTGCCATGGTGCTATAAACAGAAGATTTATCAGTTTCGTCATAACCGGCAAAAATCAAGGCTGCGTTTTTACCGTCAAAAGAAACAAGGCCCTCGGCAAGCAACGCCTCAACCGCATCACCGTCTGCAGCGTTTGTTAAATTAACAAACAGTTTTGCAAGCGCATACTGATCTTTAAAATCAACAACCGTGTCATATGTTCTTGCTGACAGATTAGCCAGGAAGTTTGCATCAGACTTAAGAGCCGCATATTCTGCTGCATCAATCTGCAAAATCTTCATAATCGCAACGCCGGGAGTTACGCCACTTTCACCGGTGATAACTGCATCAATTCCGGCAGGGTCAGAAACTTCAGCATTGAGTTTTGTTTTTGCATCTTCAAGTTCTGCCAAAGTTGAACGGTAGATTGTTGCCGGCGTTGCCACATCACCACTTTCAGAAATGCGGATGATGTGTTCACCTCTGTCACTTTCATCAAGCGTAAAGGTAAAACCGAAATTACCGTTTACATCTGTCATCGTCTGGCGCATATACAAAATGTCTGTCGTCGGGTTAAACCCCGGCGCTGTGACATCGGCACCTTCGCGAATTACCTGCAGAGTGATTTGCCTGTTGGCTTTTTCTACACCGGCAGTTCCCGAAATCACAATTTCAGAATCACCGCCCTGGTAGTTTACCGAAAATTCAGGACCGGCTGCAAAAACCGAAAGGCAACCAAGGGCCAGAACCAGTAAACAAATCACAAAGCTTTTTACTGTTCGCTTCATTTTTTCACGCTCCGTTTCGTAAAATTAAAAAATTTTCGCTTTTTATATTATTATAAAGCAATATTTTTACAAGTTCAATACACAAATTTAAACATTGATATTCATTTTTAAACATAAAAAACATAAAAAAAATGAAAAACGGCACACCAAAGCCCTTGGTGCGCCGTATACTGTCAACTGTTATGCATTTTGAGATTTTTTGAACTCACCCGGTGAGATGCCAGTATGCTTTTTAAACATACGAATAAAGGTCATTGCACTATTGCACCCAACCATAACTGCCACCTCGCCGACAGAATGGTTTTCATCGCTGAGCAGAAGTTGTTTGGCAACCTCAATTCTGCGCTCGTTCAGATATTGCTTGAAACTGATGTTCAAATCATTTTTCAGCAATCGGCCGATGTGCCCTTCAGACAGGCAAAAATGCGCCGCCACATCACTAAGAGAAATATCCGATTGATAGTTTTCGTCAATATATTGAATGATGTTCTGGGTAATCACACGCTTTTTATTCTTCGAATTTTCCTGAATATACCGCACAATCTCGCTCACAATGCGTCTGACAGATTGTTCAATTTCAGCAACTTCAGAAGCACCGTTTAGCTCAAGATATATAATAACATCTTTACCGAAAATTTCTTCAGGCGTTTCGTTAATCTGCTTCAAAATGCGCTTAACGGTAGCCGTAATGGCAAATTTAAAATCTTTGATGTTAAATTTATCGAGCGAAAGTTCTGCAAAATTAACATGAAAAATGTTGGATAAAATATCTTCACATTTTTCCAGATTTCCCTCTAGAACATTGTAAATCAGATTCTTCTCCACTTCAACGGGATAGTAGTAATTCGTTTTGTCCATCTGCTCAAGGTCACCCAAGCGGATGATGCGCTTATCATCCATAGCAAAACGATATTCCAGAAGGTTTAAGGCACTCATATACGAATCTTCAATTTCGTAAATGGAATCAACCGTTTTACCAACACCCATAATCAAAGAAAAATTGTAGTTATTCTCTGCTTCGTTCACAAGATTAAGCAGCAGGCGACTCAGGATTATTTCGTTCACTTTGGCCATGATAATGGCAAAGCGATTGCGGTCAATATTCACAAGTTCGCACGAAACATTCACACGCAGTTTCTCTTCGGCCGCGCTCATAAAAAGACTGCGAAGCGTCAGGTTCTTCTGATAGTCCATAACCGTTTTATCCCCTGCAACAGTTTCGTATTCACAAATGATGCAAAGACACTCTTTTTCGAAGTATTCAAGATTATATTCATCAAGGTTTGCCTTCACCTGACTCTGGGCAAGACTGCCAACCAAAATGTCTTTTATAAAATTGTGCTTTAAATAAATTTTGTTCTTTTCTGCAAGTTCTTGCAGGCGTTTGTTGTTATTCACAAGGTCTGTAATAGAATCGCTTAAAAACAGCATATCATCGTCATGTTCCTGATGATATGCATCACCCAAAATGCCAAAAACATTATGCACGGGGCCATAGAGCCGGCGCGCAAGATAGCGCGAAACATAGGCGCCTGCTACCATCAGAATAATCCATAAAAGAAACAGCAGAACTGTAATCATAACATAACCGCCGACAGAATAAACACCGGGGTTGTGATATAAGTAAACCAGGCCTGAAATCATCTGCGAATTTTTAGCATAAATACCGTTTTCAAAAACCGTTTTTGTGTGAGTCGGCAGTTCAAGAGAAGGCACCTTAGAAAGCGTCTTGTTTTCCTTGCGGTTAACACTTGTCTGATTCACACAAACATCGCCTGTTTTCCGGTCTAAAACGGCAAAAAATTCGTCCTGATTAACACCCGAAACCGGGAAGAAATAGTTCTTGTCAAACTCAATAAAATAAAAAATATATCGGTCATCGGGATAGCGATGCCAGGTAAGAAAAGAAACAAGGCCGTTATCATCACTATCGTTTAAAAACAATGCTGTATTTGTCACATTATCGGCACTTTCATCGAGTGCTGCCAACACTTTATCAATTTGAATTTTTTTTGTGCTGAAAAAGGCATCCATCCCCTTGATTACATAGCCGTGACGAGAATCAAAAACGATTTCATCATCCGGTTTAAACAGGCTGATCCGACATTCTACACCGAGGTAAGACGCCATATAATTCGACATCGTTTTGTTTAAATTAAACAAAGAATAAAAATCGCGTCCGCGATATTCTTTATAAGGAATTGTGCTAAAAGCCTTAACCTCTTCACTTTCAGAAAGCATATTGGTAACCTGAAAAATTGAGATGATTTTATTCTCCATTGTGTTGAAGTTTTCTTCAAAAAAAGTTTCAAGTTTGATGGCTTTTGCGCGGTTACCCGACACGATACTGCCACACACAAGAATTTCTACAATCACAGTTAAAATCGTAAAAATCGCCAGATAACTGTAGAAGATTTTCTTAAAGTATTTTGATTCCTTTTTCAAAGCCATCACCTCACTTTTCCTTCGTAATTCTATAACTTTTTATGCAAAAAATATTGTACCATAAAAACAGAAAAAACGGTATATTTTTTTGCTAAAAAATAATGTAAATTTTTCCGGTTTAATGATTCCAAAGAAAAATCTACGAGCAAAAACAAGCCGCAAAACCGCATTATAAAGGCGTTTTAGGCAATTCCAAGAATTGTTGTAAAGTTTTTTCACTTTACAATCTGTTTTTATATGTAAAGTTAAATAGCTTTACGCCTTGTTTTTCTTCCGAATATACTTAAAAACAAGCATTTTTACCACCAAAAATAACAACTTGCAAAGATTAAATTCCCGCATCGTTATTTCCGCTGCTTTTTTGCCCTTTTTAAAGCACAACGGCCCACCCCATATCTCATCATTCATTTTGTTACAAAAATCGTTTACAGGGGCATTTTTAAAGCCGTTTTTCTCCACATCAAAACGAAGAACTCGTGCAAAAAGCACGCGCAGATTACGGATAGTTTATTTTTTATAACAATTTTAGTATACAACAGATTCTACAAATTTTCAATCTTCATTTTTCGATTTTAATATACATTTCATTGCATAATAACTAAATTTTAACAAGAAACACAAAAGAAAAAGCAACCACATTCGTGATTGCTTTTAGTTGGGTGCAGGGGCCGGATTGATACCTCCGACCTCCGGGTTATCACTCCGTGCCGGTCGCCGTCATATGTCGCATCCTTCGCCGAATAATTCGACTCGGTTGCTCCTATTTTGGGCGACACCGCTTGACAAAACAGTTCGCTGAACTGTTTTGGCTTCGCTAACCCAACGAGCCACGCTCGCCGGTCTCATAACCCGGAAATAAAAAAAAGCAACCACATTCGTGATTGCTTTTAGTTGGGTGCAGGGGCCGGATTGATACCTCCGACCTCCGGGTTATCACTCCGTGCCGGTCGCCGTCATATGTCGCATCCTTCGCCGAATAATTCGACTCGG
>JAZRUU010000005.1:0-2994 GCA_045652725.1 Clostridia bacterium | reverse complement strand
CGACAAATAGTATTATACACGAAACATCCCCTTATGTCAAGAGAAATTTTCATTTTTTTTAAATTTTTTTTAAAAATGCTGAAAACCCGCTCAAAATAAGGGTTTGGAGGCATTTTTTAGGGCATAAATTATGCTGAATTTGAAAAAATATTAAAAAAATTTTTAAAATAAACGGGTAGATGTGTCGTGCGGCGGTTACATTTCATCCCATGATTTTTCTTTTTTTTCAAGTTCTGAAAACCGTTTGTTTTGTTTAACAATTAAACGAACAATCCATCCGCTTACCAGTGCAAAAACCGTAACGGACCAGCCGCCGATGATTTGTGCATACATCGGGTAGCCGCCGTAACCTGTTATGGCTGTGGTGCCCGGTGCAAAATAAGCGCGCAGATTCCAGATGAGTAAAAGGGAGAGAAGAATGGGTGCCACTACTTTAACAGATGAAGAAAACCACCAGACGGGCAGTTTATAGAGTTGAGTGTTACGGTTAATTTCATTAAGAACTTTTGCACTTTTGAAAAACCAGCCAACCGTGACAGCTTCTAAAATGCCGATGATGAGCATGTTATACTGATTTGTCCAGTGGTCAACAATATCTAGCCAGCCGACACCTGCACCGGTAGCAAAGAACAGAGAAACAATGCCGGAGGCAATGCAGACAGAAACGGTTGTTTTTTTGTGATTGAAACCAAACTTGTCTGAAATTGCGGCTGAAATCCCCTCAACAACCGAAAAGGCTGAGTCGATGGCAAGAGTGGCAAGACACAGGTAAAAAAGCACACCGAAAAAAGCGTTGAGCCATCCGATGCCCGTTATATTGACGATGGCCATCGGATAAATTTGAAACGCAGTGGCAATGCCTGAAACAGACATATTGCCGAGCATGCCTACGCCACCCATAGTTGAAAACATAACAATGCCGGCAAGCAGGCTGATGACCATATCAGATATGGCAATCAGCAGTGTGTCAACGGCAATGTTGCTGTCATCATTCAGGTAGGAACCGTAGGCAAACATTGTGGCCATCATAATGGATAAACTGTAGAACACCTGCCCGACTGCATCTACCCACAGTTCGGGCGAGGCAAGAGCAGAAAAATCGGGCACGAACAATTTTTGCATTGCCGCGCCTGCACCGGGCATTGAAAGGCCCTTGGCGGCCATAATGAGCATAATGACAACGGGAGCAAACACCGTGAATTTAACAACCTTGCTGACGCTGTGTGCCCCGTTTCGAATGCAATAATAAATGAGCCCCCACGCGACAAGAATGCCCAAAACCGTTTGCATTGAGATGGTGCCGAAGCCGTGGACGCCCCAAGTGGTTTTAATGGCGCGTTCCCACAGGGTTGATGCGGCAGTTGTGTTGCCGGAAAGAGAGGCAAATTTATAACTGTTTGCCAGCATCAGAAGAATCCACCCAAAGACCACGGCATAATAACTTGCCACCAAAAAGGCGTTTGAAACAGCGCCCCATCCGATGTATTCAGCCTTTTTGCCAAGCCCGCGCAAAGCGCCCGGCGCGGCCTTTTTCATTTTTCGGCCGATGGCGATTTCCATAGCAAGCAGAGGAATGCCGAGAACAAACATTGCCGGAACATAAACAAGCAAACACGCTCCGCCTCCGTGCTTTGCCACAAGCCCGGGAAAACGCCAGGCATTGCCCAGGCCGACAGATGCGCCGATGGCGGCTAAAATAAAGGTGCTGCGCGATGCCCAACTTCCACGATTCATAAAAATCTTTCTCCCTTTTTTATTTAAGGCTCCGTCACGAAATAGTCGCAAGGATTCACAAATCTCTCGTTTTCCATAACGGCAAAATGCAGATGCGGCTTTTCTAACAGTTCTGCCGGCGCGGTGTTGCCCACAACGGCAATCACCTGCCCGGCTGTAACGCGTTGCCCCGCGGTGAGCATTTGCGTTGAGGCAAGGTTCTGGTAAACGGTTTTAAATTGCTCTCCGTGCGAGATAATGAAAGTTTCACCCATTAAGGGGTCTAGGTATGCCTTTTCTACAACACCGTCTGCGGCGGCGTGAACCTCGGTGCCGCTGGGCGCTGAAATGTCAATGGCGGGGTGTGTGCGCCAATCGCAAAGCGTTTTAGAGTAGATCAGGGTTTCATCCGAAAAAGGTGTGAGAATTTCGCCGTCTGTCGGCTGTTTTATGGTAAAGGGAATGTTCTCACCAAAAACGGGGACAGCCGCAAATGCATCTTCAGAGACGGCCTCAGGCTCTCTCTCTGAAACGGCCGGTGGTGAAAGCGCCGGCTTGTCAGAAGTTGAAAGTGTCTCTTTTTGGGGAATAACGACCGGCGGCAGAGTGGGGAGTGTAATCGTTTCGGCGTTTTCGGTCCGTGTGGCCATGTTTGTGAAAAAATGTGATGAAAGAATGCTTAAAAACCCTACAAAAACCAGCGAAATAACGCCTATGTAGGGCAATTTTTTTGCAGAATTTTGATTGGTTTGTTGTTTTTTTTGTTTCATTTTTACTCTCCTTTTTTGTTTTGTTTTTAGAATGGCCGAAAAAGGAAAAAATATACCCAAAAATTACTTGTAATTTTGATGGAAAGACGATACAATAAGATTAGATAAGGAAAGGAGGAAGATTCAGATGAAATATGAATGCACAGCCTGCGGCTATATTTATGACCCTGCAGAAGGCGATCCGGAAAACGGCATTGAGCCCGGCACCGAGTTTACCGACTTGCCCGAAGATTGGCTTTGCCCGTTATGTGGCCTGGGTAAAGAAGTTTTTGAAGAAGCTGAATAATTTTTTTAGTACAAATTTCGAAACATACACCGCTTTTGTATATTGATAGTAACGATCAATGACAAAGGCGGTGTTTTTTTGCAGATTGTAAACCCAAAACCTTACACCCACGCGGTGCTGATGGAAGATATTGAAACCCTTGTGCGGGAATATTCGTTTTTACAGACTTTTTCCATTGGTGATTCTGTGCTCGGCAGAGAAATTATGGTGCTTCAATTCGGCCGG
>JAZRUU010000004.1:0-6320 GCA_045652725.1 Clostridia bacterium | reverse complement strand
GTGGTTCAGCATCCAGAGCGGGTCAAGACCGGGGACGGAGGAGGTGGTGCCCTGTTGCCAGTCAATCCACCAGAAGTCTACACCCTCATCTTCTAACGGGTGATGCAAAATTTTGAAATAATTTTCAAGAAAACGGGGGTTTGCAATATCAAAAGCCACCGTTTCTTCAGTTGCAGGGTCAATGCCCATGGCTTCTGCCATTTGCTTATAGGGTTTTTCGTGTGCGGCAATGCCCTCATCGGGGTGCAGGTTCAAAGAAACCTTAAACCCCTCATCGTGGAGATGGTCAAGCAACGCCTTGTGGTCGGGGAACAGGTCTTCGTTCCAGGTGTAGCCCGACCAGCCTGTGCCATATTTTCTCTCAATTTGACGGAGGTGCCAATCAATGTCAAGCACTGCAACCGAGAAGGGGATGCCCTCATCTTTAAACCGCTTCATTAAGGCGGCATATTCTTCCTGCGTGTAGGCGTAGTAACGGCTCCACCAGTTACCGAATGCAAAGCGGGGGATGAGCGGGGCTTTGCCCGTCAGTTCAAAAAAGGCTTTAATGGCCGCTTTGTGGTCGTTGTTACCATCAGATAAGCCGTAACAAAACAGATATTGGTCGGTGTATGTTTCACTTCGGGGCGCAATGTCGCCGTTTTCTTTAATTAAAAGCGAGGCCGAATCGTCTAAAACCGTGGGTTCGCCATTTTGTGACAAAACGCCCTGTTCCATCTCGCAGGGGCCGTCAATACGGTCAAGTGTTCGCGCTGTGCCTTTTAAATTCCCCGGGTTTTCAGGGTTATAGTGCCAGAGAATGTCTGAATTGTTTAACGAAATGGTCAGCCCCTTGGCAGAGAAAGGCGCTTTGTCATAGCAAAGCGTTACCGCATCAGTTGTGATGATTAAATGTGTTTCAGTGTCGTTTACAGAAAAAGAAGGCACAGAAAACTTTCGGTTAATCACCGTTTGTGTAGCGCGGTCTTCAAAATAACCGTTTGGATTATATTCAATTCTGAAGAGACGGGGAGTTAACACGGTAAAACGGTAGGATTTCCCGCAGACAATGGCCGCCGCATCAGCCTTTGGGGTTGTCTTATAAGAATATTGCATTGTGTCACTTCCTTTATATAATAGGGTTAAATATTTTTTTCATGATACCATTCGTAGTTTGCTTCGGTGCCGCGGTCTGAAGAGCCGTCCTCTGCAAGCGTTGCGGCAACACGGCGGATGCAGTCTGCTACCTGCGTGGCACAGGCGCGGCTGCCTTCTTCGGTGAGGTGCGCCTTGTCATCATTGCGAACAAACGCCTCAATATTTTCTGCAACAAAGGCGTGAAGGTCGTTAATGATAACACCTTTTTCCTGTAAAAGGGGTACAATCAGGTCGTTATAGCGCGCGGTTCTTTCGTTGCTGAAAACCTTCTCGTAACCTTCTTTAAAAGGCGTGGATGTAGCAAAAATAACCTTTTCATACCGTGCAAGCAACAAATCTGCCAGACGGAGCATATCTTTTACATAGTCCTCTTCCGAGGTGAAAGGCCCGTCGCCGAACAGGTCGCAGGTATCCCACGCACCATTGTTCCAATGAATAATGCGGCTGCCGGCCATGTCGTTTCTGAAATCGTAGAGATCTCTGAAAGTGTGTTTGGCATAGCGGCCGTTGGTTTTAAGTTGAAAAACTTCAAAATCATTCCCTAAACATTCCGGCACATAGCGACCGTAGCCCATCAGGCGGATCGAATCGCCGAGCAAAGTTACTTTTATCATAGTTTTCCCTTTCTTATATGGTTTTGAAATGGTATTTAGTATTACTTTCATTTACTGTTGCTTTCATCATTGTATCACAGAATTGCGGCGATTTCAATAGAGCGGAGCGAAAACTGTCGACAAAAAGGGCCGGGCAGAGCATTGACAAGAGAGGGAAAAATATGATACTCTAAATGCAGCGATATAATGACTCTATATATAAAGGAAGATTCTCGTGATTCAGTTTTTAATTTCAAAATGTATAAAAAATCATCAGGCCACCTGCGACTCGTCTGTGCGGATGGCATATGGAAAACTGGCGGGCCTGCTTGGCATTGTCGGCAACTTTTTGCTGTTTGCCTTAAAACTGCTGGCCGGTATTTTGGGCGGCTCGGTGGCTGTTCTGACCGATGCGTTCAACAATTTATCCGATATGGGTTCTTCTGTGGTGTCGCTCATTGGCACAACGGCGGCTGGTCGGCACGCCGATGAAGAGCATCCCTTTGGTCACGGCCGGTTTGAATATGTTGCCTCGCTGATTGTTTCCTTTATTATTATATTGGTTGGGTTTGAACTTTTGAAAACTTCTGCTGCAAAAATTTTTCACTATGAGCCGCTGACTTTCAGTTGGCTTTCAGTCGGCATTCTGCTGTTTTCGATTGTGGCCAAACTCTGGCTTTCGTTTGCAAACCGGCATATTGGCAATAAAATTCAGTCGGTTGTCATTCTTGCTGCGGCGCAAGACAGTTTAAACGATGTGTATGCCACCGGCGCTGTGCTCGTGTCAATGTTTTTGGGGCTGTTTATTAAAGCGCCGATTGACGGCATTATGGGTGTTATCATTTCGGTTCTCATTATGTTCACCGGTTACGGCATTGCCAGAGACACCATCACCATTCTGCTCGGCACAAGCCCAGACCCTCTGATGGCCGAAGAAATCTGCAGAATGATTTTAGAGCCGGAATGCATTAGCGGTGTGCACGACCTGATTATTCACGATTACGGTCCGGGGCGGTGTATGGCGTCTGTTCACGCCGAAGTGCCCGAGGATGGCGACATTGTTCACATCCACGAGATTATTGACGAAATTGAAAAGAAGATTCAGAAAGAGCTTGGTGTTCATGTTGTGATTCATATGGACCCCATCTCGGTCAGCGATGAACGAATCTGCGCTACAAGAAGCCTTGTGATGTCGTGCGTGCAGGGGCTGAACCCTGCTTTTTCGATTCACGACTTCAGAATGACAGACGGGGCGCATTGCATTAACCTGATTTTTGATTTAGAAGTGCCGTTTGACATTTTGCCGGCCGAGCGCGAGCAACTTGCGGGGCGAATTAACGCAATTTTAAAAGAAAAAGACCCCCGTTATAATGCCGTGGTGCAGGTAGAGAACAAATCGTGGCAGGTATCTGATGGTGAAAAATGACGATTTTTATGAAAAACAACAAGTTCTTGTGGCTCTGCATAGACTAAACACAAGAATTGATAAAAGTGCACAATAAAACGGATAAAAAAGACAAAAATTTCAGTAAAAATTTTTTTAATCTTTTTCCCCCAAAATCTTGCTTTTTCTCTTTAAATAGTGTATCATTAAAGGGCTGTGACATGACATACGATGAAGCGGGAGGTTGCCGCCCTAGGGCGGGTTTTTCCGTGGAGAATGTCCGATTCAAGAAACCGGGCGACTAGTCATACGCAAATGAAGAGAAAAAAGCTAACCAAGGCGGCGCTGTCTGCCTTTTTGTCCTTTTTTGTTTTCGTTTGTGTTCGGGATTTCCTATGGGGAAGACCGCAGAAAAGCGTGACTGAGCCCAGAAACAGAGGTTTTTGGGTTTTATTTATGGCCCAGGGTGAAACACCCGGCCGTGTGTACGCTTTTTGAAAAGAAGCTGCGCCCAAAAGTGTAGCTTCGGCGAGCCGTTTCTTCATGCACAGACAAAAACATGCTTCCTATATAATAGCGAAGCGCCAAATTTTAAAGGAGGAAATAAAATGGCACAGACAAGTCAGAAAATCAGAATCAGACTGAAGGCATATGATCATGTTTTATTAGATCAGTCTGCCGAAAAAATTGTGGAAACAGCCAAGAGAACCGGCGCAAAGGTATCCGGCCCGATTCCCCTTCCCACAAAGAAAGAGGTTGTTACCATCTTAAGAGCTGTTCATAAGTATAAAGACTCCCGTGAACAGTTTGAGATGCGGACTCACAAGCGTTTGATTGACATCCTGCTCCCCACTAA
Organism: Clostridia bacterium; assembly: GCA_045652725.1. Taxonomy (GTDB): domain Bacteria; phylum Bacillota; class Clostridia; order UBA1381; family UBA9506; genus UMGS755. The sequence goes on along the minus strand of JAZRUU010000004.1, from coordinate 2,350 downwards.
CAAAACAGTTGATGCTCTGATGAGAATCGAACTGCCCGCAGGTGTTGACATCGAAGTGAAATCCTGATGTATTTCGCAAACCAAGGCTTTTAGCCGGGTTTGTTAAAAGGCACTGCGGCCTACATAGGCGGCGGGTCATGTTCACCTTCGGGTGAACCAATAACCAACATTTTTAGGAGGTGCTTTTGTGAAGAAAGCGATTTTAGGCAAAAAGCTCGGCATGACACAGCTTTTTGACGAAGACGGCGTGTTAATCCCCGTTACCGTCATTGAAGCCGGTCCGTGCAGAGTTATCCAGAAGAAAACCGCTGAGAACGACGGTTATGATGCCGTTCAGGTTGGTTTCCTGGAGAAGAAAGAAAAACACACAACAAAGCCCCTGCAGGGTCATTTCAAAAAAGCCGGTACCGGTTACATGAAATACCTGAAGGAATTCAAGCTGGAAAATGCAGCTGAAATGAATGTGGGCGATGAAATCAAGGTAGACGTTTTTGCTGAAGGCGACTCTATCGATGTTACCGGTATCAGCAAAGGTAAAGGTTTTGCCGGCACAATCAAGCGCTGGGGTACCCACCGCGGTCCTATGACTCACGGTTCCGGTTACCACAGAGGCCCCGGTTCCATGGGCGCATGTTCCACTCCGTCCCGTGTTATGAAGGGTAAGAGACTGGCTGGTCACCTGGGTGTTGAAAAGGTTACCATTCAGAACCTTTCCATCGTTAAGGTTGACGCTGAAAAGAACATTATCGCAGTCCGCGGCGCAGTTCCCGGACCTAAGGGCGGTTTGGTTATCATCAAAAATTCTGTAAAGGCGCGCTAAGCGTCCTGATCGAAAGGAGGAAGTATCATGCCGAACATGGTATTATACAATATGGAAGGCAAAGAAGTTGGCAACTATGAATTAAACGATGCTGTTTTCGGAATTGAGCCGAATGAAGCTGCTGTTCATTCTGTTGTTGTGGCTTATCTTGCCAATCAAAGACAGGGCACACAGAGCGCACTGACCCGTGCTGAGGTTCGTGGCGGCGGCGCTAAACCCTGGAGACAAAAAGGTACTGGCCGTGCGCGTCAGGGCTCCACTCGTTCACCTCAGTGGACAGGCGGTGGCGTTGTGTTCGCTCCGAAGCCGAGAAGTTACGCAATGAGCGTAAACAAGAAAATCCGTGCGCTGGCTATGAAGTCTGCTTTATCAGCTAAAGCGAAGGATATGGAAATTAAGGTGCTGGATGAAATCGCAGTTCCTGAAATCAAAACCAAGCAGATTGCAGCAATGCTGAAGAATCTGAATGTAAGCGGCAAAACACTGATTGTTCTGCCCGAAAATAACGAAGCTGTTTATCGCAGTGCAAAGAACATTGAAGGTGTTAAAACCAGCTTTGTGGGAATGCTGAATGTTTACGATGTTTTAAATTGTAAAACCGTTATTCTTGCAAAGGGTGCTGCTGATCAGTTAGGGGAGGTATATGCATAATGACATACGCACACGACATTATCATTAAACCCATCATCTCCGAACAGAGCATGGACCAGCTTTCAGAAAAGAAATACACCTTTGAGGTTAAAAAATCTGCCAACAAGATTGAAATCAAAAAGGCCGTTGAAGAAATCTTCGGCGTTAAGGTTGAAAGCGTTAACACCATGAACATGCTGGGTAAAGTTAAACGCATGGGCAGAAACGAAGGCCGCCGCGCAAGCTGGAAAAAAGCCATCGTTAAACTGACTGCTGATAGTAAGACCATCGAGTTCTTTGATGGCATGGCGTAAGAGCCGATTAATATTTTAGTATAGGAGGAAAAAGGATGCCTACAAAAAAGTTTAATCCTACATCTCCTGCCAGAAGATTCATGACCGTTTCCACTTTTGAGGAAATTACCAAGAGTGAACCCGAGCGTTCCCTGCTGACTTCTCTCAGCAAGAACGGCGGTAGAAACAGCTACGGTCGAATCACAGTTCGGCACAGAGGTGGCGGCAATAAGAGAAAATACAGAATTATCGACTTTAAGAGAAACAAGATCGGTGCAGCAACCGTTATCGGTATCGAATACGATCCGAACCGTTCTGCTAACATCGCTCTGGTTCAGTATGAGGATGGCGAGAAGCGTTACTTCTTAGCACCCCTCGGCGTAACCGACGGCACAGTTTTAGTGACAGACCCCAACGGTGCTGACATTAAGCCCGGTAACGCAATGCAGATTCAGTTTATCCCCGTTGGTACTCTGATTCACAACATTGAGCTGATGCCCGGTAAAGGCGGCCAGTTGGTTCGTTCAGCCGGCGGTGCTGCTCAGCTGATGTCAAAGGAAGATAAGTACGCGCAGGTAAGACTGCCGTCCGGCGAAGTTCGTTACAT
>JAZRUU010000003.1:0-10638 GCA_045652725.1 Clostridia bacterium | reverse complement strand
GCTGTCTGAATGCCCGCAATACCACCGCCAATAACCAGCGCTCTTTTGGTAACGGGACTTTCGCCGGGGGTTAAAGGCGCATTCAGGTTCACCTTTGCAATGGCGGCCCGGCCTAAAATGATAGCCTTCTCCGTTCCGGTTTCCATATCTTTATGCACCCATGAGCACTGCTCACGGATGTTGGCAATTTCAACCATATAGGGGTTAATGCCGGCAGCGGAGGCTGTTTTTCTGAAAGTTGCCTCGTGCATACGGGGAGAACACGAACAAACAACCACGCCGGTAAGTTTATGCTCACGGATGGCGTCTTTAATCATATCTTGTCCCGCCTGAGAGCACATATATTGATAGTTTGTGGAGAAGACCACGCCCGGTTCAGTTTTTAACGCTTCTGCCACTGCTACAACATCAACTGTTCCGGCGATGTTACTTCCGCACCAACAAACAAATACACCGATTCTTTGCATTTTGTCTTCTCCTTTCTTACTTACTGTATTTACGCATTGCGCTGACAATTGCTTGCTGTGGCAGGTTCTCGTCTAAAAGTTCAGGAATTGCATCGCTCTTTAAATGGTTCTTGCCCTGCTGGCGAATCGTCATCAGCCTTACGGCCTCAATAATTTTTGCAGGCTCTACCCCTCTGGGGCAACGCTCTACACAAGCAAAGCAGGAAAGACATTTGTAAAGCGAGTCTGACGCCATAAGAGGCTCAATGTCACCGCTTTCCACCATATAAACAAACTGGTGGGGATGATATTCCATTTCGTTATATGAGGGGCAGGTGCCGGAGCACTTGCCGCATTTCATACACTTTTTCGGATTTACGCCGCTGATGTGAATGATTTCATCGCGGATTGCTTTTTTATTCATTACACACCCTCCTTAACGCCGAGCGCTTCTGCCAGAAGTTCTGTTACATAAACAACGGGGATAGATTTGCTATGCTTTTCAAGATTATATTTACATAAAGGGCAAGCCGTAACAATCATCTCTGCGCCCATCTTCTCGGCATTTTCTAAAATGGCCAAACTCTTTCTCTCGGCGCTTTTTGCATCATCTAACACAACATAACCGCCGCAACATTCATTTCTGTAAGGTGAAACAACCGGGGTTGCACCCATTGCTTCAATCAAATTTTCCATAATGGTGGGATTTTCGCTGTCATCAAGCCTCATAACCTTGCCGGGGCGCAGTAACAGGCAGCCGTAATAGGCGGCAATCTTTTTACCGGCCAGCGCATCGGTCGCCTTTTCGCGAATGGCATCAAAGCCAACAACATCTCTTAACAATTCTAAAAAGTGAATCACCTCTGCCTCACCCTCATAAGGGGTTTCAGGCTGCAGGTAGTTGTTTGCGCGAAGTGCAAAATCCTTGTCGCTTTTAATCTGGTAATTGGTTTGCTTTATAACATTGTGGCAGGCAGAACACACCGTTAAAAGTTTCTGCCCCTTATCGCGAGCCTCCATCAGGGCGCGAACGGATGAAAGTTTTGTTGCAATTTCATCACTCGAAGTTGTAAAAACGCCGCCACAACATTGCCAGTTTTCTATTTCTTCCACTTCCACGCCTAAAACTTCTGCGCATTTTCTCAAATAAAAATCAAGATTTTTCGCTTTGGTTTTAAGGGTGCAACCGGGATAATATGAAACCTTCATTTGAATGCTCCTTTCAAGAGTTATACCATTTGTTCGGGGTGGAACACCTCGTCAAACTTTTCTTCTGTTAAAAATCCAAGGGCCACACAGGCCTCTTTTAGTGAAATGTTATCTTTAAATGCTTTTTTGGCGGTTTTTGCCGCATTTTCATAGCCGATGTAGGGGTTGAGCGCCGTCACCAGCATTAAAGAGTTGTGCAGATTGTGATGCATTTTCTCTTTATTGGCGCGAATGCCGACAGCACAGTTTTTGTTAAAGGAAACAATTGCCTCAGAAAGCAGGCGCGCCGACTGCAGGAAGTTATACATACAAACCGGCATGAAAACATTCAGTTCAAAGTTGCCCTGCGATGCCGCCATACCCACAGCCACATCGTTACCCATAACCTGAACACAAACCATGGTAACCGCCTCACATTGTGTGGGGTTTACCTTGCCGGGCATAATGGAAGAGCCGGGCTCGTTCTCGGGGATGAAAATTTCACCCAAACCGTCACGCGGGCCGCTTGCCAGCCAGCGAATGTCGTTGGCAATCTTCATCATATCACACGCGAGCGCTTTAATAGCGCCGTGAGCAAACACCAACTCATCTTTTGATGTCAGCGCGTGGAACTTGTTTGCGGCAGTAGCAAATTTTTTGCCGGTAATTTCGCTCACCTTTTCAGCCACCAGCGTATCAAAACCCTTGGGGGCGTTTAAGCCCGTTCCAACAGCCGTGCCGCCCAGAGCCAGTTCGGCCAGCGGCTTTATCGCAAGTTTTAAAAGTTCAACATCGCGCTCAAGGCTGCTTCTCCAACCGCTGATTTCCTGCGGGAAGGTGATGGGTGTTGCATCCTGCAGGTGGGTTCTGCCGCTTTTTACAACGCCCTCGTTCTCTTTTTCAAGACGAAGAAATGTTTCAATTAGTTCCTCTGCCGCGGGAATCAATTTATCTTCAATAGAAAGCACCGCAGAAATGTGCATTGCTGTGGGGAAAGTGTCGTTTGAAGATTGGCTCATATTCACATCGTCATTCGGGTGCAGAATCTTTTCACCGGCAAGCTGATTGCCACGGTTAGCAATCACCTCATTGGCATTCATATTAGACTGCGTGCCCGAACCGGTCTGCCAGACAACCAAGGGAAAATGGTCATTGAGCGCACCGCTTATAACTTCATCACAGGCACGGCAGATTGCATCAAGTTTTTTATCTGTCATTTTCTCCGGTTTTAAAGCGTTGTTCGCCATTGCTGCCGCTTTCTTTAAAACGCCGAAAGCATAGGTAATTTCGCGCGGCATTGTTTCAATATCAACACCAATTTCAAAGTTTTCGTGGCTTCTCTGGGTTTGCGCCGCCCACAGTTTATCAGCAGGCACCTTAACCTCGCCCATAGAATCATGTTCAACTCGGTAATCCATCAAAAAAGACCTCACAATCTACAATATTTTCAATCAGTAAAACGCGTTTAAACCCCTGCGGATGAGGGGTTTAAATAAAAACATTATTAAATTTCCATCTGTTTAATCAGGTTTTTCAGCGTTTCGGCGCTGTGATGCAGAGCCTTGATTTCAGCATCATTGAGCGGCAACAGCATTTTGCCGGTTGCACCGCGACCGTCTACAATATTAAGCAAACTCAGACAAACATCGTCAATGCCATATTCTCCGTGCAGCATGGTTGAAACCGTCATCGTGGTGCTGATGCCGCCTAAAATACATTTACAGATATGGCAAACTGAAATTGAAACGGCATAATAGGTTGCGCCCTTTCGCTCAATGACGCGCGCACCGGATTTTTTAACATAGTTTTCAACTTCTTCATAATCAATTTCAGGCCACTGAACGCTCGATTCGTTGCTATTGAGCGAGAGCGGCATGCCGCCGCCCAAAATGGGGATGTTCGAAATGTTGGCAATGGACCACGGAACAAATGAAGAATCGCCGTGTTCACCCATAACATAAGCGTGAACATTCTGCTGGTTAATGGAATAATATTCTGAAAGTCTGGCCCGCAGGCGGGAAGTATCTAAAATCGTACCCGAGCCAATAATCTGATTTTCAGGCAGACCGGAGTGTTTCACGAAGGTGTAAGTTAAAATATCAACCGGATTGCTGACAATAAGGTAAACAGCTTCAGGCGCATAGCGCACAATTTCGGGGATAATGCCTTTTGTAATATCCACATTGGTCTGCGCCAAGTCAAGGCGTGACTGCCCCGGTTTTCTCGCAACACCGGAGGTAACAATAACAATATTAGAACCGGCAGCATCCTGATACGAACCGGCATAAATGGAAACAGAGGAACAAAACGGTGTTCCCTGTCTGATGTCCATCGCTTCACCAACGGCTTTCTCCTGATTGATGTCAATGAGCACAATTTCAGAGGCGAGCCCCATAGTTGTGAGTGTATAAGCGATGGTAGAACCCACGCTGCCTGTTCCGATAATCGTTATCTTATTCATTGTTAACTTCTTCCCTTCACACTAAAAAAAATTTGATCAAAGTGCCTTTTTCTCTGTTTGACAAAAATTTGTCAAAAAATTTTTAATGTATGGCATAAATTATACCATAATTTTATAATAAAATCAACATGTTTTGATATTTTTTTAACAAACAAATCCATAGAAAAACGCGGTAAAACCGCAATTTTTCTTTTATTTTTCCAGATATTTGCAAATGGCTGCCGCCGCTGTTTTTCCTGCGCCCATAGCCGAGATGACGGTTGCCGCCCCGGTGACCGCGTCACCCCCGGCAAACACGCCCTTGCGCGAGGTCAGCCCCTCCTCCGTTACAACAATGCCGCCGCGGGCATTTACCGTGAGCCCCTCGGTTGTGTCTTTAATCAACGGATTCGGCGAAGTGCCGATGGACATAATCACGGTGTCAACCGCAAGTTCAAATTCTGAACCGGAAACGGGAACGGGTTTGCGCCTGCCCTTTTCATCCGGCTCGCCAAGTTCCATTTTAATACAACGAACGCCCGACACAAACCCGTTTTTGGGGTCTTTCGCATCGTCGGGATTCTGATAGCCCAGAATTTCAACAGGGTTATTCAGCAAAAGGAATTCAATGCCCTCTTCCTGCGCGTGTTCAACCTCTTCTTTTCTTGCCGGCAGTTCGCTGAGCGACCGGCGATAGATGATGTAAACCTTTTCTGCACCCAGACGAAGCGCCGTTCTTGCGGCATCCATTGCCACATTGCCGCCGCCAACAACGGCCACCTTGCCGCCTTTCATAATGGGGGTGGCGCTGTCTTTACGGTAGGCTTTCATCAAGTTACTGCGGGTTAAAAACTCATTGGCCGAATAAACGCCCTTAAGCGACTCCCCGGGGATGTTCATAAAGCTGGGTAACCCGGCACCGGAGCCGATGAACACCGCTTCAAAGCCCATTTCAAATAATTCATCAATCGTCAGCGTTTTGCCGATGACCACATTGGTTTCAATTGTAACGCCCAACGCCTTTAATGTTTCAACTTCTTTTGCCACAATTGCCTTGGGCAAACGAAATTCAGGAATGCCGTAAACCAGAACGCCGCCCGCGGTATGAAGTGCTTCATACACCGTTACTTCATAGCCTTTTTTGGCTAAATCTCCAGCACAGGTAAGCCCCGAAGGGCCCGAGCCGACAACGGCAACGCGACGGCCGTTTGACGGCACGCGTTTCGGCGTTTCGCTACTGTTTTCGTTATGCCAATCGGCAACAAACCGCTCAAGACGGCCAATGCCCACCGGCTCAAACTTAATGCCCATTGTGCAAAGGCTCTCACATTGAGTCTCCTGCGGGCAAACACGGCCACAGACCGCAGGCAGCGAAGATGTTTGCAGAATAGACTGATAAGCCCCCTCAAAATCACCGTTTTTGATATGGGTAATAAAATCAGGAATGTCAATATTCACCGGGCAACCCGCAACACAGGGTTTGTTCTTGCAGTTAAGGCAACGCTCTGCCTCGCCCTTTGCCATTTCGGCCGTGTAGCCAAGCGCAACTTCTTCAAAGTTTCTGGCGCGCACCTCGGGCGGCCATGTTGGCATTTCGCATTTTTTAGGATTCAGTGCCATTGCCACCGCCTCCTTCTGCTTTTTTAAACAAATTACAAGAGGCTTCATACGCGTGGCGCTCAAAATCGGCATACATTCTCCCGCGCGACATTGCCTCGTCAAAATCAATTTCGTAAGCGTTAAATTCAGGCCCGTCAACACAGGCAAATTTTGTTACCATTTTGCCGTCTTGCTGCAAAGTCAGGCGGCAACCACCGCACATACCCGTTCCATCAATCATAATAGGATTCATAGACGCCGTCACCGGCACACCGTAAGGTTTTGCCGTGAGCGTTACAAACTTCATCATAATTAAAGGACCGATGGTGATAATCATATCAAATGTCTCGCCGGATGAAAGCAACTCATCAAGCGGCACAGTTACATTGCCGTGACGACCGTATGAACCGTCATCGGTCATTACAATCAGCCTGTCAGAGCAAGCCTGAAACTCCTCTTCTAAAATCACCAGATTTTTATCACGAAAACCGATGATGCTGGTAACTTCAGCACCCAAACGGTGAAACTCCTGCGCTACGGGCATTGCGATGGCGCAACCAACGCCGCCGCCCACAATGCAAACCTTTTTAATGCCCTCGGTGTGGGTTGCCCGACCTAAAGGACCGACAAAATCAGAGATGGCATCTCCCGCTTGTTTTTCACCGAGCAGTTTTGTTGTGCTGCCCACAATCTGAAAAATAATTTTTACGGTGCCGTCAGCCGGATTTGCCCCCGCTACGGTCAGAGGAATCCTTTCTCCCTCATCATTTACGCGCAAAATGATAAACTGCCCCGGTTTTGCTTTTTTGGCAACCAGTGGCGCTTCTATTTCCATTTGCATTACTGTAGGATTCAAAATCCTTTTACGCACAACCTTGTACATAAAATTTTTCTTCCTTCCAATTTCAAAAATCCATTTTCGAAAAAAATCTTCTCATTATACATATTAGCACATGTGTTTTGTTTTGTCAATCGCACATTTGCCGTATTTTCTTGGTTTTTGACGAAAAAATCCGTTTTTTTGTCACTCTTTGAGTTGACTGACAATAAACGAAAGTTCTGCTCGAGTTGTGGCCTTTTTGATTTTTTTCAGAAGTTTAGTTTCATCCGACACATTTTTTGCCATATAACCCCAGACCTCTTTCAGTTTTTGCAGAGTAAAGGTTTCAGATTGCAACACCTTGTAATAATTTTCAGAAAGCCGTTCTGAAAACGCCGCAAGTTCTGCAGGTTTTAACTTTTCTCCACCCCTGATTTCTCTGAAAAGAGCCGGATTCTGAATGGCACCGCGGCCTATCATAACCCCGCAAAGTTCGGGGTAAGCCGCTATGATATTTTCATAATCTTCTGCCGTTACAACATCGCCGTTATAACAAACAGGAACTTTTGCATCGTGATAGGCCTCTGAAAACACCGCCATATCGGGCGCACCTTTATAAAAATCTTCCCGCGTGCGGGGGTGGATGATTAAAAGTGACAGCGGATAGCAATTAAAAACCCGCATCAGTTCTTTCATTTCGCTACCCTCGCTATAGCCGATGCGTGTTTTGACAGAAACCGAAAGGTCTGTGCCCGAAAAAACACCGTCTAAAAAACGGTCGAGCGCCTCGGTGTCGCGCAGCATGCCGGCGCCGCGCCCCTTGCGGACAACGCGCTCAAAGGGGCAACCAATGTTAATATTTACCTCGCGGTAGCCAAGCGCTTTGATTTTTCTTGCAAACTTCAAAAAAGAATCGGAGCGGTTTGTCAGCACCTGCACGGTGAGATTCACCCCCGCATTCTGCTCGGGCACAACATCACGAAGCCCCTTGCGGCTGATTTTTTCATTATCGCTCGGGGTAATAAAGGGCGCATAATACCCGTCACACGCGCCAAAAACCTCGGCATGCGTGTTGCGGTAGGTTTGTGTGGTGATGCCCTCTAAGGGTGCAAATAACAGTTCCATCGTCTTCTCCTCGGTCAATAAACACATAAAATTTCTGCATTCCTATCTTGTTTTTATGTTTTTTTAAAGTTACAATGATAGTATACATCATCTTATCACGAATTGTGAGAAAAAACAAGAATTTTAAGGAGGAACCGTTATGAAATTACGTGACAAATTCTGGCTTTGGGGCCACCCCGAAGGACGGTATAACTACGAATACGGCAACAACCGCGAATCGCGTATGACGCCGATGGAAGGCTGTTTGTATCTCGGCGTGAGAAACACCTTTATGGTGCCGGTAGGCTGGGATGTTGACCGCCGCCAATATAACAAGTCGTTCACCACACTCCGTCAGGTTGGGTGGGAGTGTTATGACGCGGGCTTTAACCCCGAGCTGATTGAGCCATACATTGCCGAAGCAAAGGATTTTTCAAACATCGGCTGCGTGGTGTTAGATGATTTTCAGCGCGGCGATGTTTATAAAAAAATGCCGGTTGAAAACTTGTGGCACATTAAAGACCGCCTGCATAACAACGGCATTCGCCCGCTTGATATGTGGATGGTGCTCTACACCTGGGAGTTCGGCATTGATGCGGAAAAAGATAAAGACTTTATGCGTTACATTGAGCCGTTTGACGGCATTATTATGTGGACATGGTGCGAGCGCGATGTGCCGCTGATTCCCGAGAAGTTTGAAATTTTCAAACAGCTCACCCCCAACAACCGCCGTATGTTTGGTTGCTACCTTTATAACTTCGGCGAGCGCAAGCAGGCCACGGGCGAAGCCGTAACCTGGCAGCTTGACTGGTACAGAGAAAAGATTCTGGCCGGCGAGGCCGAGGGTGTTGTTTTGCACACCAACACAATGGCTGACCTTGATTATGAAGCCTATGACGCCGCCATACGCTGGATGAACGAGCACGGCGACGAAGAAATTTAAGGAATGTAGCCCTTTGGCGCCCCTTTCCTGAAAAAGAGGAAGAAATCTGCAAGGATCAGAGGAGGAATCCCCAATCGCCACTTTCAGCCTTTCCCAAGCGGGAGGGGCTTTTTCTTTTTTTCTTGCCTTTTGGTTAAAAGAATGGTATACTTTTTGTATTGATAATGAAATTATTATAATTTAAAAATTTTTAATAGACATTTTTTCTTCTTTGTGATACAATAAAAAAGTTAGATAGCAGGAATCCACAATGATTTTAAACGGCGTTGATTTTAATAACTATTTTAAAAACTACCCCTCGGCGGACGGGTTCTTCGGCAAATATGGCGGTTGCTATATTTCTGACGAATTAAAAGCCGCAATGAAAGAAATAAACGAGGCATATTTCAACATATGCAAATCCAGAAAGTTCATTGCCGAACTTCGCAGAATCAGAAAAGAATTTCAGGGCAGACCTACGCCCATCACCCATTTAGAACGCTTGTCTGACCAGATTGGCAATGTGCAGATTTATGCCAAGCGTGAAGATTTAAATCACACCGGCGCACACAAACTGAATCACTGTATGGGTGAGGCGCTGCTTGCCAAATATATGGGCAAGAAAAAGGTTATTGCCGAAACCGGTGCCGGCCAGCACGGTGTGGCGCTTGCCACCGCTGCGGCTTACTTTGGCCTTGAGTGTGATATTTATATGGGTTCAGTTGATATTAAAAAACAGGCACCCAATGTTGCGAGAATGAAAATTTTAGGTGCCAATGTGGTTGAAGTTACCCACGGTCTGGCAACTTTAAAAGAAGCGGTTGATGCTGCTTTTGATGCTTATGCAAAAGAATATAAAGACGCGATTTATTGCATCGGCTCTGTTTTGGGCCCTCACCCCTTCCCCATGATGGTCCGCGATTTTCAGAGTGTTGTGGGCATTGAAGCAAGAGAGCAGTTCACCGAAATGACCGGCGAACTCCCCGATTCTATCGTTGCCTGTGTGGGCGGCGGGTCAAATGCGGCAGGTTTCTTTGCCGGCTTCTTAAATGACCCTGTTGAAATTTACGGCATTGAGCCCCTCGGTCGCGGTGAAAAACTCGGTGACCACGCGGCAAGCCTTAAATATGGTACCGAAGGGATTATGCACGGCTTTAACAGCATTATGTTAAAGGATGAAAACGGTGAGCCTGCTCCGGTTTATTCGGTAGCCAGCGGTCTTGACTATCCCTCCTCCGGCCCCGAGCACGCCTTTTTGCAGGAACTCGGCAGAGTGAAATATGATGTTGTGAATGACGATGACACCATTGATGCATTCTTCCGCCTCTCCCGCACAGAGGGCATCATCCCCGCAATTGAAAGTGCGCACGCGGTTGCCTTTGCCATTCGTCTGGCAGAGCAGATGGAACACGGTTCTGTTTTGGTGAACCTCTCCGGCCGTGGTGATAAAGATATGGATTACATCATTGAAAATTATGGTATTCGCTGATTAAAGCATTTTAAAAGGCTGTGGCAAAACGGTTTTGCCACAGCCTTTTTTTATTGATTTTTCAGCCCGTAACTTTCAAAAAATGCATCCACGCTCTCTACCGTGCCAAAGCGGCGCGCCTTTTCGGCCGCAAAACCAATCAGGTGGTTTTTGACCGAGATGTTAATGTCTGCCGCACAGAATCCGCTGTAGTGATTGCCGAGATATTCATAAAACTCGTTGATGATGCCGGTATCACCGCCGCCGTGCCCTGAAACAATGCTTTCATCTGCACTTTTAATGGGCACTTTTTCTTCTTTTCTTCCATCAAAGGTGTAAACCGTAATTTCTGAATCTTTCGCGTGGGCATAGAGTTCGCCTTTTGTTCCGAACAGGCGGATGTATCGCCCGCCCTCGTTAAAAGCGTTCATTGAAAAAGACACCGTTGCGCCCCCCTCAAACTCCATATTCACAACCTGATGGTCAACAACATCATTATCACAACGGAAAACACATCTGCCGTAAGGTGATGTCTTTAAAAGCTCATCAAATTCTTCAACAGAAAGTTTTTCAAAACTGTTGCATACAATACGGCGGAAGTGGTTAGCCTCGCTTGTGCCTGAATTGTAGAACTTTGAAGCATTATAAAAG
>JAZRUU010000002.1:0-1595 GCA_045652725.1 Clostridia bacterium | reverse complement strand
TTTGGGGCACTTAATGTGACACAAATCAGCGTGGTGTGGTTGCGCGTGGCGGCTGAAACGAGGCAACGCCCGGTTTTTTTGGTGAAGCCCGTTTTTACACCAATGCACCCGGGATAGATGGAGAGTAATTTATTGTGGTTCACAAAAGTTCTCCCCTGGCCGCCCTCTTTGGTGAAACTCTTTTTCTTGGTTTTAACAATTGTTTCAAATTCAGGGTTAAAAAGTGCCGTGCGGGTGATGAGCGCCAGGTCGTAAGCGGTGGTGTAATGCCCCTCGGCATCAAGGCCGTTGGGGTTTTGAAAAGCGGTGTTTTTTGCGCCGATTTCAGCTGCGCGAGAGGTCATCATTTCTGCAAATTTTTCTACCGAGCCGCCAATGTGTTCAGCAATGGCAATGGCGGCATCGTTGCCGGATTGCAGCATTAAGCCGAATAATAATTCTTCCATTTTGAGCGTTTCGCCTGCTTTTAAATATAAACTTGAGCCTTCGGTTCCTGCGGCGTTTTTGCTGACGGTTACGGTTTCGCCTGCTGTGGATTGTTCCAAGGCGAGCAGCGCGGTCATAATTTTTGTGGTGCTTGCCATAGAATGGGTGCTGTATCCGTTTTTTTCAAAAAGAACTTTGCCGGTCTGTGCATCCATCAGGCAGGCGTAGCGCGCAGAAACAGAGAGCGCAAACACCGGCTTTGGCGAGAGGGTTATTGCAAAAATCGCAAGGATAATCAAAGTGAATTTTTTCATAGAAAACTCCTTATAAAAGCGTGGGTTTTATAAAGTATATGAAAAAATTTAGAATTAAATGAAAAAAATGTTTAAAGTCAAAAAAACAGGGTATATAAGTAATACAGGGAGAAGCCCTGTAGCAATACACAGACAAGGAGTGGATCTTATGAAAATTACAATGTCCGGTAAACAAATCGAATTAACCCCTGCTTTAAAAGCGAGAATTGAAGATCGTTTTTCTAAACTCGATCGCTATTTTCACAAAGAAACAGAGGCAACAGTTACTCTTTCTGTTCAGCGTGAAAAGCAGGTTGTTGAAGCAACGGTCTACTCAGGTAATTTAATTATGCGCGTTGAAGAAGCGACTGATGATATGTATGTCAGCATTGACAATGCAGTTGATATTTTAGAGCGTCAGCTCAGAAAACATAAAACCCGCATAGAAAAGAAACTGAAGAAAGATGTTTTTGATGTGGCGGCTGTAGAACAGATTCCGTTTGCTGAAACGGTTGAAGAAGAAAAAGATTTTAAAATCGTTAGAACAAAGCGTTTTGAATCAAAACCGATGAGTCCCGAAGAAGCTATTTTGCAAATGAACCTGCTGGGCCATCAGTTCTACATTTTCACCAATGCCGAAACGGGCGAGTCCAATGTTGTTTATAAGAGAAAGAATGGCGACTACGGCTTGATTGAAGTGATGTAATAAATAAAACCCCGTGCAGAAAGTAGCGCTGAACAGAACCAGTAAAAAAGGACAATAGAAAAAAACACCCTCCTATGGTAGAATAATATAAGCTACCATAGGAGGATTTTTTATGCCCAGAGAGTATCGACACATCAAAGAATACGAAAAGGAACTGCACGAATTAAAGT
>JAZRUU010000001.1:0-5622 GCA_045652725.1 Clostridia bacterium | reverse complement strand
TCTTTCTTTTACTTACTCCGTAAATATAAAATTCACTTTATCATTTATTTTTAGATGTATTAAATAAACTACTAATGATTTTTCCTATAGACTTACTATCCGTGTCATTCGATATTTTGCCTACGATAGAGCTAACTTTCTCAATCAATTCCGAAGAAAGCTTCGATTCAATAATTTTCTTTACCCAATCTATGTCTGCAATCGTTTTATTCCCTAAGTATACTTGTTCAAAAGCATATATTGCACCCTCGCCGATAGCAGCAACAAAACTGCCTGCAATAATTGCATTAAGAACACTTGCAGCCACATTAAGTCCGGGAATTGCTTTTAATGCGCTTATTGCCATTTTGGCAGCCATACCTACCGTCCCGGCCTCAATAATAGAATTTAAAAAGCGTTTTGACTCTTCACCTTTATTGATACCATATATTTTAGCTAAGGCATTGATTTCTGCAACTTCTAGCGGCGTTAAAATCGCTGCATCTGCGAAAGAAATCGGAATGGCACCCACGACAACACCAGCAGTCGTTGATACACCAACCAAACTTTGAGCCAAGGCTCTTTTTCTGTTTAGTTTAAAATTAGATATATCTTTTTCAGCAGCTCGAATCCCCTCAGGCATCAAATCATTTGTCGCTTCTATCAATTCGGTTATTCCCTCTGGCGCCGCATAGGCTGAATCATTTAAAACATATGTAGATGCCACAACAGGGATGACTTTACGAAGATTTTTAGAATGTTTCTTTTGTTTTGCAAACGCATTATGCACCATTTCTATATTTTTTTCTCTGTCGGGAATCGCAAAAGATTTAGTAATTACAACAATAATCGGTACCGATTCCCACATAGAGGTCGCTCGCGAAAGATTTTTAATCGTTTCAGGAAACAACTTTGCAGCCATTCCGTCAACACAAAACCAAATAGCGTTAATCTGATTATCCTTATGGCCTTCTTTCGCACAGCTTTTTGACCACTTTTTAACTGAATTGATAGCTCGTTTCAGATTAAACAAAGACGGCTCAAAGCCTGCTGAGTCTATAATACGAAATGGAATTTTTTCACTTTCATATATTTCTAATTCTTTTGTTGTTCCACTTATTCCCCACCCAGTTTTTGCAACATCTTCTCCAATTACAGCATTAATGAGGGTAGATTTGCCTACGCCCGAATTCCCAATTACCAATACATTCCCTTTTTCCATATATGAACCTCCTCAATGAATTTTTATTCAATTGTATCGTAACATCATTATATCATACCGCAAGGGTTTTTTCAAGATTATTTAAAATTTATGTCAAATCTTGCCGAACATAGCAAAACAGACGGCACAGAAAATACTATGCCGTCTCAAAATACCAATATAACCTTTTATATACACATACGATTACTCAATCGTCGTTGTTGCCTGCGGACTGATGATGTTGATAATGGTCTTACCGGGGTTCAATAACAGTTCTGTGCCATCGGCGCGTTTATAAACGGTGTTGGCCGTTCTGGATGATTTCGACCAGGTAATTTCTTCACAGAAACCGTCTGTAATATAATATCCTTTGCCGCTGCCGGTAGTAATGAGTTCTCGACGGTCAGACCCATCGCCCAGCGGCGTATCGGCAATGAATTGAATCAGAATGTTTTTAACCGTCAGCACCTCGCCGTTTTGCATCACATGCGGTGCTGAACCGATTGACTTTTCATAAAGCCCCGTGTTGATGTTATAGTGATAACCGGTAGAATATTTGCCCGAATAATTCAGTTTAACATTGGTTGCGGGCATTTCAGATGAAAGCAAAATGTACTCTTTGGCATAGTTTAAACCGCTCTTTTTGTTACCGGTTACGGGGTAGCCTTTCTGCTCTGCCATCTCTTTAATGTTCGCAATGCTGGTGTAGGCACTGTGCCAGTCGCCCTTGAACTTTTGCTCACGCCAGAAAATGTTGCCGTCAACACCCAGAACACCGTTAATTTTCTGAATGTTAAAGGCGGCAATGTCTTTTTGTGCCTTGGGGCTCCAGCCATAATGTGTGTAAATGGCATCGTGCTCCATTAAATAGTCTAAAAAATAATGTCTGGACGAGCGAACCGGGCCGATTTTTTCTGTTCCATCGTTGCGAAAAAAGGCCATAAACCGGGTAGAGCCGCCCTCAACGGTCATTTCATAAATCAAATAGGCTTCATTTAACCCCGCATGCGGACGGGCGTTTTTATCATCATTATCTACCATAACGGCAATGGGGCGCTCTTCGGTTTCAACATACTTATCAAAAAAACTTTGAATTTCAAGTGCAATGGGGTCAGGCGTCGGTTCCGGTGTTGGTTCTGCGGGCGCTTCTACGGTTTTGGCAGCACACCCGGAAAGAATCAGCAAAAGAGATAACAGCAAAACAAGTGTTTTTAGTACCTTTTTCATTTGTAATCTTTTCATAAATAAGCCCTCCTGACGGTTTATTGGTTATTTAAATTGTACCATAACGCCAAGTGGCTTGTCTATAGATTTTATGTGAAGTTTTGATTACAAAAACAGCAGATTTAGGTAGAAGAATCGGCAGAATCTATGAATTTTTGCTTTGTTTTAGACACATCGCTCTGCTCTGCTTCTTTTATTTGGTACCATCCCCGTGCCTGCATAGCATCAAAAATTTGCGAGCCAAGTTCCTGCTCATCTGCCAGAATGTTTAAAACCGCCGTGCGAAGTTGCGCGCTGTTACACTCGCCGGCGCAGGTATTGTAACCGGCTGCAATATGTTTTTGTGAAGAAAGCGAATCTTCCATCATCTCGCGCTCGGTCATAACCATTTGTTTCATTGCTCTCCTCCTTACTGCAAATATCCCAAAAGGGTGTTAAAATGCTGACGGTGCTTATCGGCAATGCGATTGCAGGTTGCCTTGAGTTCTGCATCCTGACACTCTCTTGCATAAGCCTGATATTTTTTTACAAGCAGTTGCTCCTTTGTCAATTGTTCTTCAAGCGCCGCCAATTCTTTGACAGTTAAATTCATTTTTCTCCTCCCTTTCTTTCTGTTAGTTTGAGTTTTTTTGTAAAAAATATGCAAACAAAAAAGATGCCCCAAACAAAAGCTCTGCTCTTGTTTGGGGCATCTCGCATTATCTTACAGAATAAAATATATTACAACACATTCCCCGCGCGTTGCCAGATTACAGTTCCGGCACAAACGAGGGCATCAGTTCAAGTTTAAAAAGGTTTGCTTTGTGTTTTTTGTCAATCAGCGCCTTTTTTTCAGGGTCGTCAATTTTGCCTGTGCGAATGTAAACATCCAGTTCGGCATAGGTAAAGCCAAGATTTTCTTCATCCGTTTTGCCGCAAAGGCCATCAATGGGCGTTTTCTCAACGAGTTCTGCAGGCAAACTAAGAAGATGGCCAATAGCCTTAACCTCGGTCACGGTCAAATGTGACATAGGCGAAAAATCACCTACCGAATCACCGTAACGGGTGGAATAGCCAACCCAGTCTTCTGAAAGATTGCAGGTGTTCACCACACGGCCGTTACAACTCTGCGAAACAGCATAGAGCGTGGCCATACGGATTCTGGGCGGCAGGTTTGTTTTAGAAAGCGTTGTGATTTCAAGGTCTTGCGGCATGCTGCCAAGCAGCGCGTTAACCGTTTCACCAACATTCACCTCAAAATGGCGGATTCCCAAATGGTTTACCAGACGGTAAGCCATATCAATATCGTGCTGTTTGCCCTGCGGCATTAAAACGCCAATCACTCTGTCTTTCCCCAGAGCTTCAACGCATAGCGCCGCCGCAACAGAACTGTCTTTTCCGCCGGAGATGCCCACAACAGCATTGCAACCGGGGCCGTTTTCTTCAAAAAATTTCTGAATCCATAAAACACAATCGTTTTTAACCTTTAAAGCATCAAACATCATTGTCACTCTCCCACTACATCAATCTGGCACATTTTCATTGTCAGCAGAGCGGCCTTGTGGCTCTCGGGCGTAACACCGGCACAGCAGGTCGCATCAACCGTTATTTTCGCATCAGGAAAAGTCGCTTTTAAAATCAAAGCATTTGAAACCACACAAATATCGGTACAAAGCCCAACAAGTTCAATCTCTTCCAACGCTTCATCGCGCCAGTTGGGCCAGCCAAAATTGGGTTTATCAATTATTTTGCACCCGGGAACATAAAGCCCCTCGTAAATCTCCCACCCTTTTGTGCCGCGCACACAATGCTCAACCGGCAACTTTTCGCCTTCGGGTGTTTTCAAATAGTCCTCCCCGTGGGTGTCACGGGTGAAAATAATCTCATCGCCGTTTTGCAGGCAGGCTTCAATTTTTGCCTTAACACGCGGCACAATCTCCACAGCTTCAGGCGTTCCAAGGGCCATATTGATAAAATCATTTTGCATATCAACCACAATCAAGGTTTTTTTCAAAAGAATCAATCCTTTCTGTATGGCTCAATTATACTCTGTCTTTTTACTCTTGTCAACCGTGCACAGGGCACATCGCGCACAAATGCAAAAAAAATTGCATCCCCGCCGCCACTTCTATTGATTTTAAGCAAAAGAAATTATATAATAAAACCGAATGTTTTAGAAAAACCACAGGAGGCCATAATGAAAACACAAAAAAATATTTTAATTGCCTTTATTCTGAATTTTTCTTTTGCTGTTTTTGAGTTCTTTGGCGGACTCTTCACCGGCAGCATCGCCATTATGTCTGACGCGTTGCACGACGCAGGTGACGCGATCAGCATCGGCATTTCATATGCTCTTGAAAAAAAGAGCCAAAAAAGGCCAGACGAAACACACACATATGGCTATGCCCGTTACTCTGTTTTGGGCAGCCTGATTACCACAACTATTCTTCTTGTCGGTTCGGTGTTGATTCTTATCAACGCTGCCAAACGGCTTTTTTCGCCGTCTGCCATTCATTATAACGGCATGATTCTTTTTGCCATCATCGGTGCGCTCGTTAACGGTGTTGCCGTTTTTTTCACTCACGGCGGCCATTCAATGAATCAAAAAGCCGTTAACCTGCATATGATTGAAGATGCGCTCGGCTGGATTTTAGTTTTAATCGGCGCTTTGGTGATGAAATTTACCAACTTTTCCTTTATCGACCCTGTTCTTTCTATTTTGCTTGCACTTTTCATTTTAATCAACGCGTTGAAAAATATGAACGAAATTTTAAACTTGTTTCTTGAAAAAACGCCGAAAAACATCACCACAGCGCAGGTGATGAAAATTGTTTCAACTGTTTCAGGTGTTATTGATGCGCATCACATTCACCTCTGGAGTTTAGACGGTGAGACGGTGTATGCCACCATGCACATTGTGGCAGAAGGCGATGCTCACCAAATTAAAGACGATATTCGCCACGAGTTAAAAGAGGCCGGCATTTTTCATGCCACATTAGAATTTGAAACACCCGATGAACATTGCCACGAAACAGAATGCCAAATACACCACCATGCACACGCAGGCAACCATCACCATCACCATCATCACCATCATCATTGATTTAATAATCATACATATAGAAAACCCGCCGCAAGTAGCGGCGGGTTTTTTGTTAACAAATCGCGCAGATTGAAAAAACCGAACCCCAACGATATATGTGATACACCAAGCGGTGAGGTTTGTTCAAAGTGCGAGG